>JABDGD010000076.1:1418-2580 GCA_013286205.1 Candidatus Firestoneibacteriota bacterium | reverse complement strand
GAGAATATAACGGAACTCTCCGTCATTCACCTTTTGAATGAATTGATCGAGCGTGATCGTCGGGTCGCCGCCCATAAATCCACCGATAGAGATGGCCGGTTTACCCGTGTTAATGATGATCGAAGATACGGCCTGGCTATTTTGAGCCAGCACCAAATATTTGGGATTCTGTTCGCGCGTTTCCAAAAAAGCCAACAGCTTCTCATTATTGGCATCGCCCCCAAAACCAGGACCGCCAAAGCCCCGGCCCTCTCCGCCTGAAAGCAAATTGGGATTAGCCTCAACCGCCCGGTCGGGCGCCAGAACCGCGCTTAAAGACCAAATAGCGGGAGAAATAAAAAGAATCACCAACCCCACCACAAAAGAGGTCGGCATCCAGCGGGGTGAAATTTTTTCTTTGAGGACCGCGCCGCGCAAAGCCACCAGGCCCATTAACGACCGACCAAATATAAACCTTCCAAATCACCGTCAACAAAAAGGCCAGGGGAAGCAAAAACCAATTTTTATCCCCGGCTTTGAACGATATCCACAGGGCCCTGACCCCAATACCGGTTAAGGCTGAAAGAGGCGGCGCCAACATGACGATGTAGTAGGTATGCATGCCGCCCTTCATGAAACTGAAGACCAAACCATAAATCAGAAACCATCCGAACCATAAAAGCAGCGCTGAATGCGTGGCGTTGATCGGCCAATGAAGCGGTTCTTTTTTAAAGGCTGCCCAAAGTCCTAACAAGACAATCGGCAAGAACCAGATAATTTGCCCCGCCATGTTCGGGTCGGCCAGGCGCAGCGGACCCGGCTGCCCCGTTCCCATTCTCCACGGCGTCCACCCCGGCGGTTTTGAGAAACAGGGCCCGCGGCGTTGGATGAATTAGGCGCGGCCGCTTGAGCACCCTGCGCCGGATCAGCCGAAGCCGTTGTTGCCGCGTTAGCGGTTACGGTTGGCGTTGCCGCAGGTGCCGCGCCGCCCCGGCGGCGTGAGAGTAATCGTTGAAAACCATTCCAACCCACGGTCAAACTCAACATCGAGTTGTCTTGAGTGCTTCCCACAAAAGGCCTCTTTGAGGCGGGTGTCAAATCCACAACTAGAGGCCAGGACAGGGCCACCATCGACAGAACAATAGACGCGATAGTTAAATCCGCGAAGCGCCGTTTCCAGGGA
>JABDGD010000076.1:0-1408 GCA_013286205.1 Candidatus Firestoneibacteriota bacterium | reverse complement strand
TGGTGAGACTCATCTCATCTTAAGGATCAACCCATGATTACGCTTCGACCTGGAAAAGACCGGTTCCTTACCGAAATCGGCTGGCTTAAATCCCTTCATACATTTTCTTTTGGCGAACATCAGGATCCCAACTATATAGGGTTCAGTGACTTGCGAGTCATCAATAGAGAAAATAAAAAGTCGGCAGCACAATAAAAGCCACCATCATTTTGGTATTAAAACCAATTCCCACCAAAACCATGGTGAGCAGAAGCCAGCCACGGTTCGCTTTTTCTACCGCCAAAGACATGGCCCAGGCGGACAAAATAATCACGAACATCAAACACTCGTCCGTATTGTTATAGCGGTCCACCGCTACGCAAATGGGTCCCACCGCTATGGCTAAAGCGGCGATAAAAGCGGCCCAGGCGTCAAACCGGCGTCGCACTAAGTGATAGATCAAAGCGACCGACAAAGTGCCTTCGACAACTTGAGGAAAAATAATACTGAACCCGCTAAAACCCAAAAGCTTGGCGCTAAGGGTTTGAATCCATAACGAAACCGGCGGTTTATCCACCGTGACCCAGCCCACCGGGTCAAAGGAGGCGAAGAAAAAATTGTGCCAATTCATCAACATACTGCGGACCGCCGCGGCGTAATAGACGTTGCCGAAGCCGTTTTGATCCAGGCCCCAAAGCCTGAGCCCTGCCGCTAGAACTAAAATTGAAAAAAGCCCCAGCCATTCCCAAAATCCCTGAAAAGAAGAAGATAAAACGCCGTTTGGTTGATTGTTTATTTTCATGGTTTTTTAGACGCACGGAGGGAATTTCTGTGTCGATTGAAGCGTTAAAACACTGGAACAAAATGGTGGGGCATCTCGGATTCGAACCGAGGACCAAGGCATTATGAGTGCCCTGCTCTAACCGCTGAGCTAATGCCCCAACTTCATAACTAAAATATAACAAAGACATTGGGGCGATCCCATCCAGACGGGGTGCCCCCTTTGATAAGGGATGGTTATTTTACGGCAGAGTTCTTGAATCGTACCAAATATATTCATTTAAAGGCTTTTAACACCACTTGCAACTTTTAACAGGCCTATTCCGTCTAACCTATTGAAGCAGGGTTTCATTTCAGGAGCCTAACGCATGCGTCATCCCTTTCGATTATTAAAACTCAGCTTGGTCCTTCTGGTCATGCTGGCTTCGGCTTTCAGGCCCGTTATTGTTTATGCCCATAACGGCCAAAACAACAGCGTTTCTGCAGCGGCTCATTCCCATTCTCATAAAATTCATCACGCCGTTTTATCTCGGTATTCTCCAATATCTAAAACCATGCGTGTTCTAGATAAGGAAAAGGTGGAAGCCGTTTGCATCGCTCCCGCCATTCAAAAAGCCTCCTTCTCAATGGAGCGCTCTTCATTTGAAAA
>JABDGD010000075.1 GCA_013286205.1 Candidatus Firestoneibacteriota bacterium | reverse complement strand
TATTATTCCTGGATTCTCTCCGAGTCTCACCGGGTTTTGATCTACAACCCCAAGACCAAGACGCTCATCGACGAGCTTTATACCTGCAGCCCTGAAAAAGACGGCCGCATCATGTTTGAAAAAACCAGCAAGAAGCTGGGCCAGCCGAACAAGAACCACATGCTCAACGAGATTGTGAGCAAAGAAATCGCCCTGCAGGAAGAACCGGACAAGCTGTTTCATTCGGTGCAGACCGCCTCGGACAAGTTCAAATTGGCGAGCGAGAAAAATTTCTGCGTGTCCGCGGTGTTCTTTGACATTCCTGACCGCAAACTGGATGAGGACAGCCTGGAAGACATGCTGACCATCGCGCTGAACAAAGACGATCAGAAGCCGGTGATTGAGTCGGCCTGCCGCTACGATCCTCAGGGTTATACCTATATTCATCAATCGTCTAAACATTTCGCGGGGCTGCACAGCTACCCGGGTACTTTGAAATCTGCCCACTTGAGCTTGATTGGCACGGGCAACGCCATTCTTTCCGTGTTGGAAGATGTGGAGACCGTGGTTTATAAGTCGAAGAAAAAAGAACCTACCATCAGCATCAAGATCGTCGCTGAAAACTTCTAAGTTTTCCTCAAATCATACCAACTTATTATTCAAGGAGCGGGACCATGGCGTCTTGTTTAGGCTGCGGTAAAGACATGTCAGAGATGTCGCGTAAAATCATCAAAGGCGACAAGGCCGGCGGCAGTTCCAACTACAAAGTGGTTTATCAGTGCAAAAATGAATCCTGCAAAAACAAAGGTCTTAAAATTAGTTTTCTCGATGACGGCATGATGATGATTCCCCTGCCGGATGGCCAATAACACCGTTTACCCGCACCCGCTCATTCGCTCAGGGTCTTGAGCGGACAGAACCAAATACTGTTAAAATAATGTCGTTGGTAACGCGCTTCAAATCCGGAGGATTTATGGACAAAATGTTGAGCCACATCGGCCGTATTATTTTCGCGCTTCCTTTTTTACTTTTCGGAGCCAATCACATCATGATGGGCGACAAAATGGCGGGTATGGTTCCGTCTTTTATCCCTGGCGGCGTGATTTGGATTTATTTCACCGGCGCGGCGATGGTTTTGGCGTCTTTGGCGATTATCACGGGCAAGCAGGGCCGCAGCGCCTGTTTTGGACTGGCCTTCATGCTTTTGGTTTTCATCGTGACGATGCATTTGCCGGGGTTGGGTAACCCGCAAACTCAGATGATGTCGACCATCAATCTGCTGAAGGATATGGGCCTCATGGGAGCCTGTTTGTTTATGGCGCCCACGTTTAAAAGCTAGATTTTTCAAATTTTAATTTTTAAAAGCCGGCCTCAGGGCCGGCTTTTTTATTTTGGGGTTTATTTTTTCCAGCAACACATTATCCTATGCGTCACATGTCAAACGGTTCCGTTACCTCTCAGCCCATACCTTCTTTCCTCATCAACCCCAACCCGAAATATCCTTTCCGCGAAGCGATCGCCAAGCTTCCGATGAATGGTATTCACACGATTTGCGAGGAAGCCAAATGTCCCAACCGCGGGGAATGCCTGCCGCAACATGGCACGATTTCCATTATGGTCATGGGTTCGATCTGCACCCGGGGATGTCCCTTTTGCGCGGTGACGACAGGCCGCCCGAAACCGCTGGATGAAACCGAACCGCAAAAAGTGGTCGATATCGCCAAAGCGCTGAATGTGCGCTATTTGGTGATGACCTCGCCCAACCGGGACGAATTAGTGGATGGCGGAGCTTCTCAATTTGTGAAAATTGTCACGGCTCTGCGCGAATTTAATCCCGCTCTCAAGATTGAGATTCTGGTGCCTGACTTTGAGGGTAAGGAAGCGTCTTTCCAAGTGCTTTTGCAAAACCCGCCGGATGTGATCGCTCACGATTTACAAACGATTCCCCGGCTTTATGGACCCATCCGTCCGGGCGCGAAATATGACCGCTCGCTGAACCTGTTCCGCTGGTTCAAGGCTAACGCCGACTCTTCTAAAGTCATGCTCAAGGCAGGTTTGATGGTTGGTTTCGGTGAGACCGAGGCTGAAGTAAAAGAAATACTCAAGGACGCCGCCGAGGCGGGTGTGAAGTTTTTCACCATTGGTCAGTATCTCAAGCCGCCTGGATCAACGCTGGAAGTAACCGAATATGTGCCCCTGGAACGCTATGCCAGCTGGACTGAGTACGGGAAAGAGATTGGCATGACGGTTCAGGCCAGCCCTTTAACCCGCTCCAGCTATTTAGCGGACCGATTGGCTTCGGCGAAAGCCTAGAGGATCCTTGACCTGCGGGGGTAACCGCACAAAAATACGTTATGACTTTAAAGCCTTCTTCCAAACTCTCCTGGTTTTTACCCCTTCTCATTCCGGTTGTTCTTTTAGTTCTCTGGCAAATCGCCAGCGATACCGGTTGTTTAAAACCGTCTATCCTTCCGTCGCCTTTCGTGATCGCGGCGACCCTTTTAGAACTTTTAAAATCCGGCGAACTTTTTAAAAATCTTGAAGTCAGCTTGGTCCGCGTGCTGGAAGGTTTTCTGATGGGCGCTAGCCTGGGACTGCTGGTGGGATTTGCCATGGGGCTTTCGAAGCGCATGGAAGGGGCTTTATCGCTCATCACGGGTCTCTTGCGGCCTATCCCCACCATTGCCTGGATACCGGCGCTCATTCTCTGGCTGGGTATTGGGGAATCGTCCAAAGTGACGGTCATCGC
>JABDGD010000074.1 GCA_013286205.1 Candidatus Firestoneibacteriota bacterium | reverse complement strand
GAAATTGAAGGCGACCCAGCAGGCTGGTTCTTTTCTTTTGGAGGTCGACGACGACGGACGGGGGCTGGATCTAGAAAAGCTCAGAAAACGCGGCGCGGCGTTAGGGGTGATTCGAGATGAAAAAACACCGGCTTCCCGGGTGATGGAAATGATCTTTAAGCCGGGTGTGACGACTCTGGACGGAGCGGAAGAAGGCCGCGGGGCGGGGCTGGATCAGGTGGAAACCTTAGTGGAGTCGCTTTATGGCTCGATTCGGGTTCAAAGCCGTCAGGGACAGGGCTGCAAGTTCTTACTGAAAGTTCCTCAAAGCCAGTCCTTGGTGGAGGGCTGGGTGATTGAGGCGGCTGAGAAACAATGGCTTCTTCCTATCTCACAAGTGCTGAAAATTACCCATCCGAGTCCCGCTAGCGGCAAGAACAGTTCACAGGAAGAATCACAGCCAGTGCTGGATTTGGGTGAATGGTTAGGCGAGGAGTCGAAAGGCGATACGCCCAAGTTTTCAGTTCATGTGGAATCAGGCGCCCGCCAATTTCGGGTTTTGGTGGACGAGGTGCTGGGCAAACAGCAGGTACTAGTGAAAAAGAGCGGCGAAAAAAAGCTGGATAAGCCCGGGATTCGGGGTGAGGCCATTCTTGCCGATGGGAAAGTAGCTTTTATTTTAGATACGGTTGAACTGCTGAAATTTTTCGATAAACGCCAAGGGGGACAAAGATGATCAGTAACGCGTTTGACGGCGTCATTTTTAAACTTCACGGAATGGCATTAGCGGTGGATGCCTTAAAGGTACGGGAAGTGGTGGGGCGGGCCGAATGGCAGCCCGTCAATGAAGAAAATCAAAGTCTCATTCAGACCCGGGGTCGTTTGATACCGGTGGTGGATTTGCGCCGGTTATTTGGGTTTTCCAGTCTTGAGAAAGACGGCATGAATTCTTTTATCGCGGTTCAGATTCCTGGCGCGGATCGAAATCAATTGGCGGCTTTGTGGGTGGATTCTTTATTGGAAATGATTCATGTGCCGCAGGGCGAGTTGAAAGCCGTCCCCGGCGCTATTGGCGGGGTTCCGGCGCATTTTCTTCAAGCGGTTTTTGAGAAAGATGGCGAATCCATATATGTGATTCAAACGGACGAAATCGTCCGGGAAGAGTTTTCGGGTGAGAAGGAATTGGACAAAGCTGCCAGCTAACCCGCCTGAGGGGAAGCGGCTTTATAAATACTGTATTCAACACTAAGGAGCGGTTCGATGAAGTTACAAAACAGGTTGTTTTTAAGCTTACTGCTGATGGGGGCCGCAGCTATGGCCATTGGCGCGATTAGTCTGCTGACCCTGCGGGGAACCTTTGATAACCAGTCCAAGGTCTATAACAGCGGATTAGCGGTCTATCATTTGAAAAAAGTCTCGGATGCTTATGGATTGGATGTGACTGGCGCCGTTCAGAAAGTGCGCAACGGCGACAGCTGGGCCTGGGAAGAGGGCGGCAAGACGATTATGGAAGCGGAAAAGTCCGCCGAAGACCATTGGAAAGCCTATTTAGAAATGGATAAAGCCAAGGACGAAAAGTCCCAGGCCGCTATCGTAGGCGCTTTGATGGACAACAACAAACACCTGATGGAAAGCCTGCAGAATGATTTTGCTAATAAAAACGCCAGAGATTTAGAAATTCAGGCGACCAGCGTGATTACGCCTTCAATCGGACCGATTCTGGATAACATCCGTAAGCTGGAAGATATAAACGAAAAAATCGGCCAGGAAGCGATCGCTCAAGCTGAAAAGGGTTTTGGCGCCAGCTTCGATTTTCTGGCGGGCGTGGTGGTGGTTCTTTTACTGGCAGGTTTAGCCCTGAGCTTTTGGCTGGGAACCTGGGCCATCCGGCCTTTGGGTTCTTTGTCGCAGGGTTTTGTGAGCAATGTGGAACAAGTCGCGGGTCAATCCGAACAGGTCTCGGCGGCCACCAGCCAATTGAGCTCTCATCTAATGGAGTCGGCGATTCAACTCAAACAAGCGGGAAGCGCGATGGAAAAACTGACCTTTATGGCACAGCAGAACAAGCAAGAAACCATTCTGGCCCGCCATTACATGGAAGAAGCCAAGTCCTCTATTTCTTTGGTTGGCGCGTCGGCGAATAAGACGGTGGATCACATGAAGAATTTAGGTCAGGGCGCGGAAAGAGTTTTTCAGGTGGTGAAGACCATCGAGGAAATCGCCTTTCAAACCAATATTTTGGCGCTCAATGCGGGTGTGGAAGCGGTGCGCGCGGGCGAACAGGGAAAAGAATTTGTGGTGGTGGTAGAGGAAATTCGTAATTTGTCCCAGCGCTGTTCCCAGGTGGCCAGAGAAACCTCAAAGCTGGTCACGGACAACGTGCACCAAACCTCTGAGGGCGTTCGTTTGAGCGAGGAAACGGGTAAGGTCATCGCCCAGGCTTTGGAATTGTCCGGTAAAGCGGGAAGTCTTTTAACGGTCATTCAGGAAGGCATGGAGTTCCAGGCGAACAGTCTCCATGAAATTCACTCAAAAACCGGAACGGCGGAGCAGGAAGCTTACCGCAACAGCTCCATGGGAGAAAAGATCGGTTCCTTGGGCCTCAATATTACCCGGCAAACCGAGGGTCTTCGGGGCGTTTCCCGTCAATTAGCTGGGTTGCTTTTGGGCGGGGCAACGAAACCCCAGGTGCGGGCATCATCCACCGCCCGCTTTTTGTCGCCCGTAGCCGCGGCTTTATCAATTAAACCCGTAAGGGTTTTAACCGCTTCCTCATTGTTTTCTCTTTTCGCGCAGTACTCGGCCCATGCTTCCAGGGCCAAAACACTGTCTCTATCAAG
>JABDGD010000073.1:2721-2880 GCA_013286205.1 Candidatus Firestoneibacteriota bacterium | reverse complement strand
CACCTCCAATGTTTTGGCGTCTTACCTCTATAACCTCTCGCCCTCCGGCACCCAGGCCCATTCCTGGATTCAAAGTTTTCAGGATGAGCTGACCGCTTTCAGAGAATTCGCCAAAATTTATCCGGACCGTTCGATCTTTTTAGTCGATACCTATAACAC
>JABDGD010000073.1:0-2711 GCA_013286205.1 Candidatus Firestoneibacteriota bacterium | reverse complement strand
CCATTGAGAGCGGTATTCCCAACGCTATCATCGTAGCCAAAGAGTTGGAACAGGCCGGACACCGACTCGTCGGCATTCGTTTGGATTCGGGCGACCTAGCCTATTTGAGCAAACGGGCAAGGACCATGTTGGACCAGGCGGACTTGCATTACGTGAAAATTGTGGCGTCAAACCAATTGGACGAAAACATTATTAAGAGCCTGCACGATCAGGGCGCGCCTATTAACGTGTTTGGCGTGGGAACCAGTCTTTTAACCGGTCAAGACACTCCCGCTTTGGATGGGGTTTACAAGTTGAGCCATTACGATGGTCAGCCCCGTTTAAAAATTTCAGAAAATCTGGCCAAAACTTCTTTGCCCGGCGTGAAAAAAATTGTGCGTTACACTGACCCCGACGGATTCTTTTACGGCGACGGTATTCTATTAGAAGATGAAAAAGCCACCGAGTACATCTATCACCCGCTGTTCCCAGACCAGAAAAGCCGGGTGGCTCACTGTTACCCTGAGAACATTTTGTACAAAGTGATGGAAGACGGAAAAACCCTGACCCATTTAACCGTGAAAGAAGCCGCCGCTTACGCCAAAGAACGCCTGGCTAAACTTTCTCCTGAGCGCAAACGCTTCGAAAACCCCCACACCTATAAGGTGGGAACCAGTCAAAAACTCATGAACCTGCGCGCCGAACTGATGAATCAATATAATCATCCCAAAGCGTAACCTTTTTAATTCTCTAACCGTACTTAACTAACCGAACCTCAATCCCCAGGAGTCCCCATGTCACTCAAGTTTGCTTTCATGCTTGCCGCTTTTTTATTCTCCGGAATCCAAATCGCTTTTGCTGATGGCGCGCCTGCCTGCGGCACTACTGCTTGTACCGCTGGTAAAGTTGCAAACTCTGACGACCTCGTTCGCCCGCTGATCAAAGGCGCCATGGCTCCGGACGGGCTTTTACAAACCGTCGGCGGAAGAGAAGTTCATCTCAAAGATTTATTGAAACAAAAATCGACGATTTTGATTTTTTATCGCGGCAGCTGGTGCCCCTACTGCAATATGCACCTTTATAAGTTACAGTCCATCGAGTCCGATCTGCACCGCCTGGGCTACCAAATTCTGGCTGTAACTCCAGATAACGTCGCGCACTTAAAAGACATGGGCGACCGCAACAAGCTGACCTACACATTGCTCTCCGACCGGTCCATGAAACTGACCGAGGCTTTTGGATTAGCTTATAAAGTGGGGCCCGACATGATGGAGACTTTAAAAAAGTACGGCCACGATTTGGATGCCTCAACCGGCAACAACCTTCATGAACTACCCGTGCCGGCGGCTTATGTCATCAATAAACAGGGAAAGATTTTATATTCTTATTACGACGCTAACTTTACCAAGCGGGTGAATCCCGAGGCGCTTTTGACCGCGGCCAAAATGAATATGAATCAATAGTTAGGTTTGAGAAATCGGCTCGTCGTCAAACTGCCACTGCCACAACGAGTCCCCTTCAAAACCTTTTTTCTTCGCGAGGTTCTTCACCTCTGACTTGAAAGACTGAATCACCCGCAGCACATCCTCGTCAATGCGCTGAAAATCCAATATCAGCTCCACCCGGTCCGGGTGAATTTTGGATTCCACCAGTTTTAATCCAGGAAAGCGGGTGGGCAGGTTGCGTAGGCCCACTTCGGTGAGCGCTTTGAGTTCCCCTTCGATAATGGGCTTCTTCTCCGTGATATAAACCACAATGCGGTGCATCGAATCGGAGTGGATGGTCATGGTTAACGAATCCCCGCTTGTTGAAAGTAGCTGTTATCGAAAAGATCCTGAATCACGAAATCTTTGCGGATCACCTTGGTCTCTTTCAAGAAAGTTTTAATCCCGTTCATTCCAGTAATATCTTTGGGCGTAATTCCCATAGACCAAACAAAACCTTCCAGACTCTTTTTCAAAACCGCCGGGGGAAATTGGCTCCCCTTGGCTAAAAGCGCCAGCGCTTCTTTCGGGTGTTTCTTTAAATAATCATTAGCCTGTTTCGTGGCTTTGAGAAAGGCCGTCACTAATAAGGGGCTTTTCTTCCCAAACTCGTTGCGGACCATATAAACTCCGATACCACCCGAAACATGGGCTGAATCAGCCAGAACGCGGGCCTTTCCAGCCATTTCCAGCTGGGTTCGATAGGGCATCCACAACACAATAGCATCCACGGCGCCGCTTTCCAAAGCCGGCCCCTGGTCCGGCCCGGGCAGATTGACCAGTTGAACATCCGCCAACGTCATTCCCTTTTCGGCGAGGATTTGGGAGAGGAAATAATGCACGCTGGAACCCACCTGTACCGCGACCCTCTTGCCTTTGAGATCTCCAATGGACTGGATAGATGAATTGGGACTGACCAGAACCGCGTTGGTCGCCGGGTTAAAGGCGGACTTAGCGATAATTTTCACGTCGATACCGTTAGCCCGGGCGATGACTGGCGGCATATTGCCGACATTGAATAAATCCACATGATCTCCCGCCGCCGCTTCCACCGCCAAAGGGCCTGATAGGAAAAGATCAAACTCCGCCTTAGCTCCCAACTGAGCGAAAGCCTGATCATAAAAACCCTTGGCCTTGCCCAGCACAATGGCCGAGCTGGTCGGTTGATAGCCGATACGCACGATCTCTTGAGCCATCGCTGACGCCGAGAACCCTGCGAGTAGGAGTAAAGCCAAAATTATTTTTTTC
>JABDGD010000072.1 GCA_013286205.1 Candidatus Firestoneibacteriota bacterium | reverse complement strand
GGTAGAGGCAAAAGATCGCGACTAAGGCTAAGGCCAACTGTTGAATGGAGAAGTCGGGGAAGGTAAGGGCAATGACGAAAGAACCCCAGCCGACGATAGCGTTTAAGAGGAAATCAGACCAGTAGATCAGCGCGCTGGGCTCGAAAAGATCCTCGACGGCTTTTTTAGCTTCCGCCATAGGGAAGGTGACTTTGCTTTGGCTCATGGTTACTCTCTTGTTTAAAATTTGAAGTTGAAGTTTAACGGAATTGGGTAAGGTTTGGAAGTGACGGCCATCATACAATTGGTCGGAAAACCAGCCCTTTTCGGCGTTTACGGGCTAGGGGTTGTTTGGTATTCTCGGTGAACAAATTCTCGTGATCTGGCGGCTTCCGTGCATCGATCTCTAGTTGGCTTCTTACTCATCCTTTCTTTTCTGATAATGCCTTTATCCCTTTTGGCCCAAACTCCAACCGTTACACCCACGGTTACCGCGGCGGTTTTAGCCTATAAACCCATCGACGTTCATTTCACCACGGTGGACGGTTTAACCTATGCCTATGGGGACGACGCTTTAAAAACTTATCAGGACTTTCACGATGTGATGGACCCTTTAAAGGATTTTGAAACCCAAAGGTTGATCAATTGTTCCCAGTCTTCCGATGACACTTCTAAACTTTTTAAAATGTTTGGACTCATCGGCGCGGTGGTTGGCGTGGCAGGCATTGCCACGGTTCCGGCCAATCAGCAAACTCCTTTTATTATCACGGCTTTGGGCGGTGGAGTTCTGTTTGATGTAGGAACAATCTTTGCCTCGGAATCTCAAACCGCCAAGTTCAACTCGGTCCAGCGCTATAACCGTTTTGCTTATGGACGGGAACAAGTTTTGCCTCAAACTCCGGCGGATGAGAAGTCTCTACTGCCGATGACCGCGCCGGGTTCAACGGTGACGCCGGAAACTAAAGGTAAGACTAATGGGGCTCAATAAATTTATTTTGGTTGGTCTGTTGTTGATGATTTGCGGGTTAACGCCGCTTTTCGCCGAAAACACTTTTCAATTAAATGAGTATCAGCCCCGATTGGTAGTGGCTGACGCCAATGTTGCTTCGGATGACTCTTTAAACGTAAACGACCTTGGTTTTTCCCAGGCGGATGTTCAAAGTGATCTTTCGCAAAAAGATTTAGATACGCGTGAAGATATGCTGAAAATTCATCAAATTCTCGGGTTGACCACTGAAGGCTTTTTGTTAACCGAGTTCGTCGTGGGTCTGGCGACCGCTAAAAATGTGGCCAATGGTAGTACGGATACCTCGCTGGTCACTGATTTGGGTTGGGCTACCCTGGCGGTTTATAGCGCCACGGCAGCTTTTGAGATGTTTGCCCCTAAACCGAAAAACAAAAAACATTCCGGCAATACGGCTATTCATGAGGCGCTTTCCTGGATTCATTTACCCTTGATGGTTTTGGTGCCTTTAACGGGGGATATGATCAATGATCGGTTAGGATCTCACCAGCCCCTGGGTAATTTGCCGGTGGTTCACGGCGTCATGGCGACAGCTTTGGTGCTGACTTATTCAACATCTCTTTTAGTTATTACCTTTTAGGAGGAAGTATGAAGATTTTGAAAATGGTTCTTTTGCTGGTGTTGTTACCAACGGCGCTCCTGGCTTCGGATTTAAAAGGAAACTGGGTTTTAGAAAAGTCCGAAATCGACTACAAAGTCACACATCCTTTGCATCATGTGGTGGGCAAAAGCACTCAGGCGCGCGGCAAGGGCTACTGTACGTCAACGCAGGGCAAATTTATTGTGGCCGTACCAGTCAAGAGTTTTGATTCGGGCGACGGTAACCGGGATACCCATATGCTGCAGATTACCCGGGGGGCCGATAACCCTCTGATTGCGGTCAATGTTCAGTTTTCTGCGCCGGTCGAAAAGGCTTTTCCTAAGGAAATTTCGGCTAATTTGGAAATTCAATTCGCCGGTAAGACAGTAAAATATCCAAAAGTGAAGCTGGGAATGGTACCCTTAGAGGCGGGCCGGGTTCAGATTACGGCTGTTGTTCCACTCAGTTTGAAGGCTTTTGACATTACCCCACCTTCGTTGTTGGGTGTCCCCATTGAAGACGCAGTGCCGGTTCAGTTAGAAATGACGTGGAAGAAGCAGTAACCTCAGGGAAATGATTTTTCGGCAGATGGTGTGGCAGGTCTTTCATTTCGATCAGTTTTCTGGATACCTCTTCAAAGCTGACGGTTACTAACCCGAGTACAAAATTCGCGAGGACGATTATGAGCAAAAGGTTGTTTGTGGGCGGTCTGCCTTATGAAATGACGGATGAAAAATTGCAGGAAATGTTCTCGGCCTGCGGCCGGGTGGAAAAAGTAAAAGTCATGTTTGACCGGGCGACCGGCAGATCCAAAGGATTTGGCTTTATCGAAATGGCCACCGATCTCGAAGGCAACGCCGCGATCTTGAAGTTTGATGGCACTAACATTGGCACCCGCAACATCTCGGTTAAAGAAGCTAAGCCCGCTGAAAACCGCCGCCGCGAAGGCGGTCCGGGTGGAGGCAAGCCTCAACGCGATAATCGTCCTCAACGTGATAACAGACCTTCTGGCGATAGTCGACGCGAAGGCGGCTTTGGCGATCAGCGCGGCCCCAGGCCGGGTGGGCTTAGTAAACCCGCGGGATCTGGCGGATTTGGCGGTTCCAATAATCGCGGCGGCGGTTCGGGTAGACCTGGTGGTCCCGGCGGCTCAGGTGGCCGTAGCGGCTACGCGCCGAGCAGCATGGTTGGCCCGGGTAAGTCCATCGGCCGAGGCGGATTTAGAACACCAGGACCTGGTCCTAGCGGTGACAGAGGTACTTCCAGCGATTGGCGTAGCGAATTAGGTTTGGGGAACAATC
>JABDGD010000071.1 GCA_013286205.1 Candidatus Firestoneibacteriota bacterium | reverse complement strand
AGTCAGGCGCTGGGTTCGGGAGAATAGGCTTTTTGCAGTAGGGTTATTTATCTGGTAAAGTATCCGCACTTAAAAGGAGTCGAGATGAAAGTGCCGTCATTGCCTAAAAAACAATTCGCGCCGAAAGCTCTGGAAACCGGGCTGCTTTTTAAACAAATGCCCTCCTGGTGGGTGACTCTTTACGCTTATGTACTGGCAGGTTTATTTATCTATGCCAGCCATCTCTTTTTCACCTGGCTTCCGCCTTACATCTATGAAGTGTTCAAAAACCTCCGCGGTTTGCCGACAACTTGGGCTGATCTGGGAATCTTTTGGGCCCAAAGGGGATTAACCGTCATCGCCATCGCGGCGGCCCTTTATCACCAGTTATGGCAAATCGGCACCCGTTACATTTTGACTGAACAAGAAATCCGGGTTGAGTCCTGGTTCCCGGTGCGCAAAGTATCCTCCATTCCTTTGGCGGCGGTTCGCCGTTACAGCTTTCAACAAAACCTGATCGCGGTGGTTCTCGATTTTGGAATGGTTGAAATTGATACGGCCAGCCAGAACGCGGTCACTTTACCCAATTGTCCTCAGCCTCAGATTTTTTTAGATCAATTAAAGCCTGTCGTATCAGCCCATTTAAAAAGCTAATAAAAAGGCAATCCTGCGTCGGTCCATTAACACTTGGAACTGCCCAGTGAAATCCCTATAATCCGACCCTCAATCTCTTGAAGGATTTATCAAATGGCCAGCAAAACGCCTCTTAAACCTAAATACTCACACATCGGCAAGGTCAGCTTGCGCGCGAAAGCCCAAGATACCCATGTGGCCGGTTCGTCTGTTCTTATCACGCCCAAAAAAGTAAAGTCGCTTTTGCCGGGCAGCAAAAAAGCTTATGAGGTTGTTCTTAAAGGCCGCAAAGAAGTTGAGGCTATTTTGGACAACAAAGACCGCCGTTTGTTTGTGGTGGTGGGTCCCTGCTCAATACATGATCCTCAAGCGGCCCATGAATACGCGACCCGCCTGAAAAAATTGGCCGCCATGGTGAAGTCCACCATTGTGATCGTCATGCGTGTTTATTTTGAAAAACCCCGCACGACCATCGGCTGGAAGGGTCTCATTAACGATCCTGATATGAACGACTCGTTCCACATTGAAAAGGGAATTTTGCAAGGCCGCCGTTTACTGCTCAAGTTCACTGAAATGGGCTTGCCTACGGCCACCGAAGCTTTGGACCCGATTATCCCTCAGTATCTGGCTGACCTGATTAGCTGGTCGGCTATTGGCGCGCGCACGACTGAATCGCAAACTCACCGTGAAATGGCCAGCGGTCTTTCCATGCCGGTTGGTTTCAAAAACGCGACCGATGGTTCGGTGCAAGTGGCCTTGAATGGTATCAAAGCGGCTAACACCTCGCACCATTTCCTGGGCATCGACCAGAATGGGAAGATTTCGGTCTTCCGCACGACGGGCAACCCTTACGCTCATACGGTTCTTCGCGGCGGCGCGAAGCCCAATTACGACGCGGCTTCCATCGCGGCGGTGGAGAAGGCTTTGTCTGACGCGGGCTTGCCGCAAAATATCGTGGTGGATTGCAGCCATGGCAACTCGAACAAAGACTACCGGTTGCAGCCTACGGCTTTTAACGCCGTTCTCGATCAAATTGAAAAGGGCAACGAGTCCGTGAAGGGCTTCATGCTCGAAAGCAACATCAACGAAGGCAATCAACCGCTTCAGAAAGACCGCACCAAGTTGAAATACGGCGTTTCCATTACGGACGCTTGTATCAACTGGGTTACGACTGAAGAGTTGTTGCTCTCGGCCCATCAACGTCTCAAGAAACTCTGGAACCGATAAAACTAAACCGATTTACCACCAAGGCACCAAGACACGAAGTTTTAAAGATTTTGTTTAGACCATTTTCTTGAGATTTTCTTGGTGCCTTCGTGTCTTGGTGGTGAACAAATTTTTGTTCTATTAAAGGTTCAATTATGGCTTCATTTCCAAAACTTCGCTTAACGACCACCTGGCTGATCCATCTTTTATTTCAAACCAAAGGTTACGGGTTAGAGAACATTCCCGCGACCGGTCCTTTTGTGGTGGTGTCCAATCACGCCAGTTTTCTGGACCCTTATCTGATCGGGTTTACCAGCATCAACCGCCAGGTTGGGTTTATGGCCAAAGAAGAACTTTTTAAAGTACCTATCTTTGGGTCAATTATCCGCTACTGCGGCGCCTTTCCGGTGAAGCGGGGAACTCGAGACGATTCGGCCATCCAGCACTTCCATGACTTTTTACACAGCGGTAAACCGCTAGTCCTTTTTGTCGAAGGGACCCGAACACTCACCGGTGAGTTACAGAAAGCCAAAAAGGGCTCAGGAATGTTGATTTACAACGCTAAGGTTCCGGTGATACCGGCTTATATTGACGGTACTTTTAAATGCTGGCCAAAAGGTCAATTATTGCCCAGGTCAGGTAAAACCTCGGTGACCTATGGCCCCACGATTAACCTGGATGATCTTTACCGTGAACCGGCGGACAAAAAGACCTATGAAAAGATCGCGACCCGAATGATGGAATCGATTGCCCGATTGAAGCCCACCCAAGCCTAATCCGCCTCACTTTTGCCCAAAAATTTACCCCCCTTTTATGCCCTGATGTAGAATGGGCGCCTCAGTATTTAAACCCGCTCCCAATGCAATTGGGCGCCAGAATTTGAGGTCTACCATGGCTGATTCACAAGTCCCCGAAATGACGATGGAGGAACTTTTAAACGAGGAAAAACGTGTTTCCCGAGGCCAAGTGGTCACCGGCGAAATTGTCCAGATTGGCGCCGATGAACTCGTCATCGATGTAGGCTACAAGACCGAAGGCGTCATCCCCCGCACTGAGTTTCAAGATATTACCGGCAACTTGCTGGTCAAGGTCGGCGACA
>JABDGD010000070.1 GCA_013286205.1 Candidatus Firestoneibacteriota bacterium | reverse complement strand
GAAAACCGAAAAAAAGTGTGGGGCGAAACGATAACTTTATGTTCCAGGCAGGTGTTTTTAAAAAATAAAGCGCTGAAAGGGCGGCGGCGGCCGCTATCCCGGATTGAGGGTTTAGATATAAACCCAAGCCGATGGAAAACCCTAAAAACATAAACCGATTAAGCGTACCTCCGGCATTTAAGATGAAAAACGAGGCCAACAGGATTAAGGCAGTGGCGAAGATATTTGAGGCGTTTCCTGTAAAGGGCTGGGTCATGTAAGTGATGGTATAGGGAACGCCGATGGCGGCAACGACACCTGCCGCGATTCCCTCGAATTTAGAAGTGCCGCTCGTAAAAATGAAAACGAAAATGGCCGTCGCGATGGACCATTGAAGAAGGCCGATGGACGCGGCCAGGGGTATGGAGGGGCCGAATAGTTTCATGACCGCGGCAGACACATAGGGTTCTAACGCGCCCATGTAATCCTGATCGTAAAAATAAAAGGGCCTGTCTCCATCAATAATGCGGAGCGCCATCAGATAACCGCTGGCGGGATCGCCCCCGAAGTGAAGGTCGTAACGGAAAAGAAAGGGAACGCGCAGAAGAAAACTGAGAATTCCGAAAAACACACCAATCCAAGCCGGTGAAAGAGGCAGGCGGTTTAGATAGGCTTTAGTATCCTCGATCATCAGGCGGCCGATGGATGGTTGAGGAACATTACAGAAATCAAAGGCTGCGTTCGTAAATGCGGTACTTTTTGATGACTTTCCCGCCCATAGCTTCGATGCCGCTATTGATGCCGACGTTATCCTCGAGCGTCCAGGACAACTCACCGCCCAAGATTTTGCGCTTTTTGCCGGTCTTCAAAGCCTCTAAATAGAGAACCGCTTCCAAACCTTTTTTGCGGTAGTCGGGGTGAACGCCCATGGCCATCTCGCGGGTATCGTTAATCTTGCCGACGCCTAAAAGGAAGGTAAAGATGGCGAAAGGATCACTCCAGGAGAAGAGTTCTCCATTCATTTTAATGAGAACCTGATTAATGTCCGGCACCACCAGGTTAAAGCCCACGGCCTTTCCATCCACTTCGGCGATATGAATAAAGTCAGCCCAGACAATGTCTTTGAGTTTTTTGGCCTGATAGGCAAACTCGGCGGCAGTCATGGGCACAAAGCCCCAATTCTTTTCCCAAATCAGGTTATAGAGATCCATAACGGTCTTCACATCAGCCTCGAAGGTTTTCATGTTGATGGGGCGGATAGTGATGTTTTCGCGTTTACGGGTACGGTCAGCGATTTTAACCACGCGTTCGGCAAAGTCGGATGTGGTGGATAAGTACCAGGCGTACAAATCCTTAGCTTTGGTTAAACCGGCCTTTTCAGCCAGCTCGATGTAATAAGGCGGGTTGTAAGTCATGGCGATACGGGCCGGGGAATCAAAACCTTCCAAGAGAAAACCAAAGTAATCATCGTTAGAAGTGAAGCTGGCGGGACCACGCATGGTATTCATGCCCTGAGCTTTTAAAAAACCAGCGGCGGCCTGGTAAAGGGCTTTGGCTACTTCCGCATCGTTGATGGATTCATACCATCCATAAAATCCCGTCTTCTCGTTATGGAATTTATTAAAGTTGTCATCGACGCTGGCGGAGATGCGCCCAACCAATTCGTTTTTATCGTTGTAGGCCAGGAACAACTGAACTTTAGCGTGTTCGTGAAAAGGATTGGATTTGGGGCTTAAGAGGCTGCGTTGATCAGGCAAAAAGGGAGGCACCCAGTTCGGGTCTTTCTTGCCATTTTGAATATAGATGCTCCAGGGCAGGTGTAGAAAAGCCTCGATTTCTTGTTTGTTATCCAAGCTGATTGGCTTAATGGTGACGCCCATGCGAAGCTCCTTAGATTTATTATTTGTCATACTACAGACGTTTTAAAAGCCAAGGGTTACCGCGTGGAAAACTTTTTGCGGAGCCCGGGTTCGTCGAGCCTTAAAACTCAACGAGTCGGGGCTTCGCTTGGGGTTAAACCGTAACGCCTGAGGGAATAACACCGTATTTCTTGCCGACCTTTTCGAAGCTTTCCAATACGTGATCAAGCTGCGCATCCGTATGGGTAGAGGTGTAAGAAGTACGGATCAATGTTTTATCCGGCGGAACCGCGGGAGAAACCACGGGGGTCGCGAAGACGCCCATTTCGCCCAGCTCTTTAGTCATGGCAAAAGTCTTCATGTTGTCGCCGACCATCAAGGGAATGATGGCCGAATTGGTGTTAAGCGTATCCCAACCCATGGCTTTGAAAGCGGTTTTCATTTTCCTAATAATGGCCCAAAGTCTTTCGCGGCGTTCAGGTTCGCGCTTGATAATTTCGAGGCTCTTTAACACAGCGGCCGTGTCAGCGGGGGAAAGGCTGGCGGTAAAGATAAGAGGACGGCTGTTATGGCGTAAATAGTCGATGACTTTATGGGTCGAGGCGATAAAGCCGCCCATAGAGACAAAGGACTTGGAGAAAGTGCCCATCACCATATCGACATCTTTTTGAACTCCAAAATGGGAACCAACACCCTCGCCGTGAGGACCGAAAACTCCGATAGAGTGAGCTTCGTCCACCATTAAGCGGCAATTGTATTTCTTTTTGAGTTCGACAATTTTTTTGATATCGCAAACGTCGCCGCCCATGGAAAACACACCGTCGGTGACGATGAGTTTGGGATGGTCGGGGTGGTTGGAAAGCAGTCTTTCCATGTCTTCCATGTTGCTGTGCTCATACTTGAGGGTCTTGGCATAGGACAGCTTTTGACCATCCACGATCGAGGCGTGGTTTTCTCGGTCGGAGATGATGTAATCCCCGCGGCCAGCAATCGTCGACAAGGCGCCCAGATTAGCCAAAAAGCCAGTGGAATAGACAAGGGCGGATTCCATGTGAACGTAATCCGCGAGCTTTTCTTCGAGTTCGACGCGAATATCCAGGGTGCCATTCAAGAAAGGGGAACCGGTGCAGGCCGAACCGTACTTGCGAACAGCTTGAACCATG
>JABDGD010000069.1 GCA_013286205.1 Candidatus Firestoneibacteriota bacterium | reverse complement strand
TCTATTTCCATGTCCAATTTAGTTCCAACCGGGATCGGTGTACTCACACTTAACTTCACCCCGCCGACCGACATGTTTACAGTCCGGCCAACATTGAAGTTGGCTTGGAAAACCGGATTACCCGTATAGCGCCGATACTTCACTGGTAACACCACATCCAGACGGACAAATTTTCTCTTCTGGTCTTTTTTCGGATCCACTGTCATTCGCTTCCCCCGAATATCTGAGTTACTCTCTTAAAAAAGCCGATCAAGTTGGCGTCGTTCTTTTGGTTTTTTACCTAACAACAGCGACTCCGCCAAACGATGAATACTCACCGCTGCCGGGCTGGTTGGAGCCGACAAGACCACCGGCTTTTGTTCTTTCACCGCGCGGATCATTGAAGGATCCCTCGGCACAAAACCCAAGTAGTCAATTTCTAAGTTCAAAAACCTGCGGGCCAAAATGGTCAATTTACGGCCAGCTTCGTCCGCTTCGGCCTGGCTAGAGGCCATATTCACAATCACGTTAATTACAGGATGCTTTTTCTCACGGTAAATAATTTTAATCATACCATAGGCATCCATGAGCGAAGTCGGCTCGGGCGTCGTCACAATCACTACTTCTTCAGCCGCTAAAGCAAAGGCTAATACGTTTCGGTGCAGTCCCGCTCCCGTATCGATCAAAATTAAATCCGATTGATTCTGTAACGCCAGCAAGGCATTCAAAAATTTAGTACGTTGTTCATCGTTCAAATCGGCCAGTTCACGAACACCACCCGACCCGGAAGCAACCAATTTAATTCCGTTCGGCCCTTCAATTACGATTTCAGCCAAGGTCTTCTGGCCATTTAAAACATGGGCCAAGTTAAACTGCGGAATGATACCCAACATGACATCCACGTTAGCCAATCCCATATCGGCATCAAAAAGAAGAACCTTTTTTCCGCGGCTGGCCATCGCCAAGGCAAAATTAACTGAAATGTTGGTTTTACCCACTCCACCTTTGCCGCTGGTTACCGCGATGACCCTGCAATTAGTCGTTACAGGCGTGTTTTTATCAACCCCTGCGGTAGTATTTAACCGCTCTACCATTTGTCTTAAGTTTTCAGCTTGATCTTGCACGGTTCCCTTATCCCAACAGCGACTTAGTTATTTTTTCAGCCAACGTACGAGCTTCCGGCACTTCTAAATCATCTGGCACATTTTGTCCCGCCGCGTAATAAGCCAGGGGGATTTGAAAATTGTTCATTAGGTTAATAAAGGCTCCATAAAAGCGGGTCTCATCAAGTTTGGTAAAAATCATTCGGTTAATCGGAACCGCGGCGCCAAAACGCTCAATAATGCGGATCATGTCAAAATATTTAGTTGTCGCAGACAACACCAAATGAATTTCATCAGGTTGACTCTGAGCCACAAACTTTTTCAGTTCTTCTAGCTGTTCATCACTCGAAGGACTTCTGCCAGCCGTATCAACCAACACCACATCCATATTTTTGTACTTATTTAAAATACCCGTCATATCATCAGCCGAATCCGCCACCTCTACCGGAATACCCATAATCCGTCCATAGGTTTTAAGCTGTTCTGTCGCCGCGATACGGTAAGTATCCGCCGTTACCATAGCGACTCTTTTTTGTTCCATCAGGCTAAACCGAGCTCCTAGCTTCGCGATGGTTGTGGTTTTACCCACACCAGTAGGACCTACAAAAGCGATTACTTTTTGAAATCTAGAAAGAGGCATGGGTGGCGCTACTTTAATTGCCGAAGCGACAAAACGATTCAACCAATTAAAAACTTCATCGTTTTTGTCTGGATCGATTTTTTCAGAAATCATCCCTTTGATAATCTTTTGAATCAGGAACTCTTCGACTTCTTGGCGAATCAGTTTTTTCTTGAGGCGGGCAAACCCCTCGGACAAAAGCGCGGCAGAGTCCGCTTGATTTAAGTCTCGCGAAACATTAAAAGCACTGGAGGTTTTCATTTCGTTTAACTCACGTTGAAGCGCTTTCGCTTTAACGCGAGCTGAATCCAACGAGCCCGCAAAGGAGGCCGGCTGTGTTGATTTTGAAGTGTCGGAGATTTTTCCGGTGATTAATTCGCGTTCACTTACAGACGGAGCCTCGCGAGAAACGCCTTTGCGTTTAGCCATATCATCTAATAAATTTAAATCCACACCAGCCGTGATTTCCGCCATGGGCGTTCCAAAGAAACCCAAAACGCCGCCCTTACGAAAGGTTTTAGTGTAAAGAATGACCGCTTCCGGTCCCAAGTCCTTCTTTACCTTTACTAGAGCCTCTTGGATAGTGGGAGCTTCGTATCGTTTAATTCTCATTGAGCACTCTCGATCAAGGCAACCGACTGAATTTCAGTTCGCGGCAAGAGTTCGCTAAATGAAAGTACAGTTAAGTGCGGAATAAAGCGCTCAATCATTTTTTTGAAGTAGGGTCGGACTGTTGGCGAACACAAAACCAAAGGTTGTCTTCCCTGGCTAGCCATTTTTTCGATGCCGGACGAAAGACTTCTAAACATTGACTGAACCAAACGTGGATCAATGGGGCCAGCTACTCCACCTTCGGCGGAGTGAATGGAATCCGTAATGAGTTTTTCGAATCTGGGATCCAATGTTAAGGCATATACCTTTCCATCCGCGGACTGGTGAAGTTTGGTAATGGACCTGGACAGCGACTTTCTCGCATACTCAGTTAAAGTTTGCGTGTCTTTAGTTTCGCGCACATGATCAGCAACGGCTTCCAAAATGCTTTCCAAATCACGAATCGGCAAATGTTCCTTGAGAAGGTTTTGCAGAATTTTCTGTAGGTCTCCAATGGATAACTGCGACGGAATTAATTCATCCACCACCGCCGGCGTTTCTTTCTTAACCGTCTCAACCAACTTGGCCACGCTTTGACGGGTTAAGAACTCATGGGCTTGGTTGCGGATAATTTCAGTTAAGTGAGTCGCTATAACCGTCGAGGCATCCACCACTGAATAGCCTGCTTGCTCGGCCATGTTTTTTTCTTCGTCCGTAATCCAATAAGAGGTCAAGTTAAAGGTGGGCTCTTTTGTTTCAATTCCTTGAATTTTCGGCATATTGGGGCCCGTCGACATCGCCAAAAGATGTCCCGGCATGATTTTCCAACGGGCAATTTCCACGCCTTTAATCTTGATAATGTATTCAGCCGGTTGCAACTGCATGTTGTCGCGAATACGAATAGGCGGAACGACCAAACCTAAATCGCTCGCCATTTGACGGCGGATGCCCGTAATACGTTCTAATAAATCACCGCCCTGTGCCTCATCGACCAGCGGAATTAAGCTGTAGC
>JABDGD010000068.1 GCA_013286205.1 Candidatus Firestoneibacteriota bacterium | reverse complement strand
GGTCACACCTCGTAAAGCTCGGCAAGTAGTCGAGTTGATTCGCAAAAAGCCGGTAGGCGAAGCTTTGAACATTTTGGCTTTCACTAAGAAAAGAGCTGCTGGTGAATTGGCTAAAATTTTAAAGGCGGCTGTTTCGAACGCTGGACAAAGCACTCGGATTGATATTGATCGTTTGGTGATCAAGTCGGTTCAAGTGGATGGCGGGCCGATGATGAAAAATACCCGTCGTTTTATTCCTCGGGCTATGGGCAGGGCTAGTGCGCTTCACCACCGTACAAGTCATGTTAAGATTGTGGTTTCGGACGAAATTAAAAATTAGTTAAAGGTTTTGGGAGGCAATTTTGGGACAGAAAATTAATCCGATTGGTTTTAGAGTCGGCATTATTCGTGATTGGGAATCGCTCTGGTTTAACGCCAAGCATAGAATTTATACCCAAACTTTATTGGAAGATATTCAGATTCGTAAGTTTGTCAAAATTCGTTTAAAACACGCCGGTGTCGCTAAGGTTGTTTTGAAGCGCAAAGGTGAAACCGTTGAAGTAGATATCTTCGCTTCTCGCCCAGGCATTGTGATTGGCAAGAAGGGTTCTGAAGTCGATAAGCTCAAAGACGAGTTGAAGCAATTTACTAAAAAAGAAATTCGCATCAACATTAACGAAGAAAAGCACCCTGAAATCAACGCTCAGTTAATCGCTGAAGGTGTTTGCGGCCAGTTAGAAAAGCGTGTTGCTTTCCGCCGTGCGATGAAAAAGTCAATTCAAAGTGCGATGGATGGCGGAGCCAAGGGAATCAAGATTATGTGCGCCGGTCGTTTGGCTGGTTCTGAAATCGCCCGGACTGAATGGTATCGCGAAGGTCGCGTTCCTCTTCATACTCTGAGAGCTGATATTGATTATGGTTTTTCCGAAGCGAATACTACTTATGGAAAAATAGGTGTGAAGTGCTGGGTGTTTAAACGCGAGATCTTTGGCGCGAAAGATAGACAAGAAGAAGTTGTGGCCGCGAAGCCGAAGCCGGCTCCTCGGGAACGTAAAGTGGCTGCTCCTAAGCCAGCTCAAGCTTAAACGAATATTGAGGAATTAGATCATGTTAATGCCTAAACGAGTTAAGTATCGCAAGACGATGAAGGGCCGTATGCGCGGCAAAACCAAAAATGGAGCCAGCTTCGCTTTTGGTGAATATGCCCTGAAATCGCTCGATGCGAGCTATGTCACGGACCGTCAAATTGAAGCTGCCCGTGTGGCGATCAACCGCCATATGAAACGTGTGGGGAAGTTGTGGGTTCGTATTTTCCCGGATAAGTCTGTTACGCGTAAACCTGCTGAAGTTCGTATGGGTGGTGGTAAAGGTTCGCCTGATCATTGGGCGGCCAGAGTAAAGCCGGGAAGAATTTTATTTGAGTTGAGCGGTTGTCCGGAAAATGTGGCTAAAGAAGCTTTTGCGTTGGCTTCTCACAAGTTGCCTGTTCGCACCAAGTATCTTTCTCGTGCTCAAATGGGAGGCGTTTAATGAAGTCCAAAGAAATTCGTGAATTGAACGTTGAACAGTTAAAGCAACAATTGATTTCTAAAGAAGAAGAGCTTTTTAACTTAAAAATTCAACTTTCCACTAAGCAGTTAGAGAATCCCATGAAGATTCGGGATGCTCGCCGCCATGTGGCTCGTTTAAAAACCATTCTTCGTGAAAAAGAAAAGGGCTCAAAAGCCTCGTGAGGAGAAGAAGTTAATGTCATCTGATAACAAAAAACCCTTATCCAGGGTGAAAACGGCTGTAGTAGTCAGCCGTAAAATGGACAAAACGGCCGTGGTGGCTATCGAACGTTTGGTAAAGCATCCGCTTTATCACAAGTTGATTCGCAAGCGCAGCACGTTCAAAATCCATGACGAGAAAAACGAAACCAAAAAGGGCGATATTGTTTTGGTTGCTGAAACCCGTCCTATTAGCGCTGATAAACATTGGCGTTTAGTGAAGATTGTTAAAAAGGCTGTTGAAGTTGAGGAGGCCAAATTATGATTATGCCCCAATCGATGCTAAATGTGGCTGACAACAGCGGTGCGACTCGAATTATGTGTATCCACGTTTTAGGTGGTACCAAACGTCGTTACGCGGGTATTGGTGATGTTATTGTGGCTGCTGTGAAAGAAGCTATTCCTGGCGGCGGTGTTAAAAAAAGCGAAGTAGTTAAGGCGGTTGTGGTTCGTCAAAGACGAGTTT
Organism: Candidatus Firestoneibacteriota bacterium; assembly: GCA_013286205.1. Classification (GTDB taxonomy): domain Bacteria; phylum Oederibacteriota; class Muellerivitia; order Muellerivitales; family Muellerivitaceae; genus Bog-1183. The sequence continues at coordinate 1,168 of JABDGD010000068.1, read as the reverse complement.
TAGTTCGTCCGGATGGGTCCACGGTTCGTTTTGACGAAAATGCTGCTGTTATTATTAACGATCAATTGGCCCCGCGTGGAACTCGTATTTTCGGGCCCGTCACGCGCGAATTAAGAGAAAAGAATTTCATGAAGATTATTTCTTTGGCGCCGGAGGTTTTGTAAGCCATGCATGTTCACCGTGAAGACACAGTAGTGGTTTTGGCAGGTAAAGACCGCGGCAAAAAAGGCCGGGTTCTTAAGATTATTAACAAGACCGATAGAGTGTTGGTTGAAAAAATCAACATGGTCAAAAGACATACTCGCCCGAGCCAAGAATTGCCTCAAGGCGGTATTGTTGAGAAAGAAGCGTCAATACATGCTTCTAACTTGCAAGTGATTTGCGCTAAGTGTGGAAAGCCCACTCGTATCGCACATAAAACTTTAGCCACCGGTAAAAAGACCCGCGTTTGCAAAAAGTGCGGCGAAATTTTGGATAAGGAAAAGTAAGATGGCGACGATTCTGAGAGATAAATATAGCAAAGAAATTGTTCCGGCCTTGATGAAGAAGTTTGAAATTAAAAACATCATGCAAGCGCCTAAAGTTGAAAAGATTGTTATCAATGTTTGCGTTGGCAAAGCGGCCTCTGAAAACAACATTAAACTGTTGGATATGGCGGTTGAGGAGCTGACGGCGATTAGCGGGCAAAAGCCGGCTGTAACTCGTTCTAAAAAGGCCATTTCGAATTTTAAACTTCGTGCTAATCAGCCTTTAGGCGCGAAGGTAACTTTGCGCGGGGATCGTATGTATCAGTTCATGGAACGTCTCTTTATGGTGACTTTCCCTCGCGTTCGTGACTTCCGTGGGGTTCCGACTCGTTCTTTTGACGGTCGTGGAAACTACACGCTGGGCTTAAAAGAACAGATTATTTTCCCAGAAATCAACTTTGATAGCGTTCAGTTTATTCATGGGATGGACATTACGTTCGCTACGTCCGCTAAAAATGATGAGCAAGCCAGGGAGTTGTTGAAGTTACTTGGCATGCCCTTTAGAAATTAGGAGATTTATGGCTAAGAAATCTATGGTCAATAAGCAGCAACGCAAACCGAAGTTTAAGGTGCGGGCTTATAACCGTTGTAAGCTTTGTGGCCGTCCTCGCGCTTTTTTGAGACGGTTTGGGATGTGCCGT
>JABDGD010000067.1:2003-3684 GCA_013286205.1 Candidatus Firestoneibacteriota bacterium | reverse complement strand
GTTCAAGAACCCTGTCTGTGATGAGACGTTTTTCATTGTCGTTCATTCAGGTTTCCTTCCCTCTACCAGAATTAACGGTGTGTAGCTAAAGCGGCCTGGCGATTTCAGAAAATCAAGAAACAGGTTTTTAAAACCCATCAGGTCAAAATCAAACTGTATCGTTCCTTTTTTTTGATGCTCCATCAGTCTGTCCAGTTTGGCCAGCCAGTTAAACTCATCCGCTTCCGATAATTCGCCGTAAAAAAGATGATGGGCATAAAAATGAACTTTGATATCGGCCAATTGAGCCCGGTGGAAAAAGGAATAAAGCTTTCGCCCCGCGTGCGGATCCAAGAGATTGTTTTCCTGCAGTATCCGAACGACGCTAAAAAGCCCCTCTTCCAACTTAGGATAAAGGGGATAATGAGTCATGCAGTTGTAGTCCAAGTCGCCAATCACCAATTTGCCACCTGGTTTCACGATCCGGTACAGTTCGTTAAAAACCGTTTGTGGATCAGCCAAATATTCAAAAACGAAACGGCAGAAAAGATAATCTACCGACTCAGACGCCAGGGGAATATGACCCAAATCACACGATACATATTGGTAATTAACTTGCTGGTCAGCGAGAAGGCGCTGTTTGGCCTCGGCCAATCGATCTGCCGAATAATCTAAAAGGGTTACGTGAGGAGAGTTCGACTTTTGCTTTAACAGTCGCCCCATAACTTCAGCTACGTGACCAACTCCAGAGCCGGCATCCACAACCAGCGCGCCATCCTCCAGCGAGAGAATGCCCGTAGCTTTCAACTGCACGGCAGTCTTTCGATGATCACTTTTAATCAAAAGCCGCTTGGCTTCTGTCTCAGACTCCATCAGATAGAATGGACCCATCTTGGTGCTCCTTCTACGCGTCCGTTCTTCCGGTATGCCATCTAATGGTTCCCCACCGACGGCACAAGGGTTGATTGGTGTTGGTTGTTTAGTTTGAGTTTGCACTCAACCTAAAACGGCTAAAATCGTTCGCCCTTACAGGGGGTATAAATCTAAACGCTTATGTCCCAAATCAACATTAAATGTCCGTAAATAAAAAAACCCAAATCGCCGATAAAGCGATTTGGGTTAGAGGGGTACACCTTTAACTTTTCCACCGCTTTAGCTCGCTGTTTAGCTTGGATCTCATAATTTTTGCAGAGACTCCCTTGCAACGCCGGAGCAAGTTGGAAATTAAAGCCCGCGTTTAGTAAAAAAAGAATAGGAGCGATAAATATCACCGTCAACTTCTTTTCAATTTCACTTTTTGATTTTTCGATAGAAATCAGCAGGTAACGTTTAACCAAAAATTGGTGAAAACGCTTTCCTAATTTTGACTCACTAAGCAATCAAGAATGGTTTTCGTGTTGCAAAACCTATTTTCAAAAATATCTTTAGCGGCGGAATGCGGCTACTTGGTTTCCATGATGGTGATATCATTAATGTTCCACATTTCCTCTACCAACAGTCTTTTACCATCACCATCCAATTTTCCACTTTCGACATTGAAGCAGTATGAATAACCTGAAGCTTTCTTCATTTTATCGACAGCCAAATAGCCAATCTTGCCAGTCCTTTTGTTAAAACAACGGCGGCCACTATAGCCTCTTTTAATCTCATCTGGCGTCATATCCCGGTTCCCTTCAAATGGACTATCATTCCTTATTTTTCT
>JABDGD010000067.1:0-1993 GCA_013286205.1 Candidatus Firestoneibacteriota bacterium | reverse complement strand
GCTAAAGAACGCCTCAAAACCCAATCATCGCTTAACACCATTTGGTACACTGCTCATATGTTTTCAATTCGACCCATCACCTCACATACACCGTCCCAACGCTTTGCCCGGAAACTGTTTGTTGTTTTAGGATTCGCGGCTCTGGGCCAGTTTTTTTTGGCTCAAATGGAAAGCGGTATTCCAACCGCACTGGGTATGGGCTTATACGCGATTTCGGTTATTTTTCTTTTAAAATTCTTCCCGCCTAGCGCAGACGCCCAAAAAAAAGAAACCTGCGATCCCTGGATTGAAGGACTTCTCTTCCTTCTTGTCTTGATACTCACAATTTTTTTAAGGGCTTATGGTGCCAACCACTTTCCCTCGGGTGTTTTTGTCGATCGAGCCGAAGTCGCCTGCGGCGCATTGCGAATTCTTAATGAGCATTGGCGTCCTTTTACGGAGGCTTTAAGCCTGCACGTGCCCGAATTATGCGTCTATTACATGGCCGCTGGATGGTTCAAACTTTTCGGCACTTCCCCAAATTTGTTTCCTTTCTTTGATGTCTTCCTTTCCACCACGGGTATCATCTTGATGTATGTGGCGTTTCGCCAAATCATGGGCACATTCACCGCCTTATTGGCTTTTTTTATTTTGGCTGTCATGCGGGGCAATTTCATTTTCGCCCACCAGGTATATTTTCAAAGCGAAACCATATTTTTTATGGGTCTGGCACTCGCGCCCTTGCTTTACGCGCTTCGGCTTCACAAACCCATTTTGGCCGCCCTGGCCGGTTTAGCTTTGGGCACCGGCCTCTATTCCTATCAAGCTTTTAAAGCGGTTCCAATTTTAATCATCGCCATCATGGTCTTTGAGCTGATATATGAGCGAGACCAATTTAAAAAGAATCTGGAAGTATGGATCACCCATTGGCTTGTTTTCCTTTTGGCCGCATCGCCCTACCTGGCCTGGGTCATACAAAACGGACAACTGGGTCGAAGAGAAGCCGAGGTATCTATATTAGGCAGAATTCAAGCCCAACATAGTCTCTTGCCCCTTCTGGAAAATATTCGGGATGTGCTTCGAGTTTTCAATTACAAAATGACAGGGGCGAATAGCCATTTCAATTTCAGGGATCATCGGGTTCTGGATGACATAACAGGCATGCTCTATGTTCTGGGTTTCTTTTATGCCTTGCGCCGGATAAAAGAGAAATCGGTTTTCATAGCGCTGGCCGGCTTAACGGTCATGAGTTTGCCTGGCATTTTTTCAGCTGCCGGAGATAATCTGGGGCGAATTTTGGGTATGACGCCTTTCATCGCGTGCGTTTGCGCCTTTCTCATAACAGCGCTATGGAAAGAATGGAAGAAAACAAACCCAAGTCCACTCTTCAACCGAACCGCTTTAGTTTTAACTTTTTTTCTATTAATTGGCGCCGCCTTCGAAAACTTTTATACCTATTTCGATATTCAAGCGAACCTTACTGAATGTGTTACCGATTGCTCATGGGCCGAATCTAAAGCGGGCCGGTTTATTGCCGGACTGCCGCCCAATAACGAATGCTTTTTGCCCACGCTTTATTATGGCCATCCCACTGTTGTCTATTTGACCTATCCCCATTGGGATAAAGTTCACTTACTGGACATAGCTCGTCCGCCTCTGCCCTCCTCTTTTCCCAAGGGCGCGGCTTTTTGTTTTTTTACTCGATAATTTAAAACTGGGCACTTTGCTTTATTTAGAAACACTTTATCCAGGCGGTCATATACAGACTTTTAGAGACCCAATGGCTGAGATACCCATTTACACCTATCAGGTTCCATCAGACGTTTTGGCAAAAACACTCAAAGATCCCATTACCAAAAAAGGTTTAGTGGGTTTTTACCGCCATAGTCTAAATATCAAGGAACAGCCTTTCTTAAAGCGCATCGACCCTTTATTGAACTTTAATTTCAGGGATTTGCCCATGACCGGCACCCCGCTTTTCATAAACTGGAAAGGACGATTTAAAATAGAAAAA
>JABDGD010000066.1 GCA_013286205.1 Candidatus Firestoneibacteriota bacterium | reverse complement strand
AAAAGAAGAAGTCGAAACACATGTATAGCGTCTTATTAACTGTCTCTAACCTTCGCTCCATCTTCGGCGACCCTAACGCGGTCCCGGGCCACCCTCATACGGGCATTGCCTATCTTTCCGCTTTTCTCAAATCCAAAGGTGTTCATGTGGATCTCTATGACGAGCGCATGGATGGCCCTGACAAGCTGGTTCAACTTTTAAAAAACAAATACGACTTTGTGGGCGTCACTTCTTTCAGCTATTCGCTTCCCCATGTTTACGCTCTTATCGACCGCATCAAAGCCCACACCAAAGCCCCCGTGGTGATCGGCGGCCCTCACGTTTCGGTCAGCCACATTAAAGTACTCAAAGACACTAATGTGGACTTCGCCATCAAGAACGAGGGTGAATACACGTCGCTAGAGTTGCTCGAACAGCTTCACGCCGAAAAACCGGACTTCGCCAAGGTGAAGGGCCTCCTGTGGCGCAACGGCTCCGAGCCGGTAGAAAATATCGACCGCCCCCTGATTGACGACCTGGAATCGCTCCCTTACCCGGATTACGAATCCTTTGGTATCGAACGCTATCCCTGCTACCAGGTGAAAGCCATTCCCCTCATCACCCAGCGCGGCTGTCCTTACAAGTGCACCTTCTGTTCGGTTCCGCTCACCATGGGCGGCGGCTTCCGGTCCCGCTCAGCGGTGGACACCGTGAAAGAAATTGAGCATTGGTACAACAAGGGCTGGCGCCATTTCCAGATTAACGACGACGTATTTAACCTTCACCCTCAGCGGGTTATCGACATTTGCAACCTGATCATCGAAAAAGAAATTAAGATCACCTGGGAACTTTGGAACGGCATGCGCGTTAACGCCGTTACCGAAGAGCTTTTGATTGTCATGAAAAAGTCAGGCTGCCGTTTGGTGAACTTCGGCTGCGAATCCGGAAACCCCCGCGTGCTGAAAGTGATTAAGAAGGGTCTGAACAAAGACATGGTGGTCAAAGCCGTCACCCTGACCAAGAAGGTCGGCATTCCCTCCTCCGTCGGTTTTATCGCCGGCCATCCCACTGAAACTTATGAAGAAGCCAAGGAAAGCCTCAAGTTCGCTAAGAGCCTGCCAGCCACTTTCATTAACTTCAACAACGCTACGCCCTATCCGGGCACCGAGCTTTTCCAATTCGTGCAAGAGCACGCGACGCTTCTGGTTCCCAACTATTTGACCGACATGTCTTACAACTCCACGCTCCCCATTTTTGAGACGCCTGAGTTCACCAAGAAACAGCGCATGGAAATTATCCGCAAGGGTAAAAATCTTTATGAGTGGAGCATGCTTCGCTACCGCATGGGACCCTTCTTCGGCTCTTTGGCTTATTACATGAGCCGCCTGTCGATCATCGACCATTGGGGCCGCAAGTTCGTCACCAACACCAACATCGGCCACATCATTTTCAGCAAGTTCAGCGAAAAGTTCGGCGGCATGGTCTGGATGCGCTGATTCTGACCCATTTGTTTTCCCCCTGTTAACCCCTAATAAACCTTTCCCTAGTGGTGAACCCCAAAAGTCCGTGATAAAATTCACCCTCGATTGATGCCTATTCCTTTAAAGGACTGAACGCCTTGAAACCCATTCACTCTATCGTCGCCGGCGGAGCCGGTTTTGTTGGTTCCCATCTTTGTGACTTTCTCATCACCCAGGGCCATCAGGTCACCTGCGTGGACAACCTCATTACGGGCAGCCGCGAAAACATCGCTCATCTGAAACCCCAGCGCAATTTCAAATTCATCAAACACGACGTGGTCAAGCCTCTGCCTTCCCGTTTCGCCAAGGCCAACTATGTGTTTCATCTGGCCTCGCCCGCCTCGCCGGTCGGCTATATGCAAAACTCGATTGAAACCATTTTGACCAACTCGATGGGAACGCTTCAATTGTTGGAATTGTGCCGCAAGGGAAAAGCCAAGTTTATCTTCGCTTCCACTTCGGAAGTTTACGGAAACCCGCAAGTGCATCCCCAGACCGAAACTTACTGGGGTCATGTGAATTCGTTTGGTCCCCGCTCCTGCTACGACGAGAGCAAGCGTTTGGGTGAGGCTTTGGTGTATGAACATCTGCACAAGTTCAACGTCGATGCCCGCATCATCCGCATCTTTAACACCTACGGTCCGCGCCTCAATGAAAATGACGGCCGCGTGGTTTCCAACATGATCACCCAGGCTTTAAAGGGAACGGATCTGACCATTTATGGCGACGGTTCTCAAACCCGCAGTTTCTGTTTTGTGTCCGACCTGGTGGCTGGTATCTGGGCGGCGATCTCGGGACCCAAAACCCGGGGTGAGGTGTTTAACATCGGCAACCCGACCGAAACCACTATTCAGGATTTTGCCCATGTGGTCATCGAGCTTTGCGGCACCCCGAAAACCAAGATTATTCATAAGCCTTTGCCGACGGATGACCCTATTCGTCGTAAACCTGACATCACCAAAGCCCAGCAATATCTGGGTTGGGAGCCCCGGGTTCCTTTAAAAGAGGGCCTGAGACAAACAATTGAATGGTATCGCGGTAGAATATAGACTATCGCCCTTAACAAAGGCGTTTGAGCATCTCAATATATAAGTGACTGATCTCACGAGGTTGACCTAGTAATGAAAACAGCAATTCTTTATCCCCCTTTCCGTAAAGACGGCGAACTTCCCCTTTTAACTCAAAACCGCCATTTGAAATTTTCCAAAACCAAAGAAGTCCGCATCTTCCCGTTGGTGCCGGGCCACCTGGCCACCAATCTGAAACACGCGGGCCATGATGTGCTTTGGCTCGACGGCATCAACCGCCGTATGAGTGACGCTGAATTTGACGGCCACCTGAACGCTTTCAGCCCCGACCTGATTTTCTTGGAAACTAAAGCCCCGGTCGTTAACCGCCACTGGCGCTACATCGCCGAACTCAAAACCCGTTTCCCTCAAGCCAAGGTCGCCTTAATGGGCGATCACGTTTCGTTCTTCCCTGAAGAATCCCTGATTAACTCCAACGTCGATTTCGTGATGACCGGCGGCGACTATGACATCGTCGGCAAGAACATCGCTCAATTTCTGAGCGGCAAAGAACCATTAGGCCCGGGCGTTTGGTACCGTGACGCCAACGGCAAAAATGCCACCACCGGCCCCCACAAATTGACCCAGGCTCTCGATGACATGCCTTTCATTGACCGCGAGCTCACCCGCTTTCAAGATTACGGTGAAGCCTACTTGCTCCGTCCCACCGCCTATATCCTCACGGGCCGTGGCTGCGGCGCTTCGGATGCCTCCCCCAACAGCGTGGGGGTTTGTACTTTCTGTATCTGGCAGCATGCCCTTTGGGGCCGGACAGCCCGCCTGCGTTCTCCCAAGAGCGTGGTGGACGAGATGGAAATCTGCATTAACAAATACAAGGTCTGGGAATTTTTCGACGATAACGAATCCGGCCCCATCTACAACGTGGAATGGCTGAAAGAATTTAAAAAGCTGCTGACCGAACGCAAACTGATTGGCCGTTTCCAGTTCTCTTCCAATTGCCGCGCCGACATTCTTAATGAAGAAGTCGTGGACCTCCTGGTCGCTTGCGGATGGCGTTTGCTAAAAATCGGTCTCGAATCCGGCTCCGACTACAGCATCAAGCATTTGGGCAAGTGCGAAACCGTGGAACTCATCAGCAAGGGCGTGAAGATGGCCAAGGACAAGGGC
>JABDGD010000065.1 GCA_013286205.1 Candidatus Firestoneibacteriota bacterium | reverse complement strand
GCGATGGTCTTTTTCTTCAAATCGGCGATGTCCATAAAACTTAAAATCCTTTCAAAATGGTTGGCTGGCGCGAAATGAAGGCCCGCCTGGCTAAAATCGATACTTTGGTTTTTAAACTGAAGCTAAAAACTCTTAAACAGTTAGTGAATTAAATGGTTTGTTAGGTGAAATGATTCCGAGGTAAAGCCGGTCGATCTAGCTCAAAAATTCCTTTGGGCGCTAAAACCCTTGATTAATTTAGTTCAGACTTGGGGAGCAATCCGTTGGAAGTTGTTGATGATTAGGCTTAATTACCTGTTGCAGATGAATAATCCTATCATGCCTCCTAAGGCTGTCAACCCTTTTTTCCCCTAGACCGGGTAAGCCACCACTCGATTACGGCCCCGGTTCTTACCCGCGTAAAGCGCCTGGTCCGCCTTGCTGATCAATTCTGTACTGGATTCGGCATCCATCGGATAGGTCGCCACACCAATGGAGACTGTCACGTTGGTCGTCTCGTGACCCAACGCGAAAACACGGTTGGCGATTTTCATTCGAATGCGTTCCGCCAGTTCCACCGCTTTATCCTTGGTCGTTTCGGGCGCGATCAAAACCATTTCTTCCCCGCCATAGCGGGCCACTAAATGGGTCACTTCCGCCTGCTCTTTTAAGATGCTGGCCACTTCCATCAAAACATGGTCGCCCGCGACGTGCCCATAAGTATCGTTATAGCGTTTAAAATGATCGATATCCAAAATGAGCAGGCTCAGGGGCGAAGAATAGCGGCCCGCCAAAACCAGTTCCTCTTCCAAACGCTGTTTAAAATATCGGTGAAGTGATTAAGCGGGCGGACATTGTGGTGGCAGCTATTGGCAAACCCAAGTTTGTGAAAGCCGACATGGTGAAAGATGGGGCGGTAGTGGTGGATGTGGGCATTAACCGCACTGAGGATGGAAAGTTAGTGGGAGATGTGGACTATGAAGCGATCGCGCCCAAGGCCTCGGCCATTACGCCGGTGCCGGGTGGAGTGGGACCGATGACCATTGCCTTGCTCATGAAAAACACTTACCAAGCTTTTTTAAAACAAACAGGTCTCTAATTTGAAAAATATTGTCAAAGCCCAGCTGTCTCCAACCCGGTGGGTTCGGTTGATGAGTAAAAAAAGCCCTTTGAAAATCGGGCTGACCGGCGGGATTGGCGCGGGCAAGAGTTTGGCGCTGAAGGCTTTTCAGGAGAAGAGAATCCCTATACTTCAAACCGATCTTTTGGGCCGTCAACTGCTTCGAGACAAACAAATCAAAGCGCGGTTAGTGAAAACTTTCGGCGCTGATATTTTGGAAAAAGGTCAAATTAACCGGCCTCGATTAGCAAAAGCGGCTTTTCAATCGCCCCGCCATCAAAAAAAGCTAAACGCCATTATGCATCCCGCGGTGAGGCAGGGCGTGACAAGGTGGATTCGGGAGCAAGCCAAAAAAGCGACAATTCCCCGGTTAGTGGTGGTAGAAGTGCCTTTGCTTTTTGAACGCGGATATTACCGTTTCTTTGACGGGATTATTTCTATCTCTGCGAACGGTCTCACCCGCCAAAAGCGTTTGAAAAAGCGGGGTTGGAGCATGGCAGAAATCCGTCAGCGAGAAGCGCTGCAATGGTCACAAGAAAGTAAAAATCAGAAGGCCGACTGGGTTATTTATAACCACTCTAGCGAAAAAGCCCTAAAATATGCTTTATATCAATTGGTAGATCAATTTTAGCCCTGCAAGGCCCAATCCGTTTCTGAATCTCTAAACCATCCTCATTGAAAAGATAAGCGTCATGCGTCTCTATGACAAATTAGAAAACCTTAACCAATACCAGCGCTGGGTGCTGGTGATTTGCTGCACTTTGCCCGCCATGGGGGCTTCTTATATTGCCCTTCAACACGCCGGTGATGTGCTGGTGGGTCTTTTTCTTTTTTATGTGCCGGTAACGCTTTCGGTGGTTTTGTTGGGAATTGTGGAAACAATTATTTTGACCGTCATAGTGGTGCTGACGGCCATTGTGAACCTTTTGGTAGTCGGGGAGCCGCCCTGGGTGCTGGGTGTTTTTTTAGCGGGGCTTTTATTTAATTTTTACTTTTGGCGTTCCTGGATTAACCACACCGAGTTAAGTGAATTTCAATTTCAGAAAACCTACGAGGAGTTGGAATTGAACATGACGGACAGCGGCCTGGCCCACGAGAAAATCAAACTCTCTTACGAAGCCAATCAAATCAAAATTCAGCGTTATACCGCTTTGAACGAGCTGGCCCGCAGTTTGGCCATGACCTTTAAAACACAAGACGTCGTTGTTTTGCTCATCGAGACCATTTCTAAAACCTTTATGGTGCCGGGTGGGGTTTACACCCTGCTTCTTTTTGACAGCAGCGTGGGTAAAGAGCTGCATGCGGTGCGATATAGCGTGGATACGGACATGGAAGTGCGGCTTAACCGCGAGCGTCTTCATGTGGAGGATCCCTTTAACGCCTGGGTGATCGCTCAAAAGAAGCCCCTGGTCATTAATGACGCGGCCAACGATTTTCGGTTTCAGGACATTCCGGAAGAAAGCAAAATAGAGAGCCTGGTGGCTTCCCCTTTAATGGGTGGTCACGAATTGTTGGGCATGATCCGCATGGAAAGCTCGGTCGCTAACGCGTTTAGACAAGAAGATGCCCGGCTTTTATCCAACTTTTGCGATTTGGGAACGGTAGCGCTGGAACACGTGGCGCTTTATCACCAAACGATTGAACTGGCCACGACCGATGGATTGACGGGTCTTTATGTTCAAAAGTATTACAAAGACAGACTTCGGGATGAAATTTTCAGGGCTTTAGAACACAAACTTCCTTTAACGGTGCTGATGATCGACGTGGATCACTTTAAGTCTTATAACGACCGCTACGGGCATTTGGTGGGGGATAAAGTGCTGAAGCTGGTCGCGCAAGTGCTGCGCGAAAGCGTTCGAACGGTGGATTTGGTTTCCCGCTATGGCGGTGAGGAATTCTCAGTCCTGCTATTAAAAACCCCCGGTGACGGGGCGCTGAATGTGGCGGAACGTATCCGCCAAAAAGTAGAAGAACAAGAAGTGGTGGCTTCGGGCCAAAAAACCCATGTCACGGTCAGCATTGGGGTAGCTGAATTAACGCCCGCTTTGAGGGACGCTGAGGCTTTTATTGACCATGCGGATCAGGCCCTTTATCAGGCTAAATCCAGCGGCCGCAACAAAGTTTGCCTGGCTAAAACGGAGAAAGTTTCATGAAAGACCTTCTCTCTATACTCAAAGGCATTTTGCTAGCCCTGGTGCTTTTGTCGTTGGAACTGCTGCGTCACGAGGGTGTCTTTTTTATGTTTTTGCCGATTTTTGTGACGACTTACGTCAGCTTTAAATATCCACGGATAGCATTATGGTTTTTGGCTGTTTACTCCCTGGGTATCATTTCGATGAATTTTGTTTTTTCGGAGACGTTTCAAACCTGGATGTGGATGGAATTGGTGTCTTTGTGGTGCCTGTATCTGGTGCCTTTAATGCTGCAGGAAAGACACGATAAAATTAAAAGCGGTTTTGAGATTTTGAACGAAAGCAAAGAAAAAGAATTTGAGGACTTTAAAGCGGTTGTTGAAAAGCTCAAAAAAGAAAATACCCGTATTGATAAGCAGCTCCGTGAAATCGGCCACTTATACGACGTGATTAAAGATTTAGGAAGCACGCTGAACGCGCAGGAGATGTTGGACCTGATTAAAGATTTTACGGACCGCATGTTTGATTTGCCGCATTTTGTTATCGCTATTTTATCCGCGGACAATAAAAGGTATGACGTTCGGGTGACGACGGGCTGCGATGAAAGTTTTCTGAGAAAGTCTGAAATTGAAGTGGATAGCAAACAGTTGCTGGCTGTTCTGGCCAAAGAGAAAAAACCTATTCTGGTTTCGCCTATTGATAAAGATCCACGGCTCGCGAAGCTGAGCCAGCTGTCGATCGGTTCTTTTCTTTTCATTCCCTTTGTGATTCAAGACAGGGTTATCGGATTTTTGTGTTCTTACTCAAA
>JABDGD010000064.1 GCA_013286205.1 Candidatus Firestoneibacteriota bacterium | reverse complement strand
CAGTTGTTGGTTTTATGGATGATCCATAAAGTGAAGAGCTTGTCCGTGAAATTTTCACGCTCAGTTGTCTCGCAGGTTCAGGGTTTACCACTGAGTGGTAAAAATTTACAAAAACTCGCTTGCATTTGATTAATTAGTTAGCTATATAGTTAAGTATATCGGTTGTCCCCTTAAGTAACGGGGATTTCGTTCCGTACCGGAACTCAAGAGGCAGGCTATTTATGAGATCGAAGAACGCAACAGCCCAGTTAGACCACATCTTTTACGCCCTGTCAGACCCGACAAGGCGGCAGATATTGGCGACCTTGTCCCAGGGGGAAGCCAAGGTGGGTGAACTGGCGGCCAAGTCTCATTTGACCCTGCCGGCGATCTCCAAGCACCTGAAGGTGCTGGAGAAGGGCCAGATGATTGAGCGCAAGACGGACGCGGAGGATGGCCGGGTGTTTCGGTTGGCGTTAAAACCCCAGGCCATGGGAGAGGCGGTGGATTGGTTGGAGAAACACCGGAAGTTCTGGAATGACAGGTTGGATGAGTTGGAAGCATTTATGGCCTCTAACGGGGACCTACCAAAAACGGAGGAGAAGAAATGAATCAAGAGAACACGATCTTGATGGTGCAGCGGACGATTAACGCCTCGGCGGAGCGTCTTTTTGACGCTTGGACCAATCCCGAGCTGATGAAAAAGTGGTTTCGCGGCAGCGAGAAAATGACGACCCCGAATGCCTCGACGGATTTGAAAGTAGGCGGGGCCTGGAGTGTGGAAATGGTCACGAGCAAGGGAGTCTCTTGTCCCACGAACGGTCATTACAAGGTCGTCGACCGCCCGAACAAGCTGGTTTTTACCTGGCACCCTTTCGGGGAGGCTGGGTATGAAACGACGGTTACTTTAATTTTCAAAAAAGTTTCGGACACCGTAACCGACCTCACGTTAACTCATGAGGGACTGCGCAGCGAAGAAGACAAGACGAATCACACGAATGGCTGGAATGGCTGTTTGGATATGCTGAAGAAATTTAGCGAAGCCTAAAAGTTGACGAAGTTTTAAAGGAGGGGGAAATGACGCAAGGTAAATTCGCGTTGGTGATTCAGAGAACCATTAACGTCTCGGCGGAAAGGTTGTTTGACGCCTGGACGAAGCCGGAGCTGATGAAGCAATGGTTTCGCGGAAGCGAAATGGCAACGCCTGTCGCTGAAGCGGACCTGCGGGTAGGCGGGGCCTGGCAGATTATCATGACTAAAAGCGATGGGAAGTCCTATCCGCATAACGGTCATTACCAAGTGGTGGATCGGCCGAACAAATTGGTCTTCACCTGGAACCCTTTTGATGGGGCTGAATGCGATACGACGGTCACTCTGACCTTTAAAAAGGTGTCGGAGACTGTTACGGAACTGACGCTGACTCACGAAGGGTTTAAGGACGAAAAGATCAAGGCGGGGCACGAAGGTGGTTGGAACGCTTGTTTGGATACGCTGGTGAGCTGGTTAAAAAAATAAATGGAGGATGAGATGAACTTTAGAAAAGGGATGTGGATGATTTTGGCGGCTCTGCTTTTGACCCCGATGGCGGCAATGGCGGATAAGGATATGGCGGCTTCCAAGCCGGCGACTACGCCGGAGTTTGAGAAAATGAAGTCGCTGGTGGGTAACTGGACGGGACAATGCAAGTCGGGTTGTATGGCGGAAAAGAATTTGCAGGTGAACTATAAGCTCACCGCCGGAGGGACCGCGGTGTTGGAAACCCTCGCTCCGGGTACACCTATGGAGATGACAACGGTTTATCATCTGGAAAAGGGAAAATTGGTCATGACGCACTATTGCACCATGGGTAATTGCCCGAAGATGACACTGAAGAAATCCTCGGATAATGAATTGGACTTTGAAATGAAGGGTAAGGACGGCATCAGCTCGCTCAAGGAAGCGCATATGCATGCACTGGACATTATCTGGAAGGACCCGAACCACATTTCGGCTTCCTGGATTTCTTATACCAATGGCAAAGCCAATCCAGCCGATCCTTTTATCCTGACCCGCAAGAATTAAGCGTTCTAAAAGGTGGAAACCATGAAAGAAAAAAGCTTAACCCACAGCTTTGTGGTGGATCGGACACCGAAACAGGCTTTCGACGCTATTAACAATGTTCGGGGCTGGTGGTCGGGAGACATCAACGGGAAGACTGATCAACTGGGTGATGTGTGGATCTACCGTTACAAAGATTTCCACAAGACCACCCATGAAATCACCAAACTGGTACCCGGCAAAAAGGTAGTCTGGCTGGTTTTGGACAGCTATTTATCTTTTGTGAAGGACAAGACTGAATGGAATGGCACCCAGATTATTTTTGATATCAAGAAAAAGGGCGGCCAAACGGAGGTGGTTTTCACCCACCAGGGTTTAAAACCATCTGATCAGTGTTTCAAAGACTGTAATAACGCCTGGGGTTCTTATATCAAAGGCAGTCTGAAAAACCTGATTTTGAAAGGCAAGGGCCAGCCGAATCCAAAAGAGAAGAAGGCTAAAAAGAAGTAAAGGCTTGGCGGTACTTAAGCGGATCCGGAATACCGGGTCCGCTTTTTTGATATGCGGCGTTGATAGCTTACTTTTTGCCGCTGCCCTGAACTTTGTTTTGCAATAGCGTGGTGGTTACCAGACTTAATAAACAATATCCCAAAAAGTAATAGAACCCCAGAAACAGATCGGCCTGGGTGGATTTATTGGCTCTGACAGCGAAATTGGACAAAAGGATGGCCGCCACAAAGACGTCGGCCATGGACCATTTGCTAATGGAGTGCAAAAAATTCGAGATTTTCAATTTGGTGGCTAATGACCTGGTTTCCAGGACGAAGATAGTCAAACACGCTTTCGCCAGGGGGATGAGCATACTGAAAACCGTCAGGCACACAGCGATAAACCAATACTTTGACGAGTACAGCTCCGCGATAACTCCGAAAATACTTCTGACCTCAAAATGCAAAATAAAATGGGGGAATACGGGAGTCTTGGGGCTGACGACCAGCACCATGGCTGGGGCCAATACTCCCACCACTAAAGAGATGACCGAGATGACGGCCAGGGCGAAAATATAATCCGTTTGAGTTTTTTTGCCGGGGTTAAAAGTTGAGATGAAATAGATAAAACTGATGAGGATTAAAATCCAGGACCAAAACTGTCCGAGAGCGGCCTCGTTTTTTCCCTGCTGATCGATATAAGGAATGCCCGCTAAGATTTCTCGGGCTTCTTCTGTGGGCGGGATGTGAAATTGTTTGTTGAGCGAAGGCGCGAAAAAGTCTTTGATGATCGGCCCGAGGAAATGGTGATGATTTTCGATTTCTTTCCATACCTCGGCCTCTTTAATGGCGCCGTTGTTTTGAAAGTTATTGGTGTCGTAGGCCTTTTTTAAATACTCAATTTCGATGTTAGTGTGGTTGATGATCTCATAGACCGGGAGAATGGCCATTAATAAGTAAACTAACGCTGCCCAAACGCGGAAATATTTTTTCATGTGATTGTTTCTTTCATGTCAACTCAACCTTCCGCAAAGCGGGGGTTTGAGAAGACGGTTACTATTTCCAATTCACTTCCAGAATCGCGCTGCCTTTAATCGAAACCCGCATTTCAATTCCCTGGTTATCCGCGTAACCATCCGTCACCGTCATAGAAGCTAACTTCGTTCTCAAATGCATGTAGCGGCCAAAAGGCCTGTTGAGAGCTTTACTGACTTTTAATTTAAGGATATCCATTTTTTCCCCCGCAGGGAACTTGATGCTCTGGCGCAGCTGGTCCTTAAACTCTGATTTGAAAAGAAAATCCGCTGTTTGGATCATTAAATCGCTCGATTTGATGTCGTAGTCCAGGTCAGGCAAATCAAAAACCCTTTCTTGGGGGCGAAAACGGGGAGTGCCTTTGAGATAAAGCGTTAGGCGGGCGGGTTTGCTGTTTAAGTTAATGAGCAGGGGCTCGTAGGTGAGTTTTGCCTCCACGACGATCTGGCCGCCTGAACCATAAAGGCGGATATGCGTAAGGGTCAGCTTTTGTCCGGTGCCTTTGATGACGGTGCCGTCAATTTTGGTCCGGGGATCGTTTAAAAAACGGTTCGCGTCCCCATAATCCATGTGAACATTACTGGTGGCTTCAAATATGGGCGGTCCGGGCAGGTAGGGTTGAAGCGGGGGCATGGGCTGGTGGACAGTTAAAGGCTTGGGGCCGAAAAACAGCTCGGGACTAGCGGTCATTTCCAAAACACCGTTGGCGGTCAGTCCCTTTTGTGAGTCGCCCTCCATTT
>JABDGD010000063.1 GCA_013286205.1 Candidatus Firestoneibacteriota bacterium | reverse complement strand
CCAAAACATCCATACAATTGAGATAATCCGGAATGTGAGGCTGGTCAACCGCTGGAACCCAACGGATTTTCTCGGCAATGCCCAAGTTGGCCGCTTTTTCTTCCAGTTCTTTTCGTAAGGGACCATTACCCACTAACAAGAGTGTTGAAGTGGAGGAGGATAAGTGGGCAAAAGCTTTCAACAAGTCGGTTAGGCCCTTCTCTGGGACTAATCTGCCCACATAACCCACGGTAAAAGAACCGAGCTTCAATTCCTTTTTTAGTTTGGCGACATTTTTCTTTATAAAAAGTTTGGGATTAATACCGTATTGAGGAATGACTGAAATTTGTTTGCTGGGGTAGTCTGACTTTTTCAATAACTCAGCGGCTTCCGTATCTCCCGCAATCGCATAGGCGGCGCTTTGAAGAACCCTTTTTCGGATGGACTGGTGTGGAAAAGGAAATTGTTCCAACAGATTTTCCCAAGTAAAGAAAACCAGCGGTATTCCCAGCTTGTGGGTTGCTCGAGCGGCTTGCCAGGCCACTAAACTGTAAGGTTCTTCTTCAATGTGTATGAGATCGGGCTTGATTTGGTGGACGTACTGAGAAAAGAAGGGGTAAAAGTGCCGTTTGACACGCCCTTCCAAAAGGACGGGCGCGGAAATAATTCTAAACCCTTCTTTAGTTGATGATTGATCGAAAGTTCGCACTCGTTTACCCGCCTCGGGCCAAAATTGGGGAAGCAATAATGTGATTTCCAAGTTCTTATGCTGGGCCAATAAGCGTAGTTTTTCGCGGTAAGTGGGAATGACCGAACTGTGAGAAATGAAAAGAATTTTCATAGGCGGGCATTATAAATGTTTTTTAACTGATGAAGGATGAATTACATCGTTATCTTGTAATAAAGGCGCAAATTGTACGGTTCGGGATAATCTTTATAGGCAAACAGTTTGGGATTAAACCATCCCTTGGATGTCTTCAAGAACACTTTGTCTAAACTGTTCGCTGAAAATAGGACGACAACTTGAATATCTTTTCGTGATTTTTGGTTCATGTTTCGAAAGAGGTTTTTACCATACCAGCTTTCGGCATCTTTTGAACTTAAAAAGGCCCAATCTGTCTCGTCTTTCTTGAAAACGTCTGTGCTGATCATGTCGTTGGTTGAACCGTAGGTCGCTAAATAAGTTTGGTTATTTTTTATTACCTTTTCCAGAAGCGTATTGATCGCGTCCAGCATTTCAAAATGAGCCTGTGGATTACCGCAAATTAAAACTTCGTGATTGGACCCTGCCAGGCGGGACAAGTCTTCCGTGAATTCCCTTATTTCACCTGTTGTTTTCGCGACATCTTTAAAATGGTCGAAAGTGGTGAGGCCGCGCTGGCAAATCACCAGAAGGATGACAATTAAACCGATTTTGTAATAGTTCGGTAAGTTATCCTTCAGCAAAACTAAAGGGTAAATGGTTGCGAAGGCTACGCCGATCACGGCCGGGAAAAGGTAATGTTGGTACAATCCGATTTTGGAATACAAAGCGGTCTGGGGTAGAACAATCAAAGCTAAAACGAGAAAGTAGCCAATGAACTCAAATTTTTTCCATTGGTCCTTTTTCCGGTTCTCCCAGATAAACCAAATGTTGAGCAAGACGGCGAAGAAATTATTTTCCATCAATATCTTAAGTTGGTTTCTAAAATGCGGCCAAACGAAGGTTGTTTGGGCGTAACCCGGGCCGGATATTCCCGCTATTTTGATAAATCCAATACAAGCGACAAACACTATCAATAGAAATGAAATGATGGGCAGGTTGTTTGTAACGCTTTGTTTGAAAGAAAGTTTGTTTCTTTTGACCTCAATCCAAACTTTATAGGCTGCGAAAGCGGGCAGCATTAAGAGGCAGGCTTCTTTGTTCAAGGCCGCTAAAGTGGCAAAAACAACGAAAAGAACATCAAAGGATAATTGCCAAATTTTATGACGAGAGGATACAGAAGCGCACAAAAAGGCTAAGGCGGTAAAACACATGGCGGTTGTTTCGGGCGTGCCAAACCGAGCGTAGGTAGAAGCTTGATTGCCCAAAAGCGCCAGGAACGCGAAAAGCAACGCTTCTTTTTTGGACCAAACATGGTTCCGGGCGAAAAAATATAAAGCGCTTGTGGTTATGATCGCGAAGAGGCAGCAGGAGAGATACCAATTGAAAGGGTTTAATCCATAAATCCAAGAAAACAACCGCCACATGACCCAAAATATAGGGCGAAACCGGCCTTCGGTATGGTTCATCAAGTCGGAAAAGGGACTGATGAAAATGTTTCTAAATGAAATGACCTGGTCATGCAAAAGCAGAAGTTCGTGATCATCTATAAAATAGTTAAACCCGCCTTTAAATAAACCAGAAATCAGGAATAAGAGAGCCCAAATGAGAACGATCACTGAAAAGCTGATGATGTCGGTTCTGTTGGGTATTTTTTCTTGTGACAAAGGTTGAGGTTCCTCAAGTTGATGCTTTTGAAAACGCGCCTATATTAACCCACTTTATTTTTGTTGTTCAAATTAAACGCGTTTCCCGAATGATAGGTTTCATCATTTGGGGTGTTGAGGGTAATTTAATTGAGAAAAACGGATGTTGGTGATTCTGTTATAATGCCGACTTCTGAGATCAGCCCTCTTAATTTTTGGAGAGAATTTTGAAAATACTCATTGTGAAAATTGGGGCCATCGGCGACATAGTCATGTCTCTTGCCATGTTAAAAGAGATTGACCGCCAATGGCCGGGCGCCCAAATCACCTGGGTTTGCGGTGAAGGCGCGGCGCCGCTCGTTGAAGCGGTTCGCCGGGTTGATGAAATAATTGTGGTGAATGACCAAAAGCTGCTCAAAGGCGGCCTGCTGGGCGCCTTTGGGGTATTGATTCCGCTTTGGTTCCGTTTTTTAGGAAAGTCTTTCGATTTAATCGTGACAGGTCATTCGGATCCCCGGTATGGATGGTTAAGCTTAACCGCCCATGGGAAAATCCGGCGTCAATTTGGAGAAGGTAAAGAAGGCCGCTGGCCCGTGCCGGGCCGCTATCACGCTGACGAGTATGTCCGTTTAATTGCGGGCCAAAATGGTCCTCAGGCTGTTCAGGGTCGAGTGCCAACTCTTTCACTGCCGTTGAGACAAGCCCTATCTGAAAAAATAGTTTCCGGGAAAAAAGTAGTGGCCTTAGCGCCGGGCGGCGCTAAAAACATTCTTCGAGACGATGCCTTGCGGCGCTGGCCTTTAGACCATTATGTTCGTTTGTCCAAAAAGCTTCTTGAAAAAGATTATCAAGTGGTCATTACGGGATCGGCCGCGGACGATGGGATTCGCGATTCTTTTAAACAGCTGCCCGTATTGGATTTGGTGGGGCAAACATCGGTGACCGATTTAATCGCGCTCTATGGGCGAACCGATTTGGTGATTACCCACGACAGCGGACCGCTTCATTTAGCCATTGCCTCGGGCAAACCGGTGATTGGTTTGTTTGGTCCTACCAATCCCTGGGAAAAGGTTCCGCGGGATGAAAGAATTAAGATTTTGTGGGGTGGTGAGAATTTAGCTTGCCGGCCCTGTTATGACGGGAAAAACTACGCGGTTTGCCCGGCGAATGAGTGTCTTCGCAGTGTTTCGGTGGATCAGGTTTACGCCGAAATTGAGAAAATCCAAAAAAGTTAAACGCGGAAAGCGGACGGTTTGCTTTCTCCGGATTTGATGAGAAGCCGGATCGACAAAAAGAAGATCAGCCAATAATCGAGGCGCGGAAAAGTCTGGCTTAAAATAAACTGGATTCCAAAATGCATGATCCAGGCCACCAGCACTAAAGTTTTCAAATTAATATCGATGCTTTTTCTCCAAGCAATGGTCATGTTGGCTAACAGGGCGAAGAGAAAAGCGGCAAACCCCAGTATTCCCGATTCCAGACCCACTTCAGTCCAGGTAACGCCGGAAATTTGGCTTAAACCCTTACTCGTATTTTGATAACCCGCCAGCTGGGGCTGTGGTGTGACGCCATTTCCTAAAAGGGGATGCTGCATCCATATCACGAAGCTTTCCTTGAGATTGTCCAGACGTCCCCATTCACTGCTGTTTTTAACCTCAATTGGTACGGGCGTCGCCGCGATGGAAGGTGCTGCGGCAGGCGCTAAGTTTGCCGATTTAACGGTTTCAGGAACAGGTTCTGCTGTTTTGGGACTCAGAAGCATGGAATGGTTCTTCATATAGACTTCAAGCCGGTTTATCGCTCCCGCGCCGTTGTAGTCAGCGAGTAATTCCATATAGGTGCGGCTGTTGGGGAAAAGGCAGAACAGCCATATCAGTAAGCTGGAGATGAGGATGGTTTTAAAAAGGGAGCGCCACAGGGTCGACCAATGACGCCACAAGAGAAGGAGCGTCGGAACGCCGATGATGAAAAGAGCCGCGGAAACAACACCTGCCCGTGAAGTGGTGAGCATGACCGCGCTCAAGACGATCGCGGGAATCCAGCCTGATTTAGATTTAGACCGGCGGATATCCAGGAAAAATAAAAGGAACAGGGCGAAAGTTAAAGCACATCCAGCGTAAGAAGGCTCGTAATAAAAGGCGTTCGATCGATAAATCGGCAAATTGTGATATTGGCTGTCTCTTTGAGCGTAGCCAATGGGCAGGTGAAGAAAAGAAATTTCGCTGGGGTGCCCCCATTCGAGGTCGGTGATAGAGGTGAAGGAACTCAAAATATAAATGGCGATGGACTCTAACCAAATGTAAGCGGAGATGAGCACCAGTCCCCATTGGAAACCCTCTTCCAGAGAGGAGTCCGTCCGCGTATCCAGGCAAATCAGGGCCGCTAATCCAATGTTAAAAACACCCCAACCCCATTTGATTCCTGTCAATAAAGGAGAAGTTGAGAAAATGGCGGCGACACCGTAAATCACAAAGAAGGGAAGCCAGCTTAAAAGAATTTTTAATGTGGTTTGGCCTTCGGCGGTGTGGTTTTGAAGCGCCGTCTTGAATCTCAATAAAGCGGGGAAAGCGAAAGCTAAAAGAAGAATTTGTCCCCATCGAAAATTGAAACCATGGATATGGGTGGTGAAAAACATATCGGCGCAACAGAGAAAAAAAAGTAAGGCGAAAAAGGGGACAGCCCATATATTTTTTTTGTTTAAAGATGATGGGATTGAAAACTGGAGTGGCATGACGTCCTTTGAGTCGCGATGAATGCCCAAAAACAACCATATGTTACACGCTTTATGAGGCCTTTTAAATAGATGTCATCAAATCAAGCCGGTTCCCGAAGTGGATTGTCATCTACTTCTGAGTGGGCTATCATTTCTAGCGTTCTTTCAATGGCTTCGCCGTTTTAAATTTTTCTAACAAAACTAAAGGTCATCATGGCTTCCAGCCGTCTGAAATCCAAAGTTCTACGATCCCCTAAAAACCGTTTGGCGGAAGAAACTGAAGAAATTAATTTTTCTGATATTTGGCGGATTTTATCCACTTATCGGGTTTTGGTGTGCGGCTTTGTTCTGATTGGCTTTTTTGCGGCGCTTCTTTACGCTTTTTATGGGCCGAAGACCTACGAGGCAATGACCACGCTTAAGCTGTCCATGCCGGTGGAAGTTATTGAATCTGAGCATATCGCCCGGAATATGATCCGAGAATTACAGTTGGCCGACAAAGGCGAGTTTAAAGGACTGGGTGAGCGGGACTTAGTCAAAAAACTGATCAGAACCGTTCTTTTCAAAAATGATAAAGAAGCGAATCTTCTCACGATTCAGGTTCGTGTTCATGCCCCCCAATTAGCGGCCGATCTGGCCAACGCCTGGGCTCAAAACTTCATCAAAATTAATTTGGAAGTCAGCAAAGAACCCGCGATGGTTAAATACAATTTTCTCCAGGCTCAACTAAAAGAAATGGAACATGAGCTCAAAACGAAATTGCCCAACGAAATGACCGATCAATCCTCGATTGAGCCCCAATCGGATAAGCTCATTTACAATAGTCTGCTGATGCAGAATCAGGATGTACTGGGGTCCACCGAATCCGCGGATCCGTATATAACAGTGGTGAACGCGGCGGTTGTTCCGGAAAAACCTATCGAGCCGAAGATGTTACGGGCTTTAATTTTCGGATCTATCTTGGGTCTGTTTATCGGTGTTCTCAGTGGATTTGGTTTGGAGTACGGGAAAAAAACCAAAAGTTGAGAAAATCCTTCCCTCTTGGAACTTAAAATAGCGTGAAAATTAAAAGGTGCCATTCGGCAGGGGTTTTGCCGGCAAGGTTTCCGCCAAAACTGCCGGAACCCCCGCTATTATGGCTTTTAATCAT
>JABDGD010000062.1:5862-6329 GCA_013286205.1 Candidatus Firestoneibacteriota bacterium | reverse complement strand
GCTAATGGCGGGTATCTGCTGGATATGCTTGATACGGTCTTTTAAATCTTCGCGGGACTGAAGATAAGACAACAATTGAACCAGAGGGTTTACGGCGGAAGCCTTACGAAAAGTCATGGGCCGATTGTACGAATTTCGGCCAAAGTTTCAAAGGACGTTAAACGATCCCTGGCTGATCTAGAAGTTCCTGAAAGAAAGCCCGACCTTTCCGTCTATATTAAGGGGCGTATGAAGCAAAAACTTCTTCGATATTTCATCACGACAGGTTTTATCCTCCTCTGGGCTGGTTTTACATGGCCTCACCCTGCCCGGGCCCAAATTATTAGCACGATCGCGGGCACTGGCACTTCCGGCTATACGGGCGATGGAGGCGCGGCTACCAGCGCCACTATGTCGGTTCCCGACGACGTGGTATTTGACTCCCTGGGGAACTTCTATATAGCTGACGCGGGTAACGATGTAGTACG
>JABDGD010000062.1:952-5852 GCA_013286205.1 Candidatus Firestoneibacteriota bacterium | reverse complement strand
GTATCCGTAGGTACCGGCATTATTTCCACTTACGCGGGAACTGGCACCGTGTCTTACACCGGGGATGGCGGAGCCGCCACCAGCGCCACCTTTAACTACCCATCGGGTCTGGCGGTAGACGCTCAAAATAACCTTTATGTCGCCGACTACCTCAACGCGGTCGTCCGAAAGATTAATTTTCTCACCGGCGTCATTACCACCGTAGTGGGCAACGGCACTATCGGTTATACGGGTGACGGGGGCCCGGCCCTTTCGGCACAGCTCAACCTACCCGTGCGCCTCACTTTTGATGGCGCTGGCAACCTTTACATTACGGATTCCAACAATTACGGCTCACCCGGCAACGGGGTCGTACGTAAAGTGGCGGCAGGAACCAACATCATCACCACCTACGCGGGTAACGGCACCATCGGCTATATGGGTGATGGCGGCGCGGCCACCAGCGCTGAAATGACATCCCCCAAGGCCCTGGTCTTTGACCCCGCGGGAAATCTTTATGTGACAGACCCGGGTGTATCGGTCGTGCGTAAAATCGCCGTAGGAACCAACATCATCACCACTATCGCGGGCAACGGCGTGACCGGTTTTTCCGGAGACGGCGGCCCGGCTACCCTGGCCAGCATGAGCGATGACGCCCCGGACGGCGTGGCAGTCGATTGCGACGGAAACGTTTTTGTGACCGACGACTTAAACAACCGGGTTCGGGAAATTACCGCCTCGACGGGCATCATTAATACCGTCATTGGAACAGGTACCCCCGGTTACACCAACGGCCCAGCTTTGACTTCTGAAATTGAACACCCCGAGACCCTTTTATTCCGGGGAGGGAATATGTATCTGGATCAATATGACAACTCGGTCATCAGCGAAATCGCGCCCATGGGTATCGCCTGCACTCCTACCACCACGCCCACCATGACCCCCACTCAAACTTCAACCAACACCTCTACCAATAGCCCAACGAATACTTCCACCCAAACTCCCACTAATACAGCCACCGTAACCACCACGCAGACCCCTACCAACACCACGACCAGCACCGGAACCTGGACGCCCACCAATACAGCCACCCAAACCGCGACAGTCACTCCCACTCAAACGGCCACCAATAGCGCCACGATTACCGCTACCCAAACCCCCACCAACACCACGACCAACACAGCCACCATGACTCTGACCTATACGCCCACCTGGAACGTGTCGATGGGCAAGCAGGTATCAAAGACCAGCGCCGAGAGCGGGGATACGCTGACCTATTCCATTGGAGTCACTGTCACTGGCGGACCTTTTACGGGAGTCGTGGTCACCGATACCCTGCCCGCCAATGTTAGTTTTGTTTCCATCGTCTCGACCAGCGCGGGCACTTCTAACTTTACCCCGGCAACGGATCTTCTCACTTGGACTCTCACCAGCCCCTTAGCGGTAGGCACCTATAGCCTGACCTATGAAACCCAGGTGAATCCCCTGGTGTCGGCGGACACGGTTATCGTCAACGGGGCCAAGCTGACCTATACGGGTCTGGTTTCTCCCCTGTCATCCAGCACCACCGTGACCACCACCGGGTCTTACACGGTGAAGGTGGGTATCTATAACGAAGCGGGCGAATTAATTGAGTCGTTATGGACCAAAAAATATTCCGTGCCCATCTATGGCATTACCCTGTCGAACAAAACCATTACCAAGCTCAATGGCCCGGGGAGCACCATCACCCTTTATGTAGATGGAGTGGTCTTTGGTGTTTGGGATGGATTGAATAACACCGGGAACCCGGTGACCAACGGCACTTACTTGATTAAGGTCGATAACGTGGCCCCCGATGGTTCGGTGACCAGTGTGGTTCGAACAGCCGTGGTCAACCGGACACTGTCGAAAGTTTTGGTGGGTATTTATAACGGGGCGGGTGAATTAGTCCGCACGCTATACGGCCTGGTCGACGACGCCTCGGACTCATCCATGAACGATGTTACCCTGACCCCCTCGGTCTTTAAGCCCGGCCTGTCGGGAGGCGTGATGACGACCATGCAAATTCTCATTGGAGCGAATCCTTCCCCCGTCACCCTGACTTGGGACGGTACGGCCAACGACGGCAACATCGTGACCCCCGGCCATTATCAGATTGAGGCCCATTGGGATAACGGCCAGGGCGGCACATCGGATATCGCGAAGGGCATGATTATCGTTGGCGGCGGTGATTCGGGCGCCGGCAAGGTCTTGGCCGAGCCGAATGTTTTAGAGAAAGGCCAGATGACAACAACTTTCGTGGATAACACCGATCAGATCACGACTTTGAATGTAAAAATTTACGCACTGTCCGGCCAGTTAGTGAAAACCATTCCGGGCGCAGCAAATACCAACAGCGCTTCGTGGAATGCTGCGGGTTATGCCAGTGGGGTTTATATTGCGGTGGTGGATATTTTGAATAGCGCGGGCGGAAATATCGGACGACAGAGATTAAAGCTGTTGGTAAAGCACTAGCGGTTCTTTTTTCCCCATTGGTTCCAGAAAACTAATTCATGCGTGGGAATTTCAGGATTCCATCCGGCGGTCTTCAATTCCGGCTCAGCGGCGAATTGTTCGGTATAGCCCACGCAAAGATAAGCGACCGGCACGACGGTATCGGGCAAACCTAAAATCGGCGGTAGATCTTCGGGCTTAATGATGCTCACCCAGCCTACGCCCACGCCTTCGCTACGGGCGGCCAGCCACAGGTTTTGCACCGCGCAAACCGTGCTGTATAAATCCATCTCGGGTTGGCAGGTACGGCCCAGGCCGATAGCGCCAAAGCGCTCACGGTCGCAGGTCACGCAGATGTTCAGCGCGCATTCCAAAATGCCCTCGAGCTTTAACGAAGCATACTTCTCGCCCTTCTCGCCGGGGAACAAAGCTTTTGCTTCCTCATTGGCTTTCAGGAAGGAGGCATGCACCTTGCGGCGGACCTCCGGGTTATCGATCAAGATAAAGTTCGACGGCTGCATATAGCCCACCGAGGGGGCCTGCATGGCGGCGCCCAAAATGCGGCGCAGGGTTTCTTCCGGAATGGGGTCGGCTTTAAATTTGCGCACATCGCGACGCTCGCGGATGACGCGGTAAATAGCGTCTTTTTCGTTTTGATTAAAGGAATGTTTGTCCATCGGGTTAAAACTCGTTTCAGCCGTTTTTTATGAAATAAATCTCAGCCATGCCGTCTAGAAGGTGTTGAGGATTTTATCACGACACCCTGGAGCCACCTATGCCAACCGAAATTGAAACGGACCTTCTTTTAGATTTCGCCCAAATTGAACTGGACGGCAGCACGTTAAACCTCAAGCAAGAACTGGATAACCTGCCTTTAGAGCGGCTCGACAATTTGATTCATGCCTTCAAAAAAATTGGCACCCGGCCTGACGAGGTTTTCTTTTTACAAACCCTGATCGCCCTCAAGATGGCCAAAAAAAATCTGGAAGTGAACCACCTCTTTAACCGAAAAGTCGCTCCCCTATCGGGTGCGGCGGTGGAACAGCAGCCACAATAAAACCGGTACGCCAATAAGAGCCGTAAACACCCCGACCGGCACTTCGGTGGGGCCGAAAAAAGACCGGGCCACCGTATCGCACAACGTTAAGAACGCGGCGCCGCCCAGGGCGCTGCAGGGCAGTAAAAAACGGTGATCGTTGCCAATCCAGATTCTATATATATGCGGAATGATGAGTCCCACAAAAGCGATGGGCCCGGTAAGCGCCACCACCGCGCTGGTCATGAGCGACGCCGCGATAATCGACACCACAATCACCCAAACGGTAGATACACCCTTCGCCTTGGCCAATTCTTCCCCTGCGGACAAAAGATTCAGCTCCCGGGAGAAAGAAAACAAAATCAAAAAGCCAATCCCCATTAACACTGATAGCTTTTCAATTGAGCCAAAATCAATCACATCCAGACTGCCGATGAGCCAATGCATCATCGAATAGGCCTGGGTAAAATCCGCCACGTAATAGGCCAGCAGTACCAGCGCGTTAAAGAAATAGCTGATGGCGATGCCCGCCAATAACAGCGTGACCGCCGCGTAAGAACGGAGGATAGACGCCAGCGCGTAAACCAACCCAATGGATAATAGCGCCCCCGCGAAAGCGAAGAGCGTCACGGTAGAAAACCCGCCCATCGAAAGATCAAACCCTAAAAGAATCGCGACTACCGCGCCGAAGGAACTACCGCCCGCCACACCCAGCGTGAAAGGGCAGGCCAGAGGATTGCGAAGCACCGCCTGAAAAATAACCCCCGCGCAGGCCATCGCCGCGCCCGCCAGAATGGAAAGTAGAACCCGGCTAAGCCGGACGCCGAAAAAAATTTGGGCATCCTGATTGTCCAGCGAGGGCGTGAAGGATTGAAACACTTTGGAATAAGAAATGCTCGTCGGCCCGACGAAGGGACAGCCGAATAACACCGCGAGAAATAGAACTATAGTTAGAACTAGAACGGTGACTTTGGTGGAGGTGCGGTTCATTTTTTACCCGCCTTGGCTTTGGGCACAAAAACCGAAACTTTATTTTTGTCTTTGAGCGCGTCCACTTCGACGTTGAGAACGGATTGAATACGCGCCGGGGTTAAAACCTGTTTAGGTTTTCCATCGGCCTCGATCTTTCCTTTTTTCATGAGAACTAAACGGTCCAGATAACGGTTCGCCAAATTGAGTTCATGCGTCGCCACCACCACGGTTAAACCTTCCGTGCGATGGAGGCTTTGGATAATCTCAAACAAACGTAGTTGATGTTCTAAATCCAGCGACAGGGTGGGCTCATCCAGCAAAAGGGCTTCAGGCGTTTGGGCCAGGGCAGAAGCAATGAGAACCCGCTGTTTTTCCCCGCCGGAAAGCTCGTGATAAGAGCGGTCGCTGAAACTCTGCGATGTATGGGAATTTAAAGAC
>JABDGD010000062.1:0-942 GCA_013286205.1 Candidatus Firestoneibacteriota bacterium | reverse complement strand
GTTTCAGCGACCGCTCGCAGATCGATTTATCCATGGCGCTCATAGCCTCAAAACGGCCCAGGAAAGGGTGGCGGCCCATTTCCACAATCTCCCAAACGCTCAGGGGAAAAGGAAATTCGGTGGACTGCGCCACGAAGGCGATTTTTTTCGCGCGCTCCCTAATCCCCACTGTTTCCAGAGCACACCGTTCGACGAAAATTTTGCCATTTTGAGGTTTGAGCAGCCCCATCATCAGCCGGAGCAAAGTGGATTTGCCCGCGCCATTGGGGCCTAAAAAACCCACCAGTTCGCCCTTGGCGATGGAAAGATGAATATCTTCAAATTGAAAAGCGTTGGACGAAGGAAAGTGGAAAGATAAATTTTGAATTTCAAAGTAAGACATATTTTCCCAGCGCTCTCAAAATATCGGGGAAAAATGAATTCGCGTATGAATAAGCGAAGAGCCCAGTCCCCGAGGCTTGCTTGAGTCACGAAAGTGACTCTCTTCATTCAAGGCCGGTCTCCTGGCTCGGGTTTTACCATCCTGGCCTTCCCACTCGATGAAAAGCAGTGGCTCAAGATTCAACAACACCCTTACAGTGGCGGGTCCGCATACCACTTTTTAACTTTACGTTAAATGAATGTGGCATATTCGGTGTTCAACATCGAACCTATCCGGTTCATGAACACCTCATATTGGTTTTTCACCAATTTCCCAAACACCTTGAATCGACAGGGCTATTTAAAGCCTCCCCTTCAGGAGTGTCAACGTTATTTCCCCAATATGTTCTCCGTCATAAATAGGGCGTTAAAGAAATGGCATTCTCTTGCTATCTCGAACCCGTGAAAGCTAATCTAGCTTCAGCCGGTTCAACAGGAGCCCTATGGACGCCTTAAGCTTAGCCCGCGCGCAGTTCGGTTTTACGATCGCCTTTCACTATATTTTCCCTCCTCTCAGTATTG
>JABDGD010000061.1 GCA_013286205.1 Candidatus Firestoneibacteriota bacterium | reverse complement strand
ATGATAATTTTAAAATGATTCATCAGACCTTCGATGTTGCCGTAGGTTTGCTGCTTCGGCGGCAGCGCCACCCGCTTATCAGCGGTGATCACTGGACCCTTCGGCATCTTGGCCAAAACCTGTTCGATGATGTGAATAGATTCTTCAATTTCATAAAAGCGGATAAAGATGCGGTCGTAAGTATCGCCAACCGTGCCCACCGGAATATCAAACTTCAAATTCTGGTAGCCATAGTAAGGATCGACTTTGCGCAAATCGTACTCGACGCCGCAAGCTCTCAGCGTCGGGCCGGTCCAGCCGTAAGAGACCGCGCGTTCTTTGGAGATGACACAAATGTTTTTAGTACGGTCGAGGAAGATGCGGTTGGTCGAGACCAACTTTTTCACATCATTGACGCCGATCCGGATTTCTTTCAGAACCGCTTTGACTTCGTCCGCGAATTCCGGATAAACATCGCGGGATAAACCGCCGATACGGGTATAGCTGGAAGTGAGGCGCGCGCCGCAAAGTTTCTCCAGAATGTTGTAAACCTGTTCGCGCTTGTTGAAGGAATACCAAAAGTTAGTCAGAGCGCCGATATCCACCAGATTCGCGCCAGCGCAAACCAGGTGATCGATAATGCGGTTCAGTTCGCTGGTAATGACCCGAATCGCGATAGCCCGTTCAGGTACTTCCACACTCAACATGCGTTCCACCGCTTTGCAGAAACCCACGTTGTTCATGATGGCCGAAACGTAATTGAGGCGGTCGGTGTAAGGGATACATTGTTGAAAGGTATGGGCTTCGCAATCTTTCTCAAAACCACGGTGTAAATAGCCGATTTCGGTGACCGCGGCGGCGATAGTTTCGCCGTCCAAAGCGCAAAGCGCCCGTAACGTACCGTGGGTGGCCGGATGGCTGGGGCCCAGGTTGACCATCACGAGATCTTTCTTTTCCTGGTGCTTGGCGGAATCTAACCCTTGAGAAGAACGGACGGGTAAAAGAGTTTGACTGTCGATCATTCCCATCCCCTTTCTTTCAAACGCACGGCCATTTCATCCATGAGTGATTCATTGGCCGAAAGGGCCTGACGGCGGGTAATGGGATAGTCTTTACGCAAAGGGTGGCCCACAAATTCATGATGGTTCAAGATGCGTTTTAAATTGGGGTGACCCACAAACTTAATTCCGATTTGATCGTAAGCTTCTCTTTCACACCAATTAGCGTTGGCGTAAAGATGTGAGATGGTCGGCACTTCCGGCTTATCTTCGGGAGCGGTCACCTTCAATTGAGCGCGGTGGCCCAGCGTCAGAGATTTCAAAAGATAAACCGCGGCAAAGCGGTCGCCTGTGTGTCCCGGGAAGGCGGAATAATCCAGGCCCACAATATCAATTAGCATGTTGAAGGCCAATTCGCTATCGTTACGCAAAAACGCGATCACGTCCGCGATCGACTTGGCTTCCAATTGAATTTCCAATTGGCCAAAGCGGTCCGCCGAGCCCTTAACGGCTCCAGGAAACTTCGCGGTTATTTTTTCTAACATCGCTTGTGCGTCCATCTAACCTCTTTTAAAACTTAGAAACCGAAATGCGGCTCTTTCGCCATGTACTGCGCCTTCGGCGTGGTCTGCGGATTCTCAATTTTGTGCTGCAGCTTCACGATAGCTTCCAAAATCGCTTCAGGCCGCGGCGGGCAGCCGGAGATGTACACATCCACAGGGATAATTTGGTCGATGCCCTGCACCACGGTGTAGTTGTTATAAAAGCCGCCCGAGGAAGCGCACACGCCCATCGAGATCACCCACTTCGGGTCCGGCATTTGTTCGTAAATTTGTTTGAGGATGGGAGCTTGTTTAAAGGTCACCGTACCAGCCACCAACAAAAGGTCAGCCTGCCGGGGAGAAAAACGCACCAGTTCCGCGCCAAAGCGCGAAATGTCGAACACGGACGAAACCACACTCATAAACTCAATCGCGCAGCAAGCCGTACCAAACGGCATGGGCCAGAGGGAATTCTTTTGGCCCCAGGCCAAAACCGCGTCACGGCGCGTGGTCATAATCGGAAGACTTTCTATTCCCATTCCAAGGCCCCCCTTTTGTAAAGATAGAGCCAGCCAAAAGCCAGAATGCCGAGAAAGCCCAACATGGCGCCAAAACCGCCCCAGGCCATTTTTTGAAACAGCACCGCCCAGGGGAAAAGAAACACAATTTCCACGTCGAACACCAGGAAGCACATGGCGATCAGGTAGAACTTCACATTGAAATGATGACGGGCGTCGCCCTCTTGAGCGTTGCCTTGGATGCCGCATTCGTAGGGAGACAGCTTGTTCGTGTTGCCGTTTTTGGGGCCAAGGATGGCGGAAAGAAGCATCATGGCCGTCGGCACCGCCATGGCCAGCACAAAGGCCAAAACCAACGGGAGTAGGTTTTCGAGAAGCTCGAAATTCATGCCGAAACCTCAAAGGTGCTTTGGAGTTAAAGACCGCGCTGGACTGGAAAAAGCCTAGAATTTGTCGATAGGCTAAAGTGCGGAATTGGGGCGATTATAAGGACTTTAGGGGGTAAGAATCAATGTGAAATATTTCACAAACTATCCCTTTTTAACTTGTTTGAAACCGCTTTTTAACCCTTTTGGGCTACTGGGGCAGGTAGGGATGTGAAAGATTTCACAATCTATGGGGTAAGTCTAGCGGGGATGCAGAACCCACAGATTCAGTCCCGATTGGAGTTTCTCAACCACTTCAGGTGATAACCCCAGGGTTTTCAGGGAAACCAGCTCGCCCGCTTCCTTCACCTGATTCAACCGCTGACGCACAAAGCCGCTCTCTTCAAAAAAGACATCCATCTGGTCATAACTCTCAAAAGCGGACGCGTACATTTCCGTCTCAGTGACACCGCTGACCGCCTGGCGGAATTTTTTACGCTTCTCGGAAACGTTCTGCGAATCGGTTTTAATAAAAAAGTCCGGCGTAATCCACACTCCGCCAAACTCCAGTAAAAGCTCTCGAACATTTTTAGCTAAGATTTTCATCTCCGCGTGGGACAAATACTGAATCAAGCCCTCATTAACCACCGCCAGCGCTTGATGAGGTTGAAAAAATCGAACCGCCTCCCTCAATTGCTCCAAGTCCAACGCGTTGGCTGTAGCGGTGTAATAGTTGCCGTGATCTTTTAAATGATGCTGGGCGCGTATTTTTGAAATGAGAGCGGGTTTTTCGTGCGTGAGGTCGCCCAGGTCGGATTCCACATAGTTCATCTTCGGGTTTTGGGTCACAGCTAGTCCGCGAAGAGAAAATCCGCTGGCC
Organism: Candidatus Firestoneibacteriota bacterium; assembly: GCA_013286205.1. Lineage (GTDB taxonomy): Bacteria > Oederibacteriota > Muellerivitia > Muellerivitales > Muellerivitaceae > Bog-1183. The sequence continues at coordinate 3,278 of JABDGD010000061.1, read as the reverse complement.
AATTCCAATACTTGAGTAATACCCGACTTGAGAACTTGAGCCGCGATACTTTTATACCGGGCTTCTAAAATAGGGGCGTAAAGCAAGAGCTCCTCAGATTTCAAATCACATTCAGCCAGCAGATTTTGAAAAGCCTGTTCGGCCCCCACATAGTCCGCTACGTCTTTAGAAAAAGGGATGTCGGAGAACTGCCGGTAGTAGGAAACCAGCTTGGCGGTGAGGCTAATTTTGTCGTGGTTGGTTTCACTCAAAAATCTTTAGCTCTGTTTCGTTAACTTTTTTATGTCTTCGACCTTCTTATTGGTGTCATCCATCAGCCCGCGGTTATTGGGGTTATACATATCGGGACGAACTTGAATAACTTTGGCGTATTTCACCAGCGCTTCAGGATAGCGGCCTAACTGGTTTAACGCGTCGCCCCAGTTTTTATAGACCGTCGCGGCGTTATTGTTAATTTGAACCGCCAATTGATACTTCGTAATCGCGTCCGCGCAGTTGCCCTGGGCGTTAAGCGCGATTCCCCAGTTGTTGTAGGCTTCCACATCTTTGGAATTAAGGACCAGCACCGCCTTAGCGGCGTCTATGCATTCGGGGTAATGCCCCTGCAGAAAAAGGATTTTGGCTTTGGTATCCATCGCCGTCGTATTTTTCGGTTCCAGATCGAGAACCTTATTACACAGCGTCACCGCCTGATCGTAATTACCCTGCTCCACGCAGACTTTGGCCCAATATTCATAAGGCTCCACAATTTGCGCGTTGAGCATAATGGCCTTTTTGAATTTTTTAATCCCCTCATCCATACGGTCCATATTGGACAGCGCCAATCCCCAATCCACATAGGACTCAACGTCTTTCGGGCTTAAACGAACCGCCTTTTTGAATTTCTCGGCGGCCAGTTCAAAATTGCCCATCTGGCAAAGCGTCGCTCCCCAATCTCGAAAAGTTTCGGCGTTTTTCGGGTCGAGCTCCAACAACTTCACATAAACATCCACCGCCTCATCAATCTTATCCACATGCGCCAGGGCTCTTCCCAGCGCGTGATAGGGCTTTAAATATTGGGGATCGAGTTGAATGGCCGCCCGGAATTTGGGAATAGCCTCATAGTAGTGTCCCTCTTCTGAAAGCATGGAACCCCACACATAAAACCCGGCCTTATAGGTGGGAAAGCGGGCGATCTCCATATTGAAAACTTGTTCGGCCTGTTGGTATTTGCCCATCTTGCCCAGGGAATAAGCCCAGGCACCGTAAGCGTCCGGCACCTTGGTATTCAGTTGAACCGCCCGCTGACAGGCTTGAATGGCTTCTGGATATTTGCCCAACGCTAATAAAGCGGAGCCCCATGCCGCCCAGGCATCAGCGTCTTTGGGATTGGTCACCAACCGATCCTGACAAATTTTGGCAAGTTGCTCAGCTTTAGTTCTAACTTCGGGCGCTACGCTTAAGTCCGCTCCCATTGAAATGGCGGGATAGAAAAAAACAGATAAGAGCAGGAAAAACGAAAACCGTTTTAAGCGTGGAACCACAAAAATACCTCGGTCTATGGAAGCTGTCCTTGCGCACTAACGGCGATTAAAATTCTTAAATAAATGAATAACCCAGCAAAACGGTCATGTCGCGGTTAGAAATATTGGTGTCCGTCGTCACGTGGGTCACACCAAATTCCCAGCGGCCGCTTAAATAAAATTCGGCGATGTGAAATTCCAATCCGACAATTCCGCCGACATCTGAGTTGTTCACGTTGGTGGCAATCGCGTTTTCAGACTGGGTGCCCATGTTCGAGCTGAAATAGGGCCCGATTAAAATAGCCGGGTTAATTTCAGGCAGGCCTAGCGAAAACTTGGCCAGAACCGGGATTTCAATATAATCCAGCGCGACGTCGCTGGTACCGTTCAATGATTGTGCGCCCTTTCGGATGTAAAGCACCTCGGGTTGAATACCAAGCCCGCCGAACCCCAGGGTTAAAAAGCCGCCGCCCGCGAAACCCACACGGGAACCTTGAAAATTACTCGCGTCCGAATTGGCGAAAGAGGCCGAATCCAAACCCGCTTCCAGACCTATGTGAAATTCCTGGGCATGAACCCGTACCGTCCACAAAGCTAGCAGCATTAATCCGCATAAAGCTGTTCTCAATTTCATGATGGCCTCCCCTTGGATACTGGAACCAGTATAAAACAAAAAAGGCCCGAGGGAATTTTCCTCGAGCCTCGGCGTTATTTCTCAAACAGGGTCTAAATAAACGAATATCCCATCAATATCGTCAAAGTGCCGTTGCTGACATTTTTAAGCGCTGTGGCATTATTCAAGCCCAGCTCATAGCGGGCGTTAATATTGAATTTGGAGAAATCAAACTCCAAGCCGCCCACCAGCCCCACATCGCTGGTATTCACCGTGCCCGCGCTGCTGGGCAGGGAAGTCACCGTGTTCCAATCGAAAGAGGGACCCGCGATGATCGATGGATTCAACCCCGGCATACCCAGCCCGATTTTTACCAGAACCGGAATTTCGATGTAGTCCGATTCCAGGTCAGTCGTAGTGCCCGAAATTTGGGCGCCTTTTTGTTCGTAAAGCAGTTCGGGTTTAATCGCGAAAGCGGGGCTAAAGTTAAGGCTTAAAAATCCGCCTCCCACAAAACCTAACCGGGAAGAAGTGGTGCCCGTGGGGCTTAGGGAATTGGCTCCGCTTCCCATCAGTGTTGAAAAATTCATCCCCGACTCAAAACCAAACTCGAAGGACTGCGCCTTAGCCTGTACCGCCGTCAACGCGGTCAAAATCAAAACCATCATCGCTATTTTGAATTTCATAACTGCCTCCCTATTTAGCTGAAACAAAAAGGACGCCTGATTTCTCAGACGTCCTTATTTTAGACGATTAACAACACCTGCTGGTTACTTGGTTTTTGACAGCCAATCCGTGTGCACGAAGCCGCGTTCCGGATGGTCCACCCGTTCGTAGGTGTGGGCTCCGAAGAAGTCGCGCTGGGCTTGCGTCAAATTCTGAGGCAAGTTGGCCGTGCGGTAAGCGTCAAAGTAAGCCAGGCTTCCGCTCATGGCCGGGGTCGGGATACCGTTGGTCACGGCCACCGCGATCACCTTGCGCCAATTGGCCTGGGTCGACTCAATTTGCTTTTTGAAAGAATCATCCAACAAGAGCGATTCCAAATTAGGGGTGCGTTCATAAGCCTTCATGATCTCATCCAAAAGTTTCGCGCGGATAATACAGCCGCCCTTCCAGATGCGGGCCATTTCGCCCAGGTTCACGTTCCACTTGTACATATCCGA
>JABDGD010000060.1 GCA_013286205.1 Candidatus Firestoneibacteriota bacterium | reverse complement strand
TATGCCGCTTATCTCCCTTTAAAACCCTAGGTTTCCCTCAAATTAAATTCAATACCCGCCTAAATTGGCCCTGGTACAGGCCTATCGAGAGATGGTTTTTGACGACATTTTCTTTTGTTAAAGATTTTCAATGACTCGGAATTAAATAGTGAAGAAACGGTTACTCGATTTACCTTTTTTTGAAAACATTTCACAGCTTTAACATCACTACTTACAAATAGTACTTAAAATAAATTGTATTTGAAGAATGGTTCGTTTGACGTGAAATGAATCGAGGGATTAATCATGGTGCCGGCGCTTGAATTTATCATTTTTGGATTTGCTTGCTTCTGGATCTGTCTTTCCTGGTTCATTCTGCTCCAGGCCTTCTTCCCCTTTTACATCCGCTAAATAAATCTGGCGGGAATTTTTCTTCCCGCCAGTCCATAAACCGCTTACTGTGCCGCCGGAGTCGGCGAGCTCTTAAACTGATTTGAAGCCGTGTCCACTGAAGTTTTCAGGTCCGCGACCGCTTTGTCCACACCCTTACGCAAATCTTCCCAGGCATTGCCGGTGGATTTTCCCAAAGCCGCCAGTTTTTGATCCGCTTCAGCTTTCTGAGCCTGCAGTTTCTGGACAGCGTCTTTTACACCAGCGTTCAACTTCGCGTCCGTACGGTGCTGCAGATGCTTAATCTTCTTATCCAGTGATTTTAAATCATGCTTTATTTTCTTCTCGTAATCAGCCTTCAACTGCGCCTGATCGGTTTGAATCTTCTGATCCGTCGCATCCGCCGCATAAGAAACACCACCCAGTAATCCGCCAATTAAAAGAACTGACAGTAAATAACGTTTCATACTTTCTTCCTCCATAAATCTATTTTCTGGCTAACAGTCCCACCAGGTACAGAATCACCAACGCGCCTACAACCGCCACCACTAAATTGCCAATAAACCCATAAGACACAAAACCCAACTGCCAAAAAAGCCACGATCCGAAAACCGAACCCAAAACCCCCACCACCAAATTGCCGATCAAACCAAAGCCCTTGCCTTTTTGAATCGTACCCGCCATCCAGCCCGCCAAAATCCCTACAATGATCACCATTAACAGGTTATTCATGGCATCGCCTTTCAAATAGTAATAACGGCCTGAGGACACTTTACAAATGAATGGGGATAGTGGGAAGAGGAGTGGCTCAAAAAATCAGGTTAAGCTTTCCTGAAATGGTTAATGATTTGGAGAAATATAGATTCCCTCAACTTGGGGAAGGCCGCGCTGTTTGCCATCTAAATCCATGCCGTAGCCGTAAAGCCAGCAGTCGCGAAAACCCTTCTCTGCCAGTGACTTCTGACTCCAATTGAGATCAAATCCCAGAAAATCCACAGGTCCGCTGGCAAAGCCAAACTTACGGATCAAGACCGATGTCCGTAGTTCAGTGACTCCATGAGACGACAACTGTTCTTTCAGTTTTTTGAGCGTCAATCCCGAGTCCACCAGGTCATCTACGATCAGCGTAGGATGCTGACGCATGGAATCCAAATCCAAATAGCCGTCCTGCACCTCCCTGTCCGCCAAAAGATTTTGGTGGCCATCCGTCCCTTTGATACGGATTTCATGCAGTTTAATTTGAATCTTTGGATCTGTTTTTTGCAGACAGGCTGTCAAATCACGGGTAAAGGGTTTAGCACCTTCCAAAATAGAAACCAGGTTGATGGTGCTGGTCTGTTTAGCTTTTAACCAGGCCATAGTCTGGGCGGCCAGCCGCTCAACCGCGGACTGAATTTGGGATTCGGTAAAAAAAACTTCGCGTAGTTGTCCCGGCATGGCGTCAGACCCTCTTTCAGGAATGAATTTTTTCACCTTTGGCCAGCATCTGCACAAACTGCGCCATCCGTTTTTCGCGCGTCTCTGGCTTCTTAGCAGTCTGAAGCCTGTAAATTATGGCATAACGGTTAGCGCTATTCAGGGTCGTCAAGAAAGCTTTCGCCTTTTTGCTTTTACTGACTTCCTTTAAAAAATCAGCGGGATAGTCAGCCGCGCTTTGCGAATGGTAAGCCTTCTCCCATCGTCCATCAGCTTTGGCCGAATTCACTTCTTTCAGGCCAGCAGGTTTCATACGGCCCGCTTTCATCAGCTTCTGCGCGTGCTCCGTGTTGTTTTTTGACCAGCCGCTTCTGGGCCGCCGGGGCGTAAATTTTTGAAGCCAGGCTTTCTCATCAAACTTATTCTTGAGTCCGTCAATCCAACCATAACAAAGAGCGCTATCCAAAGCTTCCGCGTAAGTTATCGATGTTTTCCCGGAATCCTTTTTAAAAAGCTTGAGCCAAACACCCATTGAAGCGTTACCGTTTGTCGCCAGCCACTTTTCCCAGTCCCGGGTTGATTCAAAAGAAATGATGGGCAATTCTTTAGCCATTGAAGAGACCTTGTTTTAGGAGATGTGCTCAGGCATACCAAAACCTATTATTCCTCCAGTTACGACTCGGCTCAAGAACCAAACAAATCCCTATCCCAAAAACACCTGAAAAGCCCTGAATCCAAAAAGGTCCTTTCCTAGTACAATGTCTCCCGTAGCCATCACTGGGCCCTTTCAGAAAGCTTTCATACATGAGCACCGAATCCAAAAACCAACCCATCACCGCTAACCTCACTTCGGTTCAAACCCTGGGTGAGCCCCAATTGCTATTTCTTGAACTGCCCCATGATGAAATGTCATGCCGAATTACCATTCTGCCTCCAGCTTCCATAGAAGAAAAATTCGTCACTGTAGACGACCTTCTCAACGCTTTAGAAAAACACAACATCATTTATGGTATTGATAGCCGGGTTCTCGCTGAAATCTCCGCCAAAATCACTCAACAGGCCGATACTAAAAACCTCACCGACATGATCACCGCCGATATCGCCCACGGTCAACCCGCCATCCCCAGCCAGGATGCCCAGGTCGAATATTTCTACAAAGAAGAAATGGATCCCAAAAAAGCGAAAGAAAATCTTCCCGAGCTGGAGGACGGCCGTACTGATTACCGCGCTACCCGCCAAATTGATAACGTCACCCGGGGTAGTCTTCTCATCCGCAAAACACCGGCGGTTAACGGCACCGCTGGCAAAACCGTGACCGGTAAAACCATCTATCCCCCGCCGGGCAAAGACATCGTGCTGGGCATCGGCAAAGGCGTGATGACCTACCCGGATAACCCCAATGACTTTTACGCGGATGAAGACGGCCAGGTGATGTTGAAGGAAGGCCGCATTACGGTCCATCCCATTTACGAGATTAAAGGCGACGTGGATTTTTCCACCGGCTCGATCGTGTTTTACGGAACGGTGATTGTGCATGGCGACGTGAAAGACGGCTTTAAGATCAGCGCTGGGGGCGATCTTTTTATCCGCGGCGTGGTGGAAGGCGCCGAGCTTCAGTGCGACGGCACCCTGACCATTGGCGGCGGCGTCAGCGGCAACGACAAGGCCCGTATCAGCTGTAAAGGCGACGCCAATATCAAATACATCCAAAACGCCACCGTCGAGGTGGATGGCAATTTAAACGTCAAACAATACATTCTGCACTCGAAAATCACCTGTGATTACGCCGTCAGGCTGGCCGATCCCAAAGCCATGATCGTCGGGGGCGAAGTCATTGCCCGCCGTGAAATCACTTCCGCCGTATTCGGTTCCAACCTGGGCACCGCGACCGAGATTGTGGTGGGCCATCAGATTGATCTGCGCGACCAAATCATTACCGCCGAAAACCGCTTGGCTGAAATTGAGAAGCAATTGGATAAAACCAATAAAGCCCTCATTCACTTGAAGACTCTCTACGCGCAAAGAGGCGGTAACTTGCCCCCGGATAAGCAGGAACTGCACAAATGGCTTTCCCGCGCCCTCATTAAGCTCACTTCCGAGTCCAAAATGCTGGCGCTCAAAAAACTGGAGCTCGAGTTAAAGCAAAAGGTCTATTTGGAAGAAAAACCCGTCCCCCGCATCAATTGCAACTACGTTATTTACCCGGGCGTTAAAGTCACCATCAATAAAGCCTACTTGCCTTTCACCAGCGAACAAAAGTATTGTTCACTCATTGAGTTCCAGGGCGAAGTTAGCGTCAGCGCTATCCGAAGCAAATAATCAAAAGGGCTGTCCATGAAGAAACTAGTGATCTTTTTAGTTTTGCTATGCTCCACGTCCTTGCTTCAAGCCGACGACAACATTTTCCCCGACGCCAACCATCCCGACACAGAAGGCTACCGGGGTGTGGTTTGGAGTTCGTCCCTCAAAGACTTTAAGGCCAATCACCATTCATCCACCGCCTCGGTTACCCCGGCTGAAACCGCCGCCATCGCCGATCTATTGATGAATTTTCACAAACCCGACTCACCCTATCCGGCGGCGAAGACTGATATTGAACAAATGCCCGGCGACAAAACCGATTATGTTTTTTATGACAGCCATTTTTATCTCGCGGCCCTGCCCGTAGACGTAAAACGGGTGGAGACCATCAAAGCTTTCCTGGCTTCCCGCTATACACCGAAAGAATTGATCACCCGCGCCATCCCCGGGATAAAACTGGATTATCAAAGCTACGACAATCCCTTCGCGGGGGATGAGCACATGGAAAGGGACACATCCTCCCGGCTCTACCTGGCCAGCGTCTTCACTCTGGGCCCTCCCCATTCCAAAAGCCTCACAGCCGTCCTCTTGATCCACATTTCCAGCAACTATTTCGATAGCCCCCACAACGCCTGGGCCGCTTACCGTTCTCAGTCAAAAACCCAGCCCCAGCCAGCGCTATCTGAAGCAAAGTAAAATCATCACTTCATTGGCCCGGAATCAAAATGATAGCCTTTTTGTATCATTTTGAAAAATAAGCCGCTCTTCCTCAGTTCAAAACTTCTTCCCATATCAAAAACAAAGCTTTAGTGACTCTCTTTCCAGTAAGAGGTGGCACCTTCCTTGCTTTAACTATTCCATTACCTCCAGGAGATAACTATGAACTTATTAAAAAGCTTTTTAATGGCCGTTTTGATTTTCTATGCCGCTCCGTCTTTATGGGCCGATTCCGCGCCCGAAACCGCGGTCAGAGATTCCATTTTCGTTAACATTGGGGCGACTACCCCCCTCGACCCGGCCAATTTTAACAGCAGCCAAACCCCCGGCTATAACGGCGGGCTTGGTTACGGTTTCGGTCTCTCTCCCCTATTTCAGCTGGTGATTGACGCCAACTCGGATAACTTTCCGCTCAACCGCGCCGCCTACAATGGCGCCTCGGGTGGAAACTTGCGCATCGGAACTTTGCTCGCCAACATTCGATTACGCGTTCTCGCTCAAGACAACCCCGTGGTGCCCTACCTCATCTTCGGTTTGGGCGCCGCCAGGGTTGAGCAGGAAGCCATTACCAACGGCGGCGCGTTGATCAGCCCCGCCACCTCGACGGCTAACTTCGCGGGGCGTTTCGGAATCGGCATTGATATCCGGATTAGCGCGCTGGCGGCGCTTTACGTCGAATCCAGCGGATATGGAATCTTGACTAATAACACCCCTGGAAACACCACCTACAATTCATTCCGCCTCGGGGGAAAGTTTAATCTTTAAAAATTTAGCCGGAACAACGAGCGGATTAAGACTATGGTAAAAAACCTAAACAGAATCCCTTGGTTCCTCATTCTCGCGTCCATTTCCATTTCAGGCTGCAGCACCCTGCCCGCCCACTATGTCAGGGTCGTGCCGCCGCCCATCCGGTCTTTTCCACCGGCAAAACCCGGCATAGTCCGTCTGCCTGTCGAGATCAGTTTTCCGCAAGGCGGCGACGCGATCCAGCATATCGTCAATATTTTTAAGGGCGGTATCAAAGACCTGGCGGAGGATTTGGTTTTGAAATCCAAAATGAAAGGGCTCTGGAATCAAATGCAGGAGCCCATTTTCTTGGATAAAGAACTTTATCTTTTTGTCCAACCCCAGACCATGAGCGTTGGAAAAATGCGGGTTGATCTGAAGGGACATCAAACTTCTTACACCGTTTTGGAAATGAGCGCCAGTCCGCTGCTGGTCTTCGGTCCCAAACCTCCGCCCCTTCACGTGTCCATGCCGCCGCTGGCACCTTTTCGGCCTGGGCCGGCTGGATTCGAAGCCACCAGCAACGTTCACATGGACTACGACGACGCCAACCGTTATTTAGCCGACCCCCGCATCAAAATCGACGGCACTATTTTGCCGGATACGGGTAAGCGCAACTTAACCATTCATCAAATCCGCTTTTACGGTTCAGGCGGCAAAGTGATTGTAGAGGTGAAAATCTCTTATAACCCGTTCCCTTTCAACTTAGACGCTCAACCCGCCCGCATGACGCTTTATCTCAAAGGCACTCCGCGCTACGTTCCCGAAGACAGGGTGTTTGATTTGCCGGACCTGGACTATGACGTTCAAACCAGCGACTTGCTGCTGCGAATCGCCAGTTGGATATTCAATTCAGATTTTAAAAATCACCTGCGCAAGGTCGCCAAATTTCCCGTGGGCGAGAAAATGGATCTCCTTAAAGTGAAAGTCAATAACGCGCTCAACAGACCTTTCGGCCTTTTGATGCATCTCAAGACCCAGGTCACTTCTTTTGAGGTAACCGACGGTTATGCCGACAATCAGGGA
>JABDGD010000059.1 GCA_013286205.1 Candidatus Firestoneibacteriota bacterium | reverse complement strand
TTCGTTCAACAAATCGCCGACCCGATCAGCCTTTATGAAAAGCCTGTCAATAAATTCGTGGCTGGTTTCATTGGTACGCCCGCGATGAATTTCATGGACGGGGCTTTGGTTAAAAAACGCACGGGCATTTATTTCAACGAAGATAACTTTGAGATTAAATTGCCGGATAGCTTCGTTTCCCAAGTGGAAAACTATGTGGGCAAAGAAGTCATCCTGGGCATCCGCCCTGAAGATATCCATGACAAGATGGATGCCTCAAACGCTTCGCCGGATAACACAATCAACGCGACGGTTGAAATTATCGAACCGTTGGGCGCTGAAGCTTATGTCTATTTGACCACTGGTAAGAGCCCGTTTATTGCCCGGGTTCCCAGCCACGATCAAATTGAGATCAATCAGGATATTGAGCTGGTCTTCAACATGCAGAAGGCTCATATCTTTGACAAGGAAACGGAAAAGTGTCTGACCAATTAAGGTCGGCGTTTTTCTTTTAAATCTTTTTAAAACCGGGGTGGGCAACCACTCCGGTTTTTGACTTTTCAGACGGTTTTAACTGGCTTCAACTTAATGGTTTCAAGGAGCTTTTATGCGGATCACGGTGGTGGGCACGGGTTACGTGGGGCTGGTCACGGGCTGTTGTTTTGCCGATTTGGGCAATGTGGTGACCTGCGTGGATGTAAACCGTAAAAAGGTTCAGGAATTGCAAAAGGGAATCATTCCTATATATGAACCGGGCCTTGAGGAAATCATTAAGCGCAACCGCGGCCAAAGACTGTTTTTTACCACTGATTTGTCTAAAGCGGTTCAAACATCAGACTTCATTTTCATCGCAGTCAACACTCCCCCCGGCAAAAATGGCGAAGTTGATATTACCAATGTGAAGGCTGTCGCTAAGGGTATTGCCCAGCATTTAAATGGCTACAAGATCATCATCAACAAAAGCACTGTGCCTATCGGCATGGGGGATATTGTGAGCCAAATTGTTCAAAAGTACGGCCCGTCGAACGTTTCTTTTGACGTGGTTTCGAATCCTGAGTTTCTAAGAGAAGGGTCCGCTGTGGCGGATTTGCTGCGGCCTGAAAGAGTCGTGATTGGCGCGAGCCGACGTTCGGCCGCTCAAAAGGTCGCTGAAATTTACAAGCCTTTGCAATGCCCGATTGTGATTACGGATTTAAAAAGCGCTGAAATGATTAAGTACGCCTCGAACGCCTTTTTGGCCACCAAGATTTCGTTTATTAATGAGATTTCTAACTTGTGCGACCAGGTTGGCGCGGACGTTCAGCAAGTCGTGAAGGGTATGAGCTACGATTCCCGTATCGGCGGTCAGTTTCTGAATGCCGGTTTGGGTTTTGGGGGCAGCTGTTTTCCGAAAGATGTGTCTGGTTTAGTTCAAATTGGTAAAAACAATAAGTTCAAGTTCCGTCTTTTGCCTGAAGTTTTGGAAATTAATAGCGATCAAAGACAGTATTTCTTGAAGAAGGTATACCGCGAAGTTGGGTCCTTGAAGGGCAAGACGCTGGCGGTTTGGGGTTTGGCGTTTAAACCGAACACCGACGATATGCGGGAAGCGCCGTCTTTAACCATCATCCCGGCTTTAACGGCTAAGGGCGCGAAGGTGAACGTTTATGATCCGGTGGCCATGCCCCGGGCCAAGTCGATGTTTAAAAAAGTGAAGTTCTGCAAAAATCCCTATGAAGCTGCCAAGAATGCCGACGCGGTTTTGATTTTGACCGAGTGGAACGAATTTATCCAAGTGGATTTTCAAAAGCTTAAAAAGATAGTTCGCAAATCCGTGATCATCGACGGCCGAAACATTTATGACCCGATAGAAATCGCTGAAAAAGGCTTTGTTTATTTGGGTATGGGCCGCGGCGCGTCGAGGATATTTTAAGAGTTGGGAAAAGTACAGCTGCCGCGAATCGCTTTATTGGGCTCCCGGGGAATGCTGGGGTCTCGGATTTTAGAAACGGCCCTGGCAGCGGGCTTCGAAGTGGAAGCGCCGGATCATCGTGAGTTAGATATTACCCGAGCGGGACAAGTTCAGTCTTACTTTGAAACTCATCTGTTTGATGTTTTAATCAATTGCGCCGCTTTTACCAAGGTAGATGACTGCGAAGAATCTTCTCTTAAAAAGGAGGCTTTGCTGGTGAATGGGGAAGCGGTGGGCCGTCTGGCGCAGTGGTGCGGTCATACAGGACGGATGTTGATTCACTTCTCAACGGACTATGTTTTTGATGGCCAAAAAAGCGGCTCTTACATTGAAAGTGATCTAACTCATTCCATCAACGCTTATGGAGAGACTAAACTCGAAGGTGAAAAACGGATTCAGGAAGAAAATCCATTTTATTATCTTATCAGAGCTTCTTGGTTATACGGTCCTGGTGGCCACGGGAATTTTGTCAAAACCATCGCTGAGCTTTTAAAAACAAAGACGAAAATTGATGTGGTAAATGATCAGTTTGGCGGGCCAACATATACGGGCGATTTGGCCGAATTTACATTAGAATTGTTGGGCCGAAAGGCTCCGGCAGGGATCTATCATTTTGCCAACGAAGGCTATGCTTCTTGGTATGATTTCGCCAAAGAAATCCAGGCTTTAACCGGGCTCAAAGCTTGTGAGATAAAGCCTGTCGCCGGCAAAGATTTTTCGCGGAAGGCGGCACGGCCAGCCAATTCGCGTTTTGATTTGAGTAAGTCAACCCAGGCTGTGGGTCATAGTTTTAGGCCCTGGCGGGAAGCGCTTCAACATTATTTGTCCAAGGAATTGGTGTGAATCGATTAGAACTATCGGTCATCGTCCCTGTTTATAACGAGGAAAAAAGGGTCTCCAAAACCCTCAAAGAGGCTTTTGCCTACTTGAAAGCTAAACGCATCACCGCTGAAGTGATTGTGGTGGATGACGGCTCTTCTGATAAAACCGTAGAGGTGGTAGGCCGATTTAAGAAGATGGCCACACCCAAGCAAACCTTAAAAATTTTAAAGCACACGATTAATAAAGGAAAAGGCGCCGCAGTTAAAACCGGCGCTTTGACAGCCAAGGGTAACATTGTCTTGTACATGGACGCGGATAACGCCACGCCCCTTTCGGAATATGAGAAATTCAAACCCGCTTTTAAAAATAATGTGGATGTGATTGTGGGCAGCCGGGCCATTGACCGCAAACAAGTGAAAGTACACCAACCCCTTTACCGTGAAATTATTGGACGCATCGGCAATATCATTATTCAACTTTTAGTGGTGCCGGGTATTAGCGACACGCAATGCGGGTTTAAAGCTTTCACTCATAACGCGGCTAAAACCATATTTCCTTTGCAGACCATTGAACGTTTTGGGTTCGATGTGGAACTACTCTACATCGCCCGGAAGCGCCGGTTTTCAATGCTGGAAACATCGGTCATTTGGCGCGACGATCCCAATACCCGCGTGAATGCCCTGCGGGATTCCATTCGAACTTTCACCGAACTTTTCATTATCCGTTGGAACGATTTGAAGGGACTTTACCGTTCTCGCGAGTCTGACACCTCAGGCTCATAATGGAAGCCACCGAAGGCCGTTCCCGGCGGGTTACCCAAAACACTTTGGTTTTATATGGAGCGGAAGCGGCCAGCCGTTTGTTCTCCTGGGCTTTGTTAGCTTTTCTTACCCGCCGTTGGCTGGACGTTAGCACTTACGGGGAATACGCTGTAGCGGTCAATTGGGTTTCCATTGTGGCGATTTTTAGTGATCTGGGGTTAAACCTCCTAGTCGTCCGTGAAGTGGCCCATCGAAAAGAAAAAGCACTCTACTACCTTCGCTATACCATTTTTATCCGAGGCGCTTTTTCTTTGGTGTTTTGGGGAGCTTTAATCGGTATTTCATTTGTTTTGGGATACGAACCGATTTTAAAGTGGGGGATCGCTTTGATGGGGCTCCGTATTTTGCTGGACTCCATCGCCGGCGGATACGCTTACCTTTTCCAATCGCATGAAATGATGGGGTTCTATTCGCTCAGTAATGTGGTGTCTGCGGCGGTTCGGCTGGTGGGCATTGTGGCTGTGGTTTTATTAGGTGGGGGAGTGATCGAAGCCTGCGGCATGTGGACGGTGGCCAGCGGGGTCGCACTGTTGGTTTTAGTTTGGAAAGGCAGTCAGTTAGGTTGGAAGCCTGATTTCACTCAAATACGCACGAACGAAGTTTTAGGCATATTGCGGCAGTCCATTCCCCTGGCGACCTATGGCTCGCTCCAAATGCTTTATTACCGGGTCGATTCAGTGATTTTAAAAAGTCTGACTAATAACGAGATCGTGGGCTATTACGATTTGGCCGCGAAAGTTGTTTTTGTGGTTTTAGCTTTTTCTCAAATATTTGGGACGGCGGTATTTCCAGCTATGTCATCAGTCCGCGATGACGCCAAGGCCTTTGGCCACATGGCTACCCGGGCGGCTAAGTTTCTTTTTTTGATTGGCAAGGCGGGTCTGGTTTACCCCGAGGGGAATGTATCCCAATTAGCCGCGAAACTCCGTCGACTGAAAAGTTCTAAAGCTTTGAGTAAAAAGATGAGGAAAATGGGCCGCAAGCAAGTACTCGGTCTTTACACCAACCAAATCATCGCTGACAAACTGTTTAAGATTTACACTGCCGTTTCACATTTCAAAAAAATAAATTCGAACCGGTAAAAGGGTAATAGCTTACGGTTTCTTCTTTTCGTTTTCTTCCCTATTTTTTCGAATGGTCATTATAGCCGCCCGATAAATTGAGTAGACATAAGACAAAAAAGCCTTAGGCAGGCGCCACGGCTTCAATAAATTCGCTTTACGAAGAACCGATTGACGAAAATCTTTGAAAAGTATTAACCACCAAAATTCCCGCGTTAAAAAAAGATGCCGGAATGAAAAATAATGCCGGTTAAATGAAACCCACCACTCAGGATTTGATTTGGGCGCGCTGTTGATGCGGCACCCGCCGCTAGGCGCGGCTAAATGAGTTAAGCGAGCTTCGGGGTCAAATATAATAAGCCCGCCGTTTTTCCATATGCGGACCGCCATATCAGTGTCTTCCCGGAAAGCAGAACCGATGTAATGAGTGTCATAGCCCCCCAGACGCTTTAAAACACTCGTCCGAACCGAGTGATTACAGCCCATAAAAGTGGCCACACCCTCAGTTCTCTTCTGGTTATAAACAGAAAAATAATGGTAATCCAGCACCCTGGGCCAGCCGCCCCGCGGCGCGGGAGGATAGATTGGTTTATTCTCCTGAATCACTCCCCCGGCCACGGACTGTGTTTTTTCATTCTTATAATTATGAAGATGCTTGGCGACGAAGTTTTTGGGCAAGATCACGTCGTCATCTATAAAAATAAGGATGTCACTTTTGGTTTCCGCGATGGCCCGATTGCGGGCTGCGGTGAGGCTGGGCGGCCCTTGATGAATCCAGCGAATGTTGCCTTTTTGATGCGCCATTTTCAAAAACCGCCGGGTTGCCTCTTCATGCTCAAGGGTTTGATCAACTACCAGTATTTCGTCCGGGGCGGGATTGAGCGCCAGGGCGGATTTTAAAGTATTAACCAAAACTTCTTCGCGGTTATAGGTGGGAATGACCAAAGCGGCTGTCAGTTGTTGATTCGTTTTTGATTTTTTCAAGAATACCCGCCTCAAATTTCAATGTGCCCCAACCGGATTAAAGATAAGCTTTCGCCGCCTGCCAAACCGCTTCTACCTCAATTTGCCGCATACACTCGTTGTTTAAAGGACATTCCGCCCTTTCACAGGGTGAGCACTCCGTGTGCTGATGAACAATAGCGCCTTGGGGTCCCCGGGGCGCCCACTGAGCCGACTTATTCGTTCCAGAAAATATCGAAACTACCGGAGTTCCTACCGCCGCAGCGATATGGGCGGGACCCGAATCCACTCCCACGAATAGTTTACATTGCTTTAAAAAAGCGGCCAATTCCGGCAGCCGAAATAGTCCGGCTGCTACCACCACTTTGCGCCCACCTTCTATAAAGATCGCCTCGATATCCGCCTTTTCATTTTCCGACCCCAAGATGACCACATCAAAATTCACGGGTATTTTTTCGATCAATTGACGCCAATGATTTGCGGGCCAACGCTTAGCTGATGCGGTGCAAGTGGCGTGGATAGCGACAACCTCGCGGCCAAGCCCCATTGAACTCTGTTGAGCCGCTTGTTTTTGATGGCTCTCTTCACCAGGAAAGAGCTTCGGATTTTTTTCGCCCTCAGAAAAAACCATCCCTGCTTTTTTCAATAAATTCAAATTTTGTTCAATCTCATGCAGCCCGGGCTGCCGGCGAATCGGATGGGTTAACCAGAAGCCGCCGCCAGTAATCGCTCGTCCAATGCGAAAAGGAACCTTGGCCCCTTTCATCGCGAGGATATGATGAAAATCACCCCTTAGATCGATAACCGCGTCATAACCACCTTCTTTTATAAAAGCCGTAAAATCCGCGACTGCTTTGAAAGGAAAAAAACGAGGCTTTGACTTCGATAACCAGGGAGCGTTAAAACAACGAATATGAACTTTCGAAGTCGCCATTTCCACCAGCGCTTTAGCACCCGGTTCGACTATAAAATCCACATGAGCATGAGGCAAAGCCTCAGTCAAAGCTTCTAAGACCGGCAGCGCTAATATCACGTCGCCTAATTGATCCAGCCGGAGTACCGCCACTTTCTTGACCGACTTCCAGTCAATGGGCGCCAAGGGAGGTTTAAAAAATAAAGCGCCGAACCGATCAAAGACTTTAACCAAGGCGGTTTTCCAGGCGGATTTAAACGCGTATTCACGGTCCGGGTTAAGCCGATACCGCTCCGGATGGATAACTGGAACCATCCGGTTCATTTCTTCCGGTGCGCTCACGCTTTTTTCCTTCTGAGAATCGAGAAAACACTTTTCCATTCATCCGGTTCTAAGCCCCTAAAAACCCAAATGCCGAACGCGTAAAC
>JABDGD010000058.1 GCA_013286205.1 Candidatus Firestoneibacteriota bacterium | reverse complement strand
TTCCCGGAAACACATGACCCCCGGTGCCGCCACCCGTAATCAGAACTCGTTTCATATTCTTAGGCCAGTACCGATGCCCGGCTCGGCGCCGACACCAGTTTCACTCCCGAAGAAATGTTGAAAAGAATCCCGATGGAAAACAGCGTGAAAACCATGGACGAGCCGCCGTAAGAGATGAGAGGCAGAGGAATACCCTTGGTGGGCAAAAGACCAGTGACCACACCCAGGTTCATAATCGCTTGAAAGCCAATGAGCGCCGTAATGCCCGAGGCCAGCAGGGCTTGAAAAGTTCCGCCTTCTCTTTGGCTGACCGCCGAGGCCACTTTGAATCCACGAAGCACGAAGACACCGAACACAAACACTAAAGCACCCGCGCCAGCTAAACCTAATTCTTCGGCGATGATGGCGAAGATAAAGTCCGTATGAGGCGCCGGGAGATAGAAAAGTTTTTGTGAGCTGTTGGAAAGTCCCACACCCAAAGGTCCGCCGTTACCCACCGCGATCAAACTTTGAATTAATTGAAATCCCGCGCCTTGCGGGTCATCCCAGGGATTGAGAAATGCCGAGATACGTTTCATACGGTAGCTGGCTGACTCGACCAGATAGATCATCAAGGGAACCGAAACCGCCAAAGGCACCAACCCAAAAGCCAACGGCATACCCGCCAGAATCAGGAGTAAAAGGGTAACTAAACCCAACAAAACCAACGTTCCCAGGTCATGCTGCTTTTGAAGCAAAGCGGCCCAGGCCAGCGTGATGACCGCGTAAGGAATGAGCGATTGCCAATTCGAAAGCAGCTTCTTACGGCGGTCTAAAGAATCCGCCAGATAAAAGACCAGAGCGATTTTCATAATTTCAGAAGGTTGGAAAGAGAAAGGCCCCAAACGGAACCAGCGCTGAGCTCCGCCTACCGTACGGCCAATCCCCGGCACGCAAACCGCCGCCATTAAAAACAAGCTGATGAACAAAGCGGGAATAGCCAAAGCTCTCAGTGCTTCTAAATCCACTTTGTAAGCCACCCACATGCCCGCACAGCCCACCGCGATCCAGATGAGTTGGCGCAGAAAGAAATAGTAGGAACTGCCATAGCGGTCATGGGCCAAGATGGCCGAAGCGCTATAGATCATGATCAGTCCCGAAATTACCAGCACGACTGTCAGAAAAAACAAAAGAAAGTCGGGCGATTCGAGTTTTTGTGTCTTGAAGCTCATTTTTTACCCTCAGCTCTCATCTCTTCGTTCGGATTCCGAGAGGTAGCGTCGGAGGTGTTGAAAAAGTGTTGTAGGTGTTGATCTCAGAATCCGAGCGTAAAAATGAAAGCCATTTCCTTTCGTTAGACTTTTGCTTCTGTTTTAGACTTTTGTGCCGCTAACTTCTGAACCATGGCCTTAAACTGCCGGCCCCGATCCTCATAATTTTTAAACATGTCAAAGCTCGCGCAGCCGGGAGAAAACAAAACCACGCCTCCCTTTTCGCTGGCTACAAAAGCCCCGTTTACCACTTCTTCCAAAGTGCCTGCCTCCACCACCGTGGCGGAACCCGACAACTGCTGAACCACTTTGTTTTTGCATTCGCCAAAAGCCACAATGCGCGTGACTTTTTCCTTCACCAAAGGCGCCAAACGGGTAAAGTCCCCCGCCTTGTCTTTCCCGCCCAAAATCAAAACGATCGGGCGACTGTAGCTTTCTAAAGCCTTCACCACGGAATCCACATTGGTTCCCTTGGAATCATTCACAAAACGAACCCCGTTCACTTCGCCCGCGGGTTCTAACCGGTGCTCCACTCCCTTAAACTCACGAAGCGTCTTGGCGATCACGTCATTGGTCACACCGCTCAACGAGGCCAGCAAAGCCGCCGCGCAGGCATTTTCCAAATTATGCGGACCCGGTATTTGAAGTTCATCCGCCTTCACCAGGGTCTTGCCCAAAAGCTCGATCGCGCCCTTTTCGATGTAGCAGCCCAGCTTTTTATCACCCCGAATCGCCTCGGCGAATCCAAAGAAATAAAGGTCCGACTTCGCCAAACTCGTGTAAATCGGCGTGTATTTATCAGAAACATTCAGCGCCAGGGCATCACCAGGCTTCTGGTTTTTAAAAATCAGCCCCTTTGTTTCCACATAAGTCTGCATATCTTCATGTCGGTCCAAATGATCCGGTGTCACATTCAGAATGGCCGCCACATTGGGGCGAAACTCCTCAATGGTTTCCAATTGAAAGCTGGAAACTTCCAACACCGCCACATCCTCACCCGTCAGCTCAAACACCGTCTCCGCGAAAGCCTTTCCGATATTCCCGCAAGCGATGGCCTTTCGGCCCGAGGCGTTAATCATGGCTTCGAGTAAAGTCGTCGTCGTTGTCTTGCCGTTGGTCCCCGTAATCGCCGCGATGGGCGCGTTGCAATAGCCGTAAGCCAGTTCCATTTCGCCAATGACCTTCACGCCTTTTTCCATCGCCCGCATTAACACCGGATGGTTGACCGGCACGCCTGGCGACACCACAACTAAGTCAGAGTTGATCACCATGGTCGGATCAATCCCGCCCAGTACCAGTTTCACCTGGGGAAAGGCCTGAATTTTCTCGATCCAGGTCGTGAGCTTCTCTGGCGTCTTGTCATCCAAGATCGTCACATGGGCCCCATGCACGGTTAAAAGTCTGGCCGCCGCGAAACCCGAGCGCCCGAACCCAATGACCGCGATTTGTTTTCCATTTACGTGATGCATAAATTCCTTAACGCAATTTCAACGTCGATAAAGTCAAAAGCGTCAAAACGATAGCCACAATCCAAAAGCGAACAATGAGTTTCGATTCGGGCACACCCGACAGTTCAAAGTGATGGTGCAGGGGGGCCATTTTGAAAACGCGTTTGCCCCGGGTTTTAAACGAGACCACTTGAATAATGACCGACAAAGCTTCCACCACAAAAATGCCGCCGACGATAATGAGAAGCACTTCCTGCTTTACCACCACGGCGATCGTTCCCAGCAGACCGCCCAAAGCCAGAGAGCCCGTGTCTCCCATAAAAATTTGAGCCGGGTGAGCGTTGAACCAGAGAAACCCTAACCCCGCCCCGACCAACGCCGCGCAAAGCACAGTCAATTCACCTGCACCCGGCACCGAGATAATTTTGAGGTATTCGCTAAACTTCACGTTGCCCGACACATAGGTGACGACGACAAAGGCCATGGCCGCGAAAGTAGTACAGCCCACCGCCAGCCCATCCAGCCCATCAGTGAGATTGACCGAGTTAGAAGCACTGACAATGACCAGCACCGCAAAGAAGGGATAAAGGGCGTCGAGATTGAGAGGGTATTTAAAGAAAGGCAAAGTAATAGCGGTTTTCAAGGGGAAATCGTCGGGCAGGATATACATATAGACACCCACAATGATGATCGCCCCCACAATTTGGGCCACAAATTTCCAAAGGCTGGAGATACCCCGGCTTTTGCCGTTGCCTAAAAGCTTCATCAGATCGTCTACAAAACCAATGCCGCCAAACCAAAGAATAGAAAACAAAGTCAGCCAGAAGAATTTGGAATCCCAGCGCACCCAGAGCAAGTCGCTGATGACCATCGCCAGAATGATAAGGATACCGCCCATAGTGGGTGTTCCCGCTTTAACCGAATGGCTCGCAGGTCCGTCATTGCGGATCTTCTCGCCCAACTGCATGGCGCGCATACGGGCAATGACCGCGCCGCCAAAGAAAAGGCAAAGGCCGAAAGACGTGACCGCCGCGTAAACCGAACGGAAGGTCACATAGCGGAAAACGTTAAAGCCGATAAACTTATTGGCCAGTGGATAAAGTAAGTGATAAAGCATTCTAGTTCCTGTTAGTTCTTAAAAATTGATTCAACGTTTTAATCAGTTCTTCCTCAACCGCTTTGGTGTCTTTGTTGTTGTCGTTGTTCGCAGAGGCTTCACGGCCCGGCGCGCCCTTCACAAAGGGATGGTCCGGTCCCGCTAATTCATCCAGGTATTTCTTTAAAGAGATCATGGTCAGAACGCCTCCAATACTTTTTCTAATTTCACGCCTCGAGAAGCCTTCAACAGCACCGCGTCATTCGGACGAACCCAGCTTTTGAGATAAACGCCGGCTTCTTCCGCCCGGTCAAACAGACGGGCCTTCAGGGAGTCTTTCCCCAAAATCGCTGTGCCCGCTTCCTTCATGTGCTTCCCGACCAAAATCAAATCCTCAATCGGCATGGACAAAGCCAGTTTCACCATGCGCCGGTGCGCGTCTTTGGCGAAAGAACCCATCTCCAGCATGTCGCCCAAGACCGCCGCCTTGCGGCCCGTGGTTTTCAGCGTCTTAAAAGTTTCCAACGCCGCTTCCATGGAAGTCGGCGAGGCGTTGTAAGCGTCGTTAATCACCAGTACACCCTTGAGCTTTTTCATTTCCATCCGCATCGAAGCCTGCGGCTTAAACTTCGACAGACGATCCGCCAAAGCCTTGAGCGGCAAACCCAAAGTCAGCCCCACGGACACCGCCGCCACCGCGTTGCGGACATTGTGAACGCCCAGCATTTGCAGCTCCGCCGGGGCCTTTTGGCCCTTGGCGCTCAGCGTAAAGCGGGTGCCCCGAGCGGTTGTTTTCAAGTTCGTCGCTTTCACTTTCCCGTTTCTCAATCCAAAGGTCACAGTGTCACCCTTCGCTTTTAAATAGGGATCATCCCCGTTTAATATGCGAACCCCGCCTTCGCGCAGGCTCGCGGCGATTTTCATCTTCTCTTGCGCCAACTGCGCCTTACCCTTAAAGAAACCTAAATGCGCTTCACCGATGGCCGTGACTACCGTCACATCAGGCCGGGCGATCTCAGAAAGCATTTCCATCTCACCCGGGTGGTTAATACCCAGCTCCACCACCGCCACTTCGTCTTTTTCCGTCAAACGCAGCAAGGTCAAAGGAAGACCAAACTGGTTATTAAAATTTCCCTGCGTCTTCAGGGTTTTAAACAACCCCGACAACAGGTGGGCCGTCATGTCCTTCACCGTGGTCTTACCCACACTGCCCGTGACCGCCACCACCAACCCGCCCCACTGAAGCCTCTGGGCCTTGCCTAAATCCCCCAGCGCCTTCGTGGTATCTTCGACCTTGATTTGGGGAATCTTGATTCCCGCAACCAACCTCGAAACCACCACCGCCTTCGCGCCCTTTGCCGCCGCCTGCTTTAAAAACTGATGCCCATCCAACCGCTCACCGACTATCGCCACGAACAAACTGCCCTTGACCACGTTGCGGGTGTCATGCACCACGCTGGTGATTTGGGTTTCTTTACTTCCATTCACCACCTGGCCGCCGGTTAAAGCCGCCGCTTCCTCCAAAGTCCATGGCAACATCAGAAACCAAACCTTGAACCACCAAGACACCAAGACACCAAGTTCAACAATTCATAATTCAAAATTCTTAATTCAAAATTATCAGTTCTCTTTCTTGGTGCCTTGGTGTCTTGGTGGTTAAACATGTTTCTTCCTCAAGGTTTTAAGAATGTCTTTGACCACTTCACGGTCGTCATAGTGATGTTTGGTCTCGCCAATAATTTGATAAGTCTCGTGGCCCTTACCCGCGATCAAAACCAAATCGCCCTTTTGAGCGTTGGAAAGCGCCAGACGGATAGCTTTAGTACGGTCTTCTTCTACCCACACCCGTTTCTTTTCGCCCTGCAATAAGGGACGAGGAATACCGCGAAGCACGTCTTCTAAAATCATCTTGGGATCTTCGGTGCGTGGATTGTCAGAGGTCACAATGGTCACATCCGCCAACTGGGAAGAGACTTTTCCCATCAAAGGACGCTTAGTTCGGTCTCTGTCTCCGCCGCAGCCAAATACTGAAATGACGCGGAAATTGGTCTTTTTACCGATGATTTCACGGGAAGCCATCAAGGCCTGTTTCAAAGCATCCGAGGTATGGGCGTAATCCACCAGCACCGTAAAGTCCTGACCCGCTTTCACTTCCTCAAACCGGCCCGGCACCGCGGGCGCGTTTTTTAATCCGTTTTGTAATTCAGTCCAGGACAGACCCAATTCTTTCAAGACAGCAATCGCCGCCAAACAGTTGTAAATGTTAAAGAGACCGGTCAAAGGCACTTCAAAGGCGTTGCCCTGAACCACAAACTTCAACAGACCTGGTTTGTGTTCTACTTGAGTCGCCTGATAAGCGCAGGGAGCTTTAATACTGTAACCGACCGCTTTGGTTTTCAGTTCTTTCAAAAGTTTCTGGCCATAGACATCGTCTGCGTTCACTACGCGGGCCTGCAGGTTCTTGAACTCGGTGAACAAACGGCGTTTCGCATGGAAGTAGCTGGTAAAGTTTTTATGAAAATCCAAATGGTCCCGGCCCAGGTTGGTGAAGACCGCGCCTTGGAAATCAATTCCCAGAACCCGTTTCATTTCTAACGAATGGGATGAAACTTCCATGACAACCCACTTGCACTTTTCGCGGTTCATCTCATCCAACAGTTTGACAATGGTCAAAGAAGAAGGCGTCGTGTTGTTGGCTTCATACGTTTTCTTACCTACCTGGTAAGAGATGGTGCCGATGAGCCCAGCCTTTTGACCGGCTTTTTCCAGGATGGCGCGGATTAAATAGGTCGTCGTGGTTTTGCCCTTGGTACCAGTTACGCCGATGGCTTTAATTTTTTTGGAAGGCTCGCCATAAAAGCTATTAGCCAAAAGCGCCAAAGCTTCACGGCTGTCGCGAACCACCAGTTGAGGAACATCCATTCCCCGAAGTACTTCGCCTTCAACCACTAAAGCTTTCGCGCCCTTGTCGACCGCTTCTAAAGCAAAACCCCTGCCATTGTGTTTCGCGCCCGGGATACAGACAAACAGGTTTCCCTTTTGAACGGATTTTGAATTTTCAGAGATGCCCGTAATGATCGGATCACCCTTACCCACCACTCTGCCGCCCTTGACTATCTTGATGAGCGATTTAAAGTTCACGATTTGCCTCCCACGATTTTGGAGGTGACATTGGTCAAAGGCACACCGCAGTTAAGTTCACAGGAAATGTCCGAACTGACCGAACGGCCCGCCGGAGGAAATTGGGCCAAGACCACGCCTTCGCCCCGGAAGTTAACTTTGAGACCTAAAGGCGCCAACAAAGCCAAGGCTTGACGCTTGGTTTTACCGCGTAATTCCGGCATTAAACCGCCGGTTTGTGACAATTCAGGTTTGCCTAAGGTTAAGACCAGTTTGCCCGGGTTTTGATCGCCCGCCATTAAAGGCGCGCCTACCGCCGCGGATTGGGAAACCACCCGCTCGCCCCGGCCCACAAATTTCAAATTCAATCCGCTAGCTTCCGCCAGCCACTTACATTGCTCAGGAGTCAAACCTTCAAACGAAGGAACAGTGCGTTGATCTTTCGGCGCCTGAGCGGTCAAAACCTCCCCGCTGCCCGGTACCAGGTCATAAGCCATCACGCGCTTGGCCACTTCTTTAAAGACAGGGCCGGCGGTGTAACCGCCCCAGTAAATACCCCGGGGATCGTCCAGCGAAACATAAATGGCGACTTTGGGGTTATCAGCCGGAACGAAACCCACGAAAGAAGAAACATAGCTATTAGAAGAGTAATGTCCATTTTCAAACTTGTAAGCCGTTCCCGTCTTACCCGCGATTTGATAAGCCGGCAAAGCCACCATAGTACCCGTACCGTGCTGAACCACCCACTTCATCAGCTCCGTCATACGCTTCGCGGTTTTTTCGGAACAGACCCGGCGGATTTTTTTGG
>JABDGD010000057.1 GCA_013286205.1 Candidatus Firestoneibacteriota bacterium | reverse complement strand
TCTCTAATTGCATCAATACAACCGAAAACTCCACGGAACAGGTCTCGCCGTTGCCCATGATTAAGTCAAACTCTTCGGGCGCGGGTTTTTCGCCCCGGTTGATTTTCCCCATGTAAGTCTCGGCACGGCCTCTTTGAGCCGGCAGGGAGAATTCCAGGTAATTTCTTCCGACGATTTCTTCCCGGGGGGTCTTTAACAGTTTTTCGCCCTGCAGGTTCGAGCTCAGAATCAGTCCATTTGTATCCATGGTAAAAATGGCGTCGTTGGCGTTTTCCATCAAAGCCCGCAATTGGTTTTCATTCCGGCGCAGCATGTTTTTTTGGTCATTCTTGATTTGAGTCACATCCCGGGTGACTTCGATATAGCCCAGAGGCTCTCCCGTTTCGCTTTTCAGGGCGGTTATGACGACGTCGGCTAAAAACCGGCTTCCGTCCTTGCGCACCCGCCAGCTCTCATCTTCCACATGGCCCTGTCGGGCAGCCTTTTTCAACAAAGTCTCGGGATGTCCGTCCTTGGCATCAATGTCGGTATAAAGGATGGAGAAGTTTTTGCCGATAATTTCTTCGGGGCTATAACCCTTAATCTTTTCCGCCCCTTCGTTCCAGCTTTGAATGGTTCCTTTATCGCTTAAGGTAACGATGGCGTAATCCTTAATAGAAGAGATCGATCTGCGGAAGGTTTCCTCTCGTTTTACTAACTCTTTTTGGGATGATTGACGGTTCCTCAAGTCATTGAGAATGAAGTAGATCGCGGCGAGGAAAAGGAACAGGGCGGAGATAAAGCAGAGGGAAAGAGATAAGCCCGCGTCGCCTAATTTATCTTCGTCGAGTTTTCTCCGGCCGATCATCATGTCGTCTCCGAGTTTGTCCTCGATTTCGAGGACGTGCTCCATGCTTCTGTCTTTCGCCTGGAGACGAATATTCTGAATCGCTTTTTGCCGGTTGCCCTTTTTGAAATCGGCCATGGTTTTATCCATGGAGGCGATTTGAGCGCTGACAAGGTTCTCCAGATGAATCGAGCCGATTTGCTGATCGAATTGATCTGCGGTCAAAAGATGAAATTCCGCGAGATGTTTTTGCGCGAAGATTTTTAATCTTTCGTAGGTTTGAAGATCCTTATTGTCGCCGGTCTTGACATAGCGATTTTGAGTATTTTGCATATCCTGGAGCGAGGCGATCATTCGTAATGGAGCCTGCTGGACTTGATCGAAATGAATGATCCAGCGGGAACTATCGGTGAATGTCTGAAAACCCAGATAAGAACTGATACCAGTACCTACCAGTGCGAGAAAAACCAAAGCGAGGCTAAGATAAGTTCCCCGGTTTTCATGGCACTTCTTTTTTGAAGCGTCTTTTTCTGCCCGTCTTTTTTCTATTGGATTACCCATATACCGCTCTTTCATAGGTGCGTCTGGAATTTGCTCACTGACCCCATAGTTAAAGCAAGCCTGGTGCCAAGGTGAAATCCTTGGAAACAGCGGAATTTTAGGTGGTTGGGAGAATGACTATGGCATCTTCGCCATAGCGGGTATTCCAGTTTTGGGCACTGACTTACAGGTAGATAAACCTTCGAAATTTCAGAATTTTTTTTGAAGTTTTTTGCTTTGACGGAAGTGAAAACCGCCGGTTTTTCGGAACGATTCAAAAGCCCAATGATTTCAACGCCATATAAAATGATCCGCGAAAAAGTCTTTGTTTTCCTTGGTACTGTTGGCGATAAAGCGTTAGAGTTTTTCGTAGCTCAGGAGCTGAAAAATGAAAAAACCCAAGTCAAATCAACGTCAAGCCAAGCCGGTTAAGCGTACTAAAAACCGTCAAGCTCACTCGACCCAACAGACTGTCCGCGTTTCAAAAACTCAGCCCCAAAAGAAAACTCTCACGAGCTTGGACGCGGCTCAGGCTATCGAAAGCATTAAAGATTACGCCATTCTCATGCTGGATACAGAAGGTAAGGTTCTGACCTGGAACGCTGGCGCGGAACGGATTAAAGGATATAAAGCCGCTGAAGTGATCGGAAAAAATATGAAGGTTTTTTATGCCCCCGCGGACATCGCGAGACAACATCCGGTTAAATTGCTAAAAAAAGCTGAAAAAGAAGGCCGGGTAGAAGATGAGGGCTTGCGGGTTCGAAAAGACGGATCGCGATTTTTGGCGGATGTGGTGATTACGGCTTTAAAGGATGACCGGGGAAAACTGCGGGGCTTTATTAAAGTTACTCGCGACGTGACTGAAATTAAAAAGGCGGATGATAAATTCCGGGGGCTGCTGGAGTCCGCTCCGGACGCGATGATCATCGTCAATCAAACCGGAAAAATTGAACTCATTAACGGCCAGGCGGAAAAATTGTTTGGCTATCAAAGGGAAGAGCTTTACGGACAACGGATTGAAATCTTGATTCCCCAGCGGTTTAGGCCCAACCATCCCGGCCACCGGGACGGGTACTTTACTTCTCCTAAGTCCAGGCCCATGGGAGCGGCCCTGGAATTATTCGCGTTGCGCAAAGATGGCACTGAGTTTCCTGCGGAGATCAGCCTGAGCCCTATTCAAACACCCGACGGCACTTTGGTGACGGCCGCTATCCGGGATATGACCGAACGAAAGCGTATGTTGGAAGAACAAAACCGCCGAATGCAGGAAACGAACCGGCTTAAGAGCGAGTTTTTGGCCAACATGTCCCATGAACTGCGGACGCCCTTAAACGCCATTATTGGTTTTTCTGAATTGATGTATCACGAAAAGGTCGGCCCTCTTTCCGCTGATCACAAAGAATATCTGGGCGATATTCTCACCAGCGGCCGGCATTTGCTTCAACTGATCAACGACGTGCTCGATATCACGAAAGTTGAGGCGGGCAAAATGGAATTCCGCCCGGAAATCATAGATTTGTCCAAGGTGACGGCTGAGGTGAAGGATATATTGAGAGGTTTGGCTGGTTCCAAAAAGATTCAAATGGAGACTGAGGTCGATCCCTCGCTTTCGAGAGTGGTGCTCGATAGCTCCAAATACAAACAAGTTCTCTATAACTACTTGTCCAACGCGATTAAGTTTTCACCTGAAGGCGGGAATATCACCGTCCGGCTGAAACCTGAAGGCGCTGATCAATTTCGCTTGGAAGTAGCGGACAAAGGCATTGGAATAGAGGCTAAAGATATTCATAAGCTCTTTATTGAATTTCAGCAGTTAGATGCGGGTACGGCCAAGAAATACGCGGGTACGGGATTAGGTCTGGCTCTGACCAAGCGCATCGTGGAAGCCCAGGGCGGCACCGTTGGGGTTAAGAGCGAAATAGGAAAAGGCAGCGTCTTTTTTGCCGTATTACCCCGGGAAACGAAAGGCTGAACCGATGGCGGGCGAATCCATCCTTATTGTGGATGACAATCCTATTAATCTGAAACTAGCCAAAGTGATGCTGGTAAAAGAAGGCTATGTGGTTGAAACCGCGCCGGACGCGGAGGAGGCCCTGAAGAACATCGGAAGTTTCAAGCCTCGTTTGATCCTCATGGATATTCAGCTTCCTGGTATGGATGGACTGGAATTAACCCGGCGTTTAAAAAGCTCGCCGGAGACCCAAAATATTATTATTCTGGCGCTGACGGCTTATGCCATGAAGGGCGACGATGAAAAAGCCCGCGCCGCGGGCTGCGACGGTTACATTACTAAGCCCATTGATACACAGACTTTTCCGGCGGTGATCGCAGGATTTCTTAAAGTATGAAGCAGCCTTAAAAGGATATAGATGAAAACCATATTAGTGGTAGATGACGACCCGATTGAACGCAGGTTGCTCCAGACCCTTTTGGGCAAGGTGGGCGGCTATCACGTGGCTATGGCCGAAGACGGCGCTTCCGCTTTTAAACAAGCCGAAAGATTTGAACCCCAGACCGTTATTTTAGATATGAACCTCCCGGATATGAACGGGATGGATATTCTTAAAAAGCTGAAAGAATCCTATCCTCAACTGCCTGTCATTATGGTAACGGGTGTGACTGATTTGGCGACGGCGGTTAAAGCGATTCAGCAGGGCGCGCACAATTACTTGACCAAACCTTTTCAAAATGATCAATTACTGATCACAGTCCAAAATGCCGTGGAGAAAAACGAACTGCTGACTGAAATGAAACAACTCCGCCAGAAGGCAGGGAAGGGACCGGCCTTAACCCGTATTTTGGGCAAGAGCAAAGCGGTGCAGGAAGTCATCGGGCAAATTCAAAAAGTAGCTGACTCTCAATTGACGGTTTTGATTCAGGGAGAAACGGGCACGGGCAAAGAATTAGCGGCCCGGGCTTTGCATGAGGAAAGCTCCCGCAGGGACAGGCCATTCGTCGCCATTGATTGCGGCGCCATATCAGAAAACCTTTTAGAGTCTGAACTGTTCGGCCA
The DNA here is from genome assembly GCA_013286205.1 of Candidatus Firestoneibacteriota bacterium. Taxonomy (GTDB): domain Bacteria; phylum Oederibacteriota; class Muellerivitia; order Muellerivitales; family Muellerivitaceae; genus Bog-1183. Next base: position 3,371 of record JABDGD010000057.1, on the reverse strand, counting down.
CGAAAAAGGGTCTTTCAGCGGTGCGGACCGAAAAAAAGAAGGCCAGTTGGTCTTAGCAAATGGCGGAACGCTTTTTCTGGATGAAGTGGGCAACCTGCCTCTGGGACTACAATCCAAATTATTGCGGGTTCTTCAAGAACGCCAGGTACGCCCTGTAGGGGCCAATCAGTCCCAGTCGATCGATGTCCGGTTTATTGCGGCGACCAACGCGCCATTGGAAGACGAAGCCAAGGCGGGTAAATTCCGGCAAGACCTTTATTACCGATTGGCCGAATTCACCATTCAATTACCTTCTTTAAAACAAAGAAAAGATGATGTGTTGGTTTTAGCCCAGCGGTTTCGCGAGGAAGCTTGTGTGGAATTGAAGCGTTTTGTGAGTTCCATTTCCAAAGAGGCTGAACAGCTGCTGGCCGCCCACCCCTGGCCGGGGAACATCCGTGAATTGCGCAATGTGATCCGGCAGGCGGTTTTGGTCGCACCTGATTTTGAAATCCACGCCGAGCAAATTAAAACCCTGTTGAAGATTTCTAAAACCGCCGAAGTGCCTTCGGTCATGGAAGTGTCCATTCCGGCAGGGCTATCCTTGAAAAAAATAGGCGAAAACGCCATTGAGGAAGCGGAGAAGCAGGCTATCCGCAATGTGCTTCGATCCACTCAGGGCAACAAGAGCCAGGCGGCTAAGATTCTGAAAACGGATTACAAAACGCTTCACGTTAAAATTAAGAAGTACGGTCTTTAGACTGATCTAAACGGATTTGCCCGCAAAATATGGCAAAGGGACTATGGCGCTGACGCCATAGTCCCTTTTTTTATGTCCTTTATTCGGCCAAAAGCCTTGTTTTTAGCCAATTACAGCTGGCACCAGCCTTGCTCTTATAGGACTCAGTTGTTTGAGTTTTAGAAAGCGAGGACGTCCGCCAGTCATGTCCAACGAACCCATACTGATCATTGATGATCATCCTTTGAACCTGAAACTGATGAAACGCCTTTTGGAGGCCGAACAGTATCAGGTCTTAAGCGCCTCGAACGCTGAAGAAGCGTTGAAAATTCTAGAGCGGTTTCAGCCGAAACTGATTCTGATGGATTTCCGAATGCCAGAAATTAACGGGGTGGAATTGACCCGAAAGATCCGTTCGAATCCCCAAAATCGCGACATCGTTATTGTCATGGTGACATCCAATGACGAAAAAGGTGAAGAACAAAAAGCCAGAGCCGCGGGATGCGACGGCTACATCACCAAACCCATTAATGTCCAGACCCTCGCCGGCTTGATCGCCGATTACCTTCATAAGAAAAAATCATGAAAACTGAAAAGAGACAGGAGAATTTAATGCTGACCACAAAAGCCAATCTGCTCGCGACGAAGCCCGGCCTCAAATCAAAGGGGTTTGTCGCCGCCATGGATATTTTTAAAAAGCTGCCGCCCGTCCGTTTAGCGGAGGTGGAAAAAAAGATGGTCGAGAAGAAATACGCCAAAGGCGAAGTGATTCACCTGGAAGGCGACCCGGCGGAGTCGGTTTGGTTCGTCAAGGAAGGTCACGTGAAAGCTATGGTTTACACGCCTAATGGCCGGTCCGTGAATCTTTGCGTGGTGGGGTCGAAAGGCATGTTTGGCAGCTGCTGCTGTTTCAGTAAGGCCGAGTATCCCTGCCAGGGTGTGGCGGAGACAGACACCACTGTCTACGCGTTTCCAATGAAGAACTTTATGGAATTGCTCAATGAGTTTCCAGAAATGTCGCGGTCTGTGGTGGAGATGGTTTCGAAACGTCTTCGGCATTCGAAGGGCGCTCAGGTGTTTGAGCAGGAAAGCGTTGAGAAACGCATCCTTCATGTGCTGGTCGACATGGTGGAGGAATTTGGAAATGTGATTCCCATGACCCGCCGGGAAATAGCCGAAATGGCGGGCACCACGGTTGAGACCTGCATCCGGACTTTTTCGATATTGGAAGAGGAAGGGCTGGTCTCAACCGAAAGAGGAAAGATCACGGTGATCAATGTTCCGGGGTTGACGGAACGTATTGAAGATATTTGACTTTAAAAATATAGGAGAATTTTATGATCGAGTTTATTAAAGACGAGAAAATTCAGCTGATGGTTTTAAAAATATCGGATTCGATTGGGGACGCGCCGGCGGAAGAATCCATCAACCCGTTATTTCGCCTGGCTCATTTAGCGAAAATGAATATGGATGGCGACCAAGCGGTGGCGTCATGACGAAACTACAAATCATCACGTTGAGTGAGTGGAAAAGCCAGATTTTGTCTGAAGAGAAGCCCCTTTTGGTTGATTTTCAGGCGCCCTGGTGTTCGCCATTACTTCTCCAATATGAGGCGTTGTTGAAATTGTCGGAAGAGGTCAGGGGGGAAGTGGAAATACTCCAATTGGATATTACCCGCGTTCCGTCTGTAGCCATGACTTACCGTCTCATTGATTTTCCAACCCTGGGTTTGTTTTATAAAGGCGAACTTTTGAAATTGACGACCGGCATAGGGCGGATGATGGAAATGAAAAAGATATTAAAACCCTGTTTAAGCGCTTATTTTGGCAAAAAATTGAGGAGTGGGACGCACGACTAAGCGGTCAAGAGGGGAAGTCTTTTGGCGATCTTTCTAAAAGTCCTCGTGTCCTAGATGCGGAGATACCGGCGGCTCAGAGCGATTTCATCGCGTCGTCCCGGTTTTTGTCGCGTGAGTCGGATAGGAAGGTATCTTTACAAAAGACGCGGCCAGTTTCATGTCAAACGAATGAAGGCAAACTTCGCGATAAGAGCACTCTTGATTGACAAAAAGATGGGGGATGAAAAAAGTTTTCAAAACAGCCTCTATTTTTTCCTGATTGAGCGCTGCCGCGGGGAACTCTTTCAAAATAGGATTCATTAGCTTGTCAAAAGCGGATTGTAGATCCTCGCCTTTTTGAAATTGATAACGGTCAACATGGGGCTCCATCAGTTCCGCCCGATCCATATGCATCCATGTGTTTTCGGGAGCCCGTCTCAAACCGAGGTCACAGCTCTCGCTGGTGCCACACTGGCTTCGATTAATTAAAAATCCGGATAGCCCTGTGGTGAGCGCGGCCCATATGCGACGGACATCTTCACGCCGATAGGTTCCCAGGGATAAGAAATTCTTTTGACTTAAAAGTAATGGCGCCAATGATTGGGAGGTTTCATTTAACCAGGAAGCCATAGGTGCAGATTTTAAAAAACGTAATTGATAAGGCATAGTTTCTCCTTTTAGCTTCATCTGGTTTAAAGATAAGCGTTTAAGAAAAAAACATTTATGACGCGGGTCATAAATAGAGATATTTGAAGGGACAATGGGCAAGCTGGAAAGAAGGGGATTGATGATGGAATATTAAAAATCAAACCGCGC
>JABDGD010000056.1 GCA_013286205.1 Candidatus Firestoneibacteriota bacterium | reverse complement strand
GGCATAGAGGCTGTTACGGATGCCCCAACGCACAACCCAAGAATGAAGGCCGGCCTTCTTATCAAAGGCTTCGTCCTGTGTGGCGTACAAAATATCAAAGCCTGCCAGGAAGCAAATAACCGCTCCTGTCAGTAAAAAGGGCGCTAAGGCTAACTCCCCTGTCGCTGCAACCCAAGCCCCAACCGGCGCCACACCCAAAGCTAAACCCAAAAATAAATGAGAAGTCCAGGTAAAGCGCTTTGTATGGGAGTAAAAGAAGAGGATCAATAAAGCCAAAGGAGACAATTTAAAAGCTAACGCATTGAGAGGATAACAGGCCATCACAAAGCCAAACCCGCAAACCAAGGTGATGATTTTAACCTGTAAGAGAGAAATGCGGCCCGCTGGAATATCACGGTTTTTAGTGCGGGGGTTTTGAGCGTCCACATCGGCGTCCACCAGGCGGTTATAGGCCATAGCTGTTGTGCGGGCCAAAACCATACAAATCACCACACAGAGCAAAACGTGCAAGGAAGGTTTACCGTGAGTAGCGGTTAACAAACTGGCCAACGCAAATGGAAGCGCAAAGACAGAATGCGGCAAGACTACTAGATTAGAGATAGTTTTTAATTTTTCTAACATTATTACTTATCGCTATTTTTTTGCGCCAGCGTCGCCTCTTCAGGATCCAAAAAGAAAGCGTCAACATCATGTCTTTGAGCATTAACCCAAATGGTATAGCGGCCGTTCCGAACAATTCTTCCACGAACAATGATCGATTGATGAACTTTAGGCAAAATGCTTAAAGAATTATATAAGTGATTAATCGGTATATAAACATAGTGGTCCGCGTCTTTGCTTAAACCAGCCAACAACCACTCAGGCGACTTACTGTATCCCGTCAGCGGTGTAACAATGATCTGAACATAAAGTTGCCAGGTAACTTCCTTCTGAAGATATGCGGTCGGATCTTTCATGTCCCAAAACAGATTGTATTGTGCGACCGCATCGCCCTTTTTGGCCGGTTTCAAAGCATCATCATCGTCATAATTGGATTTCGCGTTAATCGGCAGGGTTAAAAAAAATATGAAAAAAACAAATGACATTTTTTCAAACATAAATTAATCCTTTATTTTTCCGTCATGACGTTTCACTTCTTCGGCGCGCCATCTGGTTGAAACATCAGCGTCAACTCCCGCATGATCATAAATGCGGGCCACAACTGTATCGACGAGTTCTTCGATTGTTTTGGGGTTGCTATAAAAGCTAGGTGTCGCCGGAATAATGTGGGCGCCTGCCAGAGTAAGTAATTCCATGTTTTTAATTTGAATCAAAGACAGCGGTGTTTCGCGGGGCACCAAAATGAGTTTCCGGCGTTCTTTTAAGAATACTTCACCGGCGCGAGTGATCAGGTTATCGGCGATGCCATGCGCCATTTTACCCATGGAGGCCGTTGAGCAAGGAATCACTACCATAGCTTCGAACTTATTTGAACCGCTGGCCACGGGCGCCGTCAGGTCTTTTTCATCCCATTCTTTAACGTGCGGCGGCAGGTTTAAGCCGCCTTCATGCGAAGCCACAATGAGAGCGGATTTAGAAACAGCGGCATGCACTTCCCAATCGTCATAGGGAAAGTGTTGAAAAAATCGGCGGGCGTAAATGGTCCCCGATGCTCCCGTTACCGCGACAAATATCTTTTTCATCTTTTCCTCTTACTTCCGAATACCAACCACGCTGTAAGCCACGCCCATCATGCGGGCTTCAATGGAGACCTCTTTAAAACCGTTCTTTTCCATCAAGGCCTTAAACTCTTTCACAGTTACAAAATTCTTAGCGGAGTTATGAAGATATTCATAAGCCGCTTTGTCGTTGGAAATCGCTCCACCGCGAGCCGGCATCACGCTTCCCACATAAAAGGTATAGGCCAGTTTGGCGAAAAGACCAGTCGGCTTAAAGAACTCTAAAATGACCGCTTTGCTGCCAGGCTTTAAAACCCGGGCGATTTCTTTAACACCCTTTTCCAACGAGTCCAGATTACGCACTCCAAAGCCGCAAACCAAGGTGTCAAAAGCCATATCTTGAAAAGGCAGTTTTAACGCGTCCGCCTCTACAAAGCTCAAACCAGTCTGGGAGTTGGCCTTTTTCTTGGCTAAAGTCAACATAGGCTTAGCGAAGTCAGCCAAAGTCACCTGAGCGCCCGGGGTCGTTTCTTTAACCGCCAAAGCAAAATCACCCGTACCCGCGCATAAATCCAAAACCTTTTTGGGCACATAACCATCTTTCGTCATTTGCGAGACTGAGGCTTTACGCCACTGAATATCTTGGTTGAATGAAAGGGTGTGATTGACCTGATCATAGGTTCCGGCGATGCGTCCAAACATGCTTTGAATATTCGAGCTCATAAATTTCCTTTTGATTCGATGATTAAATCAGGTTGTGTTTCTTAAGAATCGGCAAAACTTTATCTTCAACATTTTTATCCATCGTCAACTCATCCGGCCATTCCCGGTTAAACCCTTCTTCTTTCCATTTTCTGGTGGCATCAATTCCCATTTTGCCGCCCCAGCCCCACATGGGCGAGGTATGATCCAAAACATCTAACGGTCCTTCTGTAATCAAAACGTCCCGCTTCGCATCCATGCAATTACCGACTCGCCATAAAACCTGTCCATAGTCATGAACGTTCGTGTCTTTATCCACGATGATTAAAGTTTTAGTCAGCATCATCTGGCCTAAACCCCAAAGGGCGAACATCACCTTACGGGCATGCTGGGGATATTGTTTATCGATGGAGATAATCGCCAGGTTATGAAAAACGCCTTCCAGCGGCAATTCCATATCCACCACTTCCGGGAGCACTTTCTGAAGAATTGGCAAGAAGAGTCGTTCAGTCGCTTTACCCAAATAACCGTCTTCCATGGGAGGCTTGCCCACAATCGTAGTCATATAGATAGGATTCTTGCGGCGAGTGATGCAGGTAATATGAAAAACGGGATATTCATCAGCCAGACTGTAATAGCCCGTATGATCGCCAAAGGGGCCTTCAGTTTTACGCTCGCCCGGCTCCACATAGCCTTCCAACACAAAGTCAGCGTCCGCGTGAACCATCAGATCAACTGTCTTACACTTCACCAGCTCAACCGGCTTCTTGCGCATGAATCCGGCGAATAAAAGTTCATCAATGCCTTCAGGCAATGGTGCTGTCGCTGAATAGGTTAAGCAAGGATCGCCGCCCAAAGCTACCGCAACTTCCAAACGCTTACCCGCCTTTTCCGCCTTGCGGTAATGGCCGGCTCCGCCATGATGAACCTGCCAATGCATACCGGCGCTTTTGCCGTCATAAACCTGCATGCGGTACATGCCGATATTGCGAATGCCCGTTTCAGGGTCTTTGGTATAAACCAGCGGGAAAGTAATAAAGCGGCCGCCATCTTGAGGCCAGCATTTCAAAACAGGCAGAGTAGTCAAATCAGGATTAGTCTCAACCACTTCCTGACAGGCACCTTTGGAAACTTCAACCGGGGGAAATTTCGCGATTTCAGCCAACTTGGGCAAAAACTTCATCTTGTCTACAAAACCTTTCGGCGGTTTGAGTTCTAGTAATTCTTTGATCGCTTCAGCGTGTTCCTCAAGATTTTCAACACCCAGGGCCCAGCTCATGCGCTGATAAGAACCAAACGCGTTAATGAGCAGCGGATAGGAACTGCCTTTAGGTTTTTCAAAAAGAAGGGCTTTGCCGCCGTTAGGCGACTTAGAAACTTTATCCGCGATAGCGGTTACTTCTAATACGGGGTCCACTTCTTCAGGAATGCGGATTAATTGACCCTTTTTTTCCAGGAATTCGACGAATTCAGTTAATGAGGAATAAGCCATGGGCCACCCTTATAGGATTTTAACGGGACACTACATATGCCTTTGGTCCCGTCTACAGTCACGGGTTGAAATGAGCCATTAGATATCTTGTTTATGGCTCATTTACAAATAGGAATCCCAAAGGGATTCAACATCCTGCAAAGAGCGGGTATTCTACGTCAGTTAAGCGGGTGTCTCAACCTTGGGTTTTAGGGACCGGGCTATTAAAAAGCCTCCCAATACCACTAAAAGACCGCCTATGGCGGGCGCCCATAACCACTGAAGACTGGGTTGAAGAAACAGGTTAAGCCACGCCATGTAACTCACTGCCCAACCCGCCGTCATAAAGAATCGAATCGATCTAATCCCCAATTGAGGCGCCAGCCAGCCAGCGGCGTAACCCGCCATAGAAAAACCCACTCCAAAAAGATGAATATCCGCTATGTGTTTAATGAACATTTCTGCGCTTTCACCCTTAGCTGAAATAATCGCCAGCCAAACAAAACACCAGAGCAAAAGCCAGATAATAGATAGAAGAGCTAGGCCATGCGACACATACATCAGAGTAGAGTTATTTTTTTCGACAGAACGCGTGTTCAGTAAAAACATTAAGCAGCCTGCCGCGATGGCAAAGCCAAATAGAACTAGCACCGTCAGCCAGTTGGAACTTCCCTGTTTCAAATCGCTCGCCAGAGGTTCATTCCAGAGGATGCCCGTCGTCAACAAAACGCCTAAAGCACCCAAGCGATAAAGAAAGAAACCTATTTTCACTCCGCTTCCCTCTTCTCTCTTTTTTTAATTGGCGGAAAAACCGTAGGGTAAAAAACCTTCACTAAAAACAATCCGCTCGGCGGCAGCGTGGGGCCAGCCTTGGTTCGGTCTTTCGCCTTCAAAACTTTCTTAATGTCTTCAGGCTTAAACTTCCCCAACCCCACATGTAAAAGAGTACCGCTTAAAATACGAATCATCTGGTGCAAAAACGAAACTCCCGTATATTCCAGAATGACATCGTTGCCTTTTTTCTTAATTTGAATTTTGAGAAGAGTCCGTTTTGGATTCGCTCTTTTGCCCAGCGTGCCGCGGAAAGACGTAAAGTCATGCGTGCCCAGCAAAAACTTCGCGGCCTTTTTCATCGCAGCCACATCTAGCTTATGACGAACCAAATGATAAGTATTACGGTCAAACACCGTATAGTCTTTGGTGTTTCGAATAATGTAGCGGTATAGCTTGGCTTTAGCGTGATAAGTGGAATGAAAGTTTTCGTGCGCTTCTTGCACTTTGACGACACGGATATCCCGGGGCAATAGGTGGTTTAATACATTTTGAAATTTAGAAATAGAAAGCGTGGAGCTGGTACGGAAATTGGTGGTTTGACCCAGCCCATGAACACCCGCGTCGGTACGCCCCGCCACCAATAAATCAACCGGATGTCCGCAAATCTGCTTTAAGCGGCTTTCTAAAGTGCCTTGTACAGTCTCAATTTGAAGCTGCCGTTGCCAGCCTTTGTAATTGGTGCCGTCGTATTCTACGGTTAGACGAATGTTGCGGGTTTTCAAGAACGCTTGTCCTTGCCTCCATGGGCATTTTGTTTTTTCTCAATGACGCTGACTCCAGCCAGTGCCACCGTGTCCTGTGGATTGATATTAAGGGAGGTGCGATAAGCCGATTGAGCGTCGCTGAAATCACTCATACCTGAAAAAGCGTCTCCCAGTCTGGCAAATATATGAGAGTCTTGAGCGCCTTTTTGAATGGCCATTTGGAAGCTGTTCACAGCGCTTTGCGGCCGATTAAGAGCCATATAAGTTTCACCCAGCATGGCATAAATACGGCTTTGAGTTTGAGGCTGGCGGTATTTCAGCGCGTTATTAAAGTTCCACAAGGCCACATCCGGCATCTTGTTAATAAGGGAGAAATAGCCCGTAAAGTCATAACCAATACCATAGGCGTCTTTCATGACGTCCGTATATTCGTCCCAATAACCTCTCTCAGGCGCTTCCAGATCTCTTAAACGATAGGTTGCCCAAAGAACATTAAGACGGCGGGAAGTAAAAGCGTAATCCAAATTCTTAGTCTTAACAATTCTCCACAGAAAACCTTCCGGAATAGCCGGGTCGTCCTTTTGCATCCAGGGAGCCGTAAAAATGTTAGTGAAATAAAAAGAACGGTCTTGAGCGTGCATATTGATCATATCTTGAACCACAGTTTCAGGTCTCACGTCGTAGCCCACAGGAACTTTCAAGAAGGGGAATTTCTTAAACAGGGGTTCTCTAAACCAATCGTAAGGTATTAGCTGCATGGTAAAGACCACTACTTCGGGCCTCTTATCCTCAACATGCTGTAAATACCACAAAGGAAGAATATCAATGTCGCCGTTACAGATGATAACCCCATCCCGGTTGACGGTTTTGAGCATATTCATGCCTTCGTCATAGGAACCGACATAACGGCTTTGATCCACGCTCTGATAAACAGTCTGTCCATCAACAACTTTATCAGTAGCCATATAGTTCAGAATCAAAGGCATGCTGGCAAAACTCAAACAGAAAGCGGAAATAATGAGGGGGGCATAATAAGTCGGCCACTTTTTAGAAAAGGCCTCACAGAGGCCGGCAATTCCAGCCGCCGCGAACATCGCCACCACAAGAAACACAGGCGTAAAAAAGTTATCAATAGTCCACTGATAGCCTTCCAACGGGTTATTAAAAAGGATAATCCCAAAGAAAACGCCGGCTCCTAAGATGCTTAAACCCAACACATCTTTTTGCTGTTTTTTATTCCACAGCCAAATGAAGCCCCAAATCGCCAAAGCATAAACCACAAAAGTGAACCCGCCCCCAAACTGATGTTCCGCGTGCATCCAAAAACGCTTCAAATTGCGGACATAGGTGGCCATTCCATGAACATCGCCCGTACCAAGATAGCCTTTGCGAATAACGGTTCCCCAAAGACGATCCAAAGTTCTCGGATCCCACCAGTTAATAATCGGATCTTGAATAGCTCGAAGGGGCAAATAAAGGTAGACCGATAAAGAAATGATTCCCAGCGTCAAAACCCGAACAAAATTGACGGAACCAAAAGCGGAGACGATACTGCGGATTTTTTCCCACAAATCAAATGGGCGAAGCAATGAACCCAAAAAAGCTCTAAAAGGAACCCGTTTTTGGCTGGAAAAAAAGAACCAGAGATAAGCCGGGGCCATCACAAATTGATTAGGCCAATGGTGAGCTAAGCTTAAACCGTAAAGAAAACCCATTAAAAGAAACGACTTAATAAACCAGCTTCTCTCACGCATTTTGAAAAAGAGATAAAGCATCGCCACGGTCAAAAGCGTGTTCAGGGTGTAAATGCCGCCTTTAGCGCCGCAGGCTTGAAACCATTGCTGGTAAGAAAAAGCGAATACTAGAGCGCCAAATACCGATGGAATTTCCCAGAGCCACGGTCCAGGCCTTTGATCTTCAGGCATAGAGTCCATCGAATCAGCCGGAATAAACACTCTCTGAAGCAGCATTCTTAATATCCAATAAACAAAAACTACTGACAGGGTGGCAGTCACCATGGAACTAAAGGTTACTCTGAGCATCGGCTGGCCTAAGGGCAAAAGACAGTTAACGCGACCCCAAAGGGTGTGCAACGGATAACCAGGAGAATGGCTGATGGTGAGTTGATCGCAAACCATAATGGTTTCGCCAGAGTCATTTATATTGAAAGAAGCGCAATGAGTGCGGAGATAGAACAAAAACGTGAAGAAAAATAAGAAAGCCGGGATAAGAGAGGGCAATAACATTAATTAATCCTATCAAAAGTTTGGGGGCGCTTAGCGCCCCCAACTCGTTAGACTTTTCAACATCTTATTAAGCGTTAGCCTTGGCCACCTTTAAAGCTTCATCATAATTCGGGTGGTCAGTTACTTCTTTGACGATCTCGACGTGCTTAAGTTTACCATCTTTACCCACCACGAAGATCGACCGGGTTTCTAAACGAAGTTCTTTAATGTGGGTTCCATAAGCGTCACCGAAAGCCATATCGCGGTGGTCCGACAGGGTCAGCATTTTAATGCCTTCCGCGCCGCAAAAACGGCCTTGAGCGAAAGGAAGGTCGGCCGAAACCGTAATCACTTCCACACCCGCCGGCAATTGGGGAATTTCTTTATTAAAACGCTGGGTTTGAAGCGAGCAAACCGGGGTGTCCAGCGAAGGAGCCACCGAGATGATTAAGGTTTTACCCTTAAAGTTATCCAACGTAATTTCCTGAAGGCTGTTGTTCAAAAGCTTGAAATTGGGAGCAGCATCGCCCACTTTCAATTCGGGGCCGATCAAAGTTAACGGGCCTCCCTTAAAAGTAATGACGCCTTTACGTTCTGAAGCCATGATTGTCTCCTTTGAATTTAAATGTGACCTTGATGAATCAAATACTCCGCCACC
>JABDGD010000055.1 GCA_013286205.1 Candidatus Firestoneibacteriota bacterium | reverse complement strand
GCGATTTTAAAATGACCGATGCGCAAGCTGTGGAAGTGGTCAAGCAAAAGCTGGAGCTGGTGGGGCTGAAGGATGATTTGCTTTCGCTCAAACCGGCGCAGTTATCCGGCGGGATGCGTAAAAGAGTGGGGCTGGCCCGGGCTATCGCGGTGAATCCGGAAATTATTTTATATGACGAACCCACCTCAGGATTGGATCCTGTGACTTCTGAGGCGATTAACGATCTCATTCTGGATATGCAAAAAAAGCTCAAGATGACATCGGTCGTGGTTACGCATGATATGCATAGCGCCTACAAGGTGGCGAACCGTATTGCCATGATATATGATGGAAAAATCATCGGAATCGGCACGCCTGACGAGATTAAACAAAGCAAAGATCCTTACATTGTTCAATTTGTTACAGGTAGTGTGGAAGGGCCCATGCCGGTTCGATAGAGGAACTGCTGGGGATGCTCAAAATGGGAGCCTATATGAAGTCCTCGCTTGAATTCAAAGTTGGTTTAATGACACTGTCAGCTGTTTTGATACTGACGGCCTCCATCCTATTCGTGAATCATTTCAATTTTCACGGCGGCGGAAAAATTTATACGGCTTCCTTTAATTTTTTGGGCGATTTGAAAGTGAACTCCCCGGTAAGGTACGCGGGCAGCATTGAAATTGGCCGGGTGAAAAATATTCGCTTTTATGACGGCAAAGTCGCGGTTGATTTACTGATTACCCAGCCTGATTTTAAACTCAAAACCGATTCCAAAGTCGATATCTATTCCACCAGTTTGTTGGGGACCAAATATGTGGAGGTTGAGGCTAATTTGGGGTCTGGCGATGAATTGAAGCCGGGCGAGGTCATTGTGGGGCGTGATTCGAATAACCTGGATCAGACCTTTTCGCAATTGGGCGACGTGATGGAAACCTTTGAGAAAATGATGGGTGACCCGAAAGCTCAAGAAAGCATCTTGCGCACCTTCGATAATATGAACCAGGCGACGGCCAACATGCTGGCTTTGAGCATTTCTAGCCGGGCCAAAATCGACCAAATGCTGGCTGATCTTTCCAAATCCAGCGCCGCCGCGCCGGAATTGATGGCAAGCGCTCAAAAACTCTCTAAAAACCTGGATAATTTAATCGGCGCGCTCAATAAGAAAGACGTCGCCGAAACCATGAAAAATGTCAAACAAACCATGAAGACCATGAATGAATTAACTCAAAACATCCACGATGGAAAAGGCACCATTGGGGTTTTGATGTCTGATGAGACTATGGCGGATGATGTGAAATCGCTGGTGGAAGAATTAAAAGCCCATCCATGGAAACTGCTTTGGAAAAAATAACTAAAAAGTTATTACTGTTTGTCTTGATGCTGGGCGCCGTGATCGGTCCGGCGCTGGCGGATGATAACGCCGGCATGATGGACAGCATGATGCCTTCGATGAAAGAAGGCGGCATCTTTTTAAATCCGACTCCTGTCTTTGGGCAGATGGAACTGATGGATGTGGATATGCAAATGGTCATGCCTTTTGCCCAGCCCCACATGCCCATGACCATGTTGATGCTGCATGGATACGGTTTCTTTGAGACGGTGGCCGAAGAGGGTGCCCAAAGAGGCCGGGCGGATTTTTCCGCGCCCAATATGTTTATGGCCGATCTCGGTACGACTTTAGATGATCACCAATATCTTAATTTAGATGTAATGCTCACCAGTGATCTCTGGACTGTGCCCGCGACCGGAACGCCCGAGCTTTTGCAGATTGGCGAGAACCAGGCAAATGGACAGCCTTTTATTGACGCTCAACATCCGCACAGCTCGCCCATCATGGGACTCACCCTGAGCGACACCTTTTCACTGGCAGATGGCGACAAAAGCGCCCTCAAATTATTTGCCGCTCCCCGGGGTGAAAGCACTGACGGCCCGATCGCTTACATGCACCGCATTACGGGTATGATTAATCCAGACACGCCGTTGGGCCATCACATTGGCCAGGATGTGGGCCATATCACCAGTTCGGTTTTGGGTGAATCGCTCAAACTGGGAAGCTTTCATATTGAGTCTTCGGTGTTTAACGGTTCCGAACCGAATCCTACCCAGGTCGATTTACCTTTAGGCCCCATTAACTCTGTGGCCGTACGGGGTATCGAGGAGTTGGATACCAATATTATGTTGATGGCTTCTTACGCCTGGGTGGGCACGCCCGAGCCGGGTATCGCTAATGACCAGCGCTATTCCATTTCGCTTTACACCCACACACCGATTTCGGATTCGATGACTTTACATAACACACTCATTTATGGCGGCATCACGAATATTGATAACGTTTCCCAACTGAATTCTTTTTTGGATGAGTTTATGTTGGGCAGCGCGGTGGGCGGCATTTTTGGCCGGTTCGAATATTTGCAGCGCACGCCAAACCAACTGGGCATTTTGGGTTTGCCTAACGCTGATACGGGCCGTTGGGTATCCGCGGTCACTTTAGGCTATAGTCATCAAGTGGCGGCCTGGGATGGTTGGGAATTGCGCGCCGGGTTGTCCGCTACCAACGATCAGGTGCCCACCGAATATCAGGCGGCCTACGAAGGAAACCCCTTTTCTTATCAGTTTTTCTTCCAATTGGGAGGCACGCAGGCCTACAAGCTTTGATTCATTGAAAAATATGGGTTTTTTGAGAGAATAGGCGCCCGTTCGTTCTTCGTCGATTCCAAGCTGTTCGAAAGGAAGCCCTAGATGAGCCCTGTGAACTTGAAGATTGAAGGTCCCCGCAACCCCAGTTCCAAAGAATACGCATCCCTGCTTTATTTCCTCAGCCAATCCTACGGTTTCTCCGACTTACGCTGGTTTGAAAATGATACTTCCTTCTTCTATGGCACCCGGCCGGATCAACTCAAGACCAAGTGGGTTTTAAAGCACGGCGATCAGTTCGCCTCCCATGTGGGTATCTTTCCCTTTAATGCCATGGTGGATGGCCGTCCCATTAAGGTTGCCGGTATCGGCTCAGTCGCCACCCATCCCGAATACCGGGGCCGGGGCTTGATGAAAAAATTGATGACCCATGTGGACCGTCAAATGGTTCAAGAGGGTTATGACCTGTCGATTCTCTGGGGTGAAAGATCACTTTATAAACCCATGGGCTATGAACGGGGAGTTTTCCAGGACCGTTTCTCTTTTAACCGCCGCTTTTTAAAACCGCTTCCACTGGGTAAATCCATCCGTCCGGTGAAGGCGGGGGATTGGCCGACACTTCAAAAGCTTTACACCCGTCATCCTTTTCACACTGACCGCAATGTGGATTATCTCAAGACCCTGCATCGCCGTTTTAATCGGGGCATTCCCGAGCCGATTTGGGTGATGGAAAAGGCAGGCAAGGTTGTCGCCTATGTGATCGTATTCAAAATTAACGAAGGCTATGAAGTGGCTGAATGGGGTGGAGACGTCAAGAACGTGATCGATTTGATCGCTTCTGTTTTGCCCAAACCCTCTACCGGCATTGTTTGGATCTCTATTTATCCCGGCTGCGAGCTTTACCGCTGGGCTTTAGATCACCACGAAGGCCAGGTTCGTACACCGACGTCCTGCATGGTGAAGATCATCAATCTGGGCAAAGTTTTGAAAGCTTTTGAATCACAGCTGCAAGCCCGCTACGAAAGCCATTCGCTCAGAAACCTGGGCTCCTTGTCTCTTCAATTGCCGGGACAGGATAAAGTAACGCTCAACTTTGGCCGCAATCTTCAGGTGGAAGTGGGCGCGAAAAGCGGCAAAGCGCTGATGCTCACCCAGTCTCAATGTGTTCGTCTGCTTTTCGGGGGTACGAGCCCCAGCTATGAATTGAAACTGAAAGATTTTGAGTTGGAATTATTAGATTCGCTTTTCCCGCTGGAATGGTACTGGTGGCGGAGCGATTGGATCTAACGTTGGTTGAAGCCGTGACGGGTCGATTTTTAAACTAAGGAGACCATAGCAATGCTGAAACATTTAAAAGTTTGGGTTTTGGTAGCGGTAGTGGCGGCAAGCGTTGTGAGTTTTACCAGCTGTGGCAAAAAGGAAAATCCCAATACGATTCATCTTTCTTCCTGGGGCGATCCGCAAGAAAACGAAATTCTTCAAAATCTTATTAACGAGTTTGAAAAACAAAATCCCGATGTGCCGGTCAAGTTGGATCGGGTGCCTTATGGCGAATATACGGACAAGCTTTTAACTCAATTCACCGCTGGGTTGGCACCGGACGTGATTTTCGTCTCGTCCGAATCAGTGGCCAGCTTTTATCCCCGTAATCTTTTGGAAAATTTGACGCCGTACATTGATAAGGATAAGTCGGTCAATCTGAACGCTTTGTATCCGGCGCTTTTAAAGACCTATCAGATTCACGGCAATATGTACGCCATGCCCCGCGACATCGCGCCGGTTTGCGTGGTCTATTACAACAAAAAGGCTTTTGATGACGCCAAGTTGGCTTATCCCAAAGACAACTGGACGACAGATGAGTTCGTGAAGGATTGTTTAAAACTGCAAAAGCTGGATGACAAAAAGAACGTCACTCAATGGGCTTTTGTGGAAGCTTATCCTTTGCCGGATGCCTGGATTTATGACTTTGGCGGCCGTTTTGTGGACAGCCCCTATACGCCGACTAAGTACATGGTGGACAAGCCGGGTTTCTTGAACGGCGTGAAGTTTAGAGCGGACTTGATGCTCAAGTACAAAGTCATGCCGACCCCGGCGAGCCTGCAGCAAGCGGGCGGAGTGGGTACCTCGGATATGTTCGCTAATGGCCGCGCGGCGATGTTTATGTCCGGTATCTGGAACGTTCCTCTGTTCCGCCAAATGCCGAACCTGAAATGGGATGTGGTTTTGATTCCTCAGGCCAAGGGTGTTCCCAGGGCCGTAGTGGGCGGCAGCTCGGGTTACGGTATCGTGACCACTTCCAAACATAAAGATTCGGCCTGGAAGCTGATTGCTTTCTTGTCCGGCGCGGAAGGTCAAAAACTTTTTGCCCACACGGGTTTGGTACAGCCGGCTTTGAAGAAAGTCGCCGAATCGGCTGACTTCTTGGATGGCAAAGACCCTCTGAATAAAAAGATGCTGCTGAAAGCGGTCGATTATTCTGTCGATGTGCCTTTGGCTACCAACTGGAAAGAAGTTCAGAACGGTCAAATTTATACCGAACTGGATAAGGTTTGGATTGGCAACGAAACCGCCGAACAAGCTATCGATAAACTGAAGGTGGAATTACTGAAACACCCGCCAGTTTTTCAGGAAAAAGCCGCTAAGTAAAAACGCTGTCAGTTCAATCCAAAGCCCTGAATCGAAAGGTTCAGGGCTTTTTTCTTGGCATCGAGTGTATACAGGTGTATACTACTGAAAGTTGATCCAATTTCAGGGGTTTTTATGGCTAAAACGAAGACTCAATATGTCTGTCAAAACTGTGGGGTCAATTCCCCCAAGTGGCAGGGCAAGTGCAATGCCTGCGGTGAGTGGAACACTTTTGTGGAAGAAATGGTCGACAGGGGCAAATCCGAGGAGCGGGGCCGCAAGCTATCGAGACCTTCGGATACGGTTAAACCATTGTCGCTCAGCGAAATTGACGTGGATGAGAGCTACCGCTTAAAAACCAATATTCCTGAGTTTGACCGCGTGTTAGGCGGCGGCATTGTGCCGGGAGAAACCATTATGATTGGCGGCGACCCGGGGGTGGGGAAGTCGACTCTCTTGTTACAGGTCGCCGATAAACTTTCTAAACTACAAAAAGACGGGCAGGGTAAATGCCTCTATGTGACCGGGGAAGAATCGGCCCAGCAAATTAAGCTTCGGGCAGAACGTCTGGGCATTCGTTCCAACAATCTTTATATCTTCGCTGAAACTGATGTACTCACCATTTTGGATCAGATTGAAAAGACCAAGCCGGTTTTGACCATTATCGATTCCATTCAGACTATGTTTTTAACCGAAATTGCCTCGGCTCCGGGTTCGGTTTCTCAGGTGCGTGAGTCGGCGGCCCGGCTGACTTATTTAGCGAAACGTGAAAAATTGCCCATCGTCTTGATCGGCCACGTGACCAAAGAAGGTTCTATTGCGGGTCCGATGACGTTGGAACACATGGTGGACGCGGTTTTGTATTTTGAAGGCGACATTCAACGGCACTTTCGGTTGCTCCGCGCGGTCAAGAACCGTTTTGGTTCTACGCAGGAAATCGGCATTTTTGAGATGAATGGAAACGGTTTAGAAGAAGTGGTGGACGCTTCCAAAGCTTTTTTGGACGACCACTTTGTTCATAGTTCGGGTTCAGTGATTACGGCCAGTCTGGAAGGGAGCCGTCCGCTTTTATTAGAAGTTCAGTCTTTGGTGAGCCCCGCCAATTTTGGAACGCCGCAAAGAAGATGTTCGGGCATTGATAACAACCGCTTGGCTCTGATTTTGGCGATTTTGGAAAAACGACAGGGTATGTCCATATCTTCGCAAGACGTGTTTTTAAATATCGCTGGCGGTATTAAAGTGGCGGAACCTTCGATTGATTTAAGTGTGGCGGTGGCTGTGGCTTCTTCATTTAGGGAAGTGGCGGTGGATCCGCATACGTTAGTGCTGGGCGAGTTGGGGTTATCCGGAGAAGTGCGGGCGGTTTCGCAAATCGGTCCCCGGTTGACAGAGGCTGCCCGGTTAGGTTTTAAACAGGCCATTATCCCCCATGGGAACTTGAAGGCGGTTTCGATGCTGCCGGAAGCTCCCATGGAGATTCTGGGTGTTAAAACTTTGTCTGAGGCGATCGGCATCTTGGTGCCCCGTTGACCTATTCGCAAGTGATCGCTCATCTCCAGTCGCTTAAAAATCAGAAAAATATCAAAGGTATGGCCCGGTTCGGTATTACGGGTAATCACCTTCTGGGTATCTCGATTCCGGTTCTTCGGCAATTGGCCAGGAAGCTCGGTAAAGACCAGTCTTTGTCGTTAAAGCTTTGGGACTCGGGTTTTCATGAGGCGCAAATACTGGCTTCCTTTGTTGGCGACCCCGCTCAGGTGACTAACACTCAAATGGAAAAGTGGGTGAAGGTTTTTGACAGCTGGGATGTTTGCGACCAATGCTGCGGCAATCTCTTTGATCGAACGGATATGGCTTATACCAAGGCTTTAGTCTGGAGCCAACGCAAGCGCGAGTTTGAAAAGCGCGCTGGGTTTGTGATGATGGCCGAAATGGCGGTGCATGACAAAGAAGCGAAAGATAAAGTATTTTTATCCTTCTTGCCCGTTATCCGTCGGGAAGCCTGGGATGAACGCAACTTTGTGAAGAAGGCCGTGAACTGGGCTTTACGCCAAATCGGCAAAAGAAACCGTGCGCTTAACCGGGCGGCGATCCTGGAAGCCCGTCGCATTCAAAAGCAGGGGACTCCATCCGCGTTTTGGATCACCCGGGATGCCTTGCGAGAACTGATGGACCCGCGAATCCAGCGGAAATGGCGATAAAGTCGGCTTTTTAGCCTGTTTTCTGGAAACCCTCCCTTTGTTTTGTTAGACTTACCCCCCTTATGGCAAAGACTAAGACCAATTCTTGGGCTGTTTTACTGGTAGCCGCGGGTCAATCCAAAAGGCTGAAAAGCCCCGTTCCTAAGCCTTTTCTTTATTTGGATTTAAAGCGGACTTTACTGGATTTGTGCCTGGTGGCTTTTAAGCGGGTGCCAGGGTTAACCCATGTGGTGATTGTGACCCGGCCTGATTATTTTGCCAAAGCAGGCAAGGCTTTAACCGAAGCGGGATTATCCGGTACGGTGACGGCAGGCGGTAAAGAACGGGAAGATTCAGTTCGGAATGGGCTTCAGGTGGTGCCTCCGGGCGTGAAAATGGTTCTGGTGCATGATGCGGCCAGACCCTTTATCTCCACCGAAGTGATTAAGCGGGTTTTAAGTGAAACCGCCAAGTCGGGAGCGGTTATCCCGGTGGTGCCAGTGAAAGACACGTTGAAAGTGGTCACTGGAAATAAAGTAATTAAGACCCTAGATAGATCGACGCTGCGGGCGGTTCAAACCCCCCAGGGTTTTAAAGTCGAGGTTTTGAAAAAAGCTTTTTCGAAGTTGGGGAAAAAGGCTTCTTTGATGACCGATGACGCGGCAGTGGCTGAGGCGGCTGGGTTTAAGGTGAAGGTGGTGGAGGGGGACACTTTGAATTTTAAAATCACTACCCCGGACGATTTAAAACAGGCCAAAGAGCTGCTGGCCAAGAAAAAACGCTGAGGAGACGAGCTTGGACTTTCGAGTCGGTATCGGCTATGACGCCCATCAATTTATCGCGGGTCGTCCCTTTGTTTTGGGCGGTGTGACGATTGAACACAGCAAGGGCTTGCTGGGCCACTCGGACGCGGACGCTTTGTCCCACGCCATTAGCGACGCTGTTTTAGGCGCGGCGGCTTTAGGGGATATGGGCAAGTATTTTCCTGATACGGATTTGAAATGGAAAAATGCCGATAGTTTGGCGATGCTCAAAGAATGCGCCCGATTAGCGGGTGAACAGGGCTGGGTGATCGGTAATGTGGATTCCACCATCATTTGCCAAAAGCCCAAGCTGGCCGGTTACTTGGGCTCCATGAAAGAAAAAATCGCCGTGACTCTGGGAGTTTCGGCGGACAAAATTAATGTGAAGGCGAAGACCACCGAGGAAATGGGTTTTGAAGGCAGACAAGAAGGTTTGTCGACCCAGGCGGTAGTTTTGCTACAAAAGAAATAGGAACAACGTATGAGTGAACAAGTCAGAGTCAGATTTGCGCCAAGCCCCACGGGGGACATGCATTTGGGCAACGTGAGAACGGCCCTTTATAACTGGATCTATGCCCGCCATACCAAGGGTGTGTTTGTTCTTCGTATTGAAGATACGGACAAAGAACGCTCCACCGACGCCTATTGCGATAATCTTTTAGAAATCATGAAGTGGATGGGCTTGACCTGGGATGAGGGCCCGCAAGTAGGCGGACCTTACGCTCCTTACAAGCAGTCCGAACGCACCTCCATTTACGAAGAACACTTGGACCAATTAAAGGCCAAAAACCTGGTCTATCCCTGCTATTGCTCGGAAGAAGAACTGGAACTGGAACGTAAACGCCAATTGGGCCGTGGACATATGCCTAAGTACGGCGGCAAGTGTAAAAAGCTGACGATCGAAGAACGTAAAAAGTTGGATGCGGAAGGCAAAACCTCGGTTCTGCGCTTTATTGTTCCGCCGGGCCCGATTGTGGTGCATGACGAAGTACGCGGTGAAGTGACCTTTCCAGACGACCAAATCGGCGATTTTGTTTTGACCCGCTCGGACAAGAGCCCGACCTATAACTTCACTGTGGTGATTGATGACTCTCTCATGAAGATTACCCACGTCATTCGCGGGGAAGATCATTTGTCGAACACCCCTAAACAAATTCTTATCTATAACGCTTTGGGGTATAAACCGCCTAAATTTGCCCACCTTTCCATTATTAAAGGGGCGGACGGACAAAAGCTTTCGAA
>JABDGD010000054.1 GCA_013286205.1 Candidatus Firestoneibacteriota bacterium | reverse complement strand
CAACCCTTGCCTTTATAAAGGAGAACTTCTTCCCCAGTTACCTCCAGATCCATTTCTTTCAAAACCTCAGGATCCGCCACATAAGACTCTTTGCAGTTTTTACAAATGCGTCTCAAAAGACGTTGAGCGACCACACAATGCACTGTCGAAGTGATCAAAAAGGGTTCCACACCCATGTTACCCATACGAGTGACCGCCCCAGGAGCATCGTTGGTATGTAAGGTCGAGAAAACCAAGTGACCGGTCAAAGCGGCGTTAATGGCAATTTCAGCGGTTTCTTTATCGCGGATTTCACCGACCATCACCACGTCCGGATCTTGACGAAGGAAGGATCTTAATCCCGCCGCGAAGGTTAGTCCGATACCCGCCTTAGCGTTAACCTGATTAATACCAGGTAAGTTGTATTCCACCGGATCTTCAATAGTTGAAATATTGGTATCAGGGTCATTGATGGCGTGAAGCGCCGAATAAAGCGTGGTGGACTTACCAGAACCGGTCGGCCCTGTCACCAACACCAGACCGTAAGGTTCGCGGATGGCCTTTTCGAATTTTTGCTGTACCCCGTCTTCAAATCCCAACTTAGGAATATCGAGAGAAAGGTTTGAGGAATCCAAAATACGCATGACAATCTTTTCGCCAAATTGAACAGGACAGATCGAGACACGAAGGTCGATTTCTTTGCCCAACACCTTAATTTTGATACGACCGTCCTGCGGTAAACGGCGCTCCGCGATATCCAGCGAGGACATAATCTTAAGACGAGATGAAACAGCAGCCGACATTGACTTCGGCGGACCTTTCACTTCATGCAAAACACCGTCAATACGGTAACGGCACCGGTAGTTCTTTTCGTAAGGTTCAATGTGAATATCGCTGGCTCCGGCTCGCACCGCTTCGGTCAAAATAAAGTTAACCACACGAACCACCGGGGCGTCTTCACCAGCCGATTCCAAAGAAGCAATGTCCAGTTCATCTTCTTGTTCCTCAACCACTTCTAAGTTGCCTGAATCTTCCGAACCCATGGAGCTGAGCAGTTGATCCATATCAACGGGAGGAGCTTCCTCAAAAGCTTTTGTCTTCGTGTTTGCTTTTTTAGCGGCTGCCGCGGCTACTGCCGCGTTTTGTGAGCTGGCGGTCTTATGACCCGCGTTCGCGCCGTAGTACTTGGTGTGCATCGCCTTAATGTCGGCTTCACTGGCAATGGCAGGTTCCACATCAAAACCCGTCATCATTTTCACGTCATCAATAGCGAATACGTTCAAAGGATCGGCCATCGCTACTGTGAGTTTCTTATCCTTCATATAAACAGGAATTAAGCAGTGGTTCACCGCGATAGAATCTGGAACAGCCGCGATAACATCCGCGGGAATAACCATTTCGCTCAGGCTCACATGCGGAATGCCCAACTGGGTACCCACGAAAGCCATAATGACGTCCTGGGTTACGTATCCTCGAGTAATGAGGATCATTTCCAGGCGGCCGCCTTTAGTTTTTTGTTCTTGGAGCGCTTCTTGAAGCTGTTCGGGGGTAATGATGCCCTCGTCGACCAGCATTTCACCGAGACGCATTTTCATGGAATCAGCCATGGACTACCTCGTAAAGGGACTTTTTAGATGGGATACAACAGCTGTACTAAAAGAGTATAGAAGTGACAAAAATTGAAGTCAACGAAAGCTCTCAGACCTTTAGTGGGCCTTTAAGCCTTTGACTAAAGCCTTATGCATCACATCCACCGGCGCTTTGCGCCCGGTCCAGCGTTCAAAAGATAAAACCCCTTGATGAAGGAGCATTCCCAACCCGCCCAAGCGGGGCAGACCCAGCCGTTTAGCCTGTTTGAGAAAATCCGTTTCCCGGTGATAGATCAAATCCACAATCAAAGTACCTTGACGGGCGCCCTTGAGCGCCACAGGAGAAGCTTCCCCTTTAAGCCCCAACGAAGTGCTTTGAACAATCCAGTCACTATAGGGAACAAATTGCGCCGCGTCTTTTAAGGGAATCGCTTGGATATCAAGTTTTGGATATTTTTGCCGGAGTGACTTCATCAACTTTGCGGCTTTGGCTCCTGAACGGTTCGCGATATAAAAACCCTTCACACCGGATTTCGCCAAAGCTCCAGCCACCGCCTTCGCCGCTCCGCCCGCGCCAATCAAAAGCCCTCGAGTGCCTTTTAACTTCAAGCGCCAAGAACCGAGTGACCTTAAAAAACCTTCTCCATCGGTAGAAGTGCCGCAAAGCTGATCTCCCTTGCGGTAAATGGTGTTTACGGATCCCAGCCATTTCGCCTCAGGTTCAACAAAGTCCAAATAGGCGATAACTTTTTCTTTATAAGGAACGGTCACATTAGCGCCACGGGCATTAAAGGCCCGCATCATTTTGACCACCGGCCCCACTTCGCGCAGCGAAATATCGAGGGGAGTATAAAGCCAGGGTAGACGGACCTTTTCAAAAGCCGCGTTATGCATCGTGGGCGATAAAGAATGACTGACCGGATGGCCCAGAATAAAAACCACCTGGCTGGCGCCTGTTATGTTGGCCTGAGTGGACTTCATCTTGACCTCGATTAAGGATGGGATAAGGCGTATTGAATCATGGAGACAATGGCTAACCCAGCGGTTTCAGTTCTCAAAATAGGTGTGGGCAAATGGACTGCCGCCGCTCCCCTTTGTTGAGCTTCTTGAACTTCGTCTTTCGACCAGCCGCCCTCGGGCCCGACTAACACCAATATTTTACGGGCAGTCGAGTTGGATTCTAACACCGTTTTTAAAGTCGGCGCTTCTTTTTCATAAGGCAGCAGCACCTGGTCAAACTCGCTAAAAAGTTCCAGACACTTTTTCCAATCAGTCACTTCATCCAACTGCGGCACATCGTTGCGGCCGCATTGGCGGCAGGCTTCCACTAGGATTTTCTGCCAGCGGTTGTTCTTGTGTTCAAATTGGGATTCGTCTGGACGAGACACACTGCGCTGAGTAATCAAAGGAATAAAACGGTTCACACCTGCTTCAGTTCCCTGCTTTAAAATCAGGTCGATTTTGGGCCCTTTCGGCAAACTTTGGGCCAGCGCGATCCAATTGCCCTGTTGGGTATTCTTCGAGCGGCGGGACAAAACGGCCGCGGTAGCGGGAACCACATCGGTTTGACTCAGTTGAAGTTCATACTCGACCGCCTGCTCATCAAAACCCAAAAACTTGGCGCCCGACTCTAAGCGGAGCACTTTCACCAGATAACGGGAAGCGGATTCATCCAGTGTGATTTCTTTTTGATCGGGTGACGGCGCTGTCGCTAAAAAAAGCCGAGGGGTAAAACTCATTTTTTCTTAAAGAGCTGTTTCATTTTGAACATAAACTTGCTGATGGCCGGCGTATTGGCTTCTGTCGAAAGAGCTTCAAACTCCTCCAGCATTTTCTTTTGTTTGGAATTTAGGTCGGTCGGCGTTTCCACCAAAATGGTCACCAACAAATCACCTACCGTTGAATCTCCAGGATTCTTTAATCCCTTGCCCTTCAAGCGGAACACTTTGCCCGACTGGGTTCCCGCGGGTATTTTCATGTTCACGGCGCCTTCCATCGTCGGTACTTCCATTTCAGTTCCTAAAGAAGCTTTTACGAAAGAAACAGGGATGTCGCAATGCAAGTCACTGCCTTCGCGGTTAAAAAACTCATGGGGTTCCACGTGCAAAAACACATACAAGTCACCGGACGGCCCGCCGTTTAAGCCAGCTTCACCCTCGCCGCGAACCCGAAGGCGGGAACCTTCATCCACACCCGCAGGGATTTTAACCGAAATCGTTCTTTCTCTTTCCACACGGCCTTGGCCCCGGCAGGTGGTGCAAGGCGTACCGGGAATTTCTCCCTTACCCGCGCAACGGGGGCAAGTACGAGCGACCGTGAAGAAACCTTGAGAGGTGCGGACTTGTCCCGCACCGTGACACATATTGCAGGTCACTTTGCCTGAACCGGCTTTAGCGCCCGAACCGTGACAGGTTTCACAGGTAGATAGTTTGCGGATTTTAACTTCTTTAGAAACACCAAAAGCCGCTTCTTCAAAACTTAAAGTCACGTCATGGCGAAGATCATCGCCCTCTTGAACCTGGCTGCGGGCTTGACCACGTCCGCCGCCCTGACCACCAAAGAAATCATTAAAAGCGCTGCCGAAAATGTCTTCGAAATCTGTAGCGCCACCAAAATCCTGTGAACGGAACCCACCGCCGCCATAACCGCCGCCCGGAGCGCCCGCGCCCACACCGGCGTGGCCAAACTGGTCATACGCGGCCTTCTTTTTAGGATCAGACAAGACCTCATAGGCCTCGTTGATTTCCTTAAACTTCTCTTCCGCTTCTTTATTATTGGGATTGGTATCAGGATGGTGCTTTTTAGCCATGTTTCGGTAAGCCTTCTTCAGCTCATCCGCCGAGGCACCTTTAGGAACACCCAATAAATCGTAATAATCTTTTTTCGTAGCCATTTTTTCTTTCATGACAAAAAAGTAAGAATAGACTCTGTCGCTGTCAATAATACCCCAGCTTTTAGGGCCTCAAACTACCATCAGACCCAACTCCCGTAAAGACTCATTTTCCCAAGCAAAAAAGGAAATTTGACCTTGCGAACCCAGACCCTTCTCTCCTAAACTAACCGAGCTTTAGAGAAGAACGAAGCTTTGATTCCCCCGCCGTAAAGCGGGAGAGCGAAAAATATAGGAGGCAGCTCATGCCGTATGTCATTACCGAGAAGTGCTTAGGCGAAGTTTACGCTCAATGCGTGGATGTGTGCCCAGTGAATTGCATTCACCCCGGCAAATATAAAGACCAAGATTTCATGATCATCAACCCGGAAGAATGCACGGAATGCACCAGCTGCTATTCCGCCTGCCCTATCGGCGCGATTGTCGAAAGCCCAGAAGCTGATCCGGCTTATGGCAAGATCAACGCTGAGTTGGCTCCGTCGTTCAAGAACAACCCAGCTATTCCGACCCGCCCGGCGAACGATCCGCCGCGCCACGCCAGCAACAAACTGGTCAACTAAGCCCCTGTGTCGAGCCTACAAGGCGAGACACGAGGTTTGGGTGCACCCAATTAAAGAATAAAAAATTGGGTGATTAGCCGAAAACAAAAAGGGCCTTCCCGAAAGGGAAAGGCCCTTTTTTTATGCCGCTTTTAAATCAGACTTTTTGGTAAATCTCTGCGCCGGTATCAGCGAAAGTTTTAGACATATCCTTCATGCCTTCTTCAATCGCCGTCTCTTCGGTTAAACCCTTGGCGTTAGCGTAATCACGAACGTCCTGAGTAATCTTCATGCTGCAGAACTTCGGTCCGCACATCGAGCAGAAGTGAGCCACTTTGGCCCCATCCGCCGGCAAGGTTTCATCGTGATAGGACTTCGCCAATTCTGGATCGAGAGCCAGGTTGAACTGGTCTTCCCAACGGAATTCAAAACGGGCTTTCGAGAGTGCATTATCCCAGCGCTGCGCCGCCGGATGACCCTTGGCTAAATCCGCCGCGTGAGCCGCGATTTTGTAAGCGATCACACCCGCGCGAACGTCGTCTTTATTCGGCAATCCCAAATGTTCTTTCGGAGTGACGTAGCAAAGCATCGCGGTTCCAAACCAGCCAATCATCGCCGCGCCGATCGCGCTAGTAATGTGGTCATAGCCGGGAGCGATGTCAGTCGTCAAAGGACCCAAGGTGTAGAAGGGCGCTTCATGGCAATCCACTAACTGCTTATCCATGTTTTCTTTGATCAATTGCATGGGCACGTGGCCCGGGCCTTCGATCATCACCTGCACATCATGGTTCCATGCTTTTTTAGTCAATTCGCCCAAGGTCTTTAATTCGGAGAACTGCGCGTCATCGTTCGCGTCGTCAATCGAACCCGGGCGCAAACCGTCTCCCAAACTAAAGGAAACGTTATAGGCCTTCATGATTTCGCAGATTTCTTCAAAGTGTGTGTAAGTGAAGTTTTCTTTGTGATGGGCCAGGCACCACTTCGCGTGAATCGAACCGCCACGGGACACAATACCCGTCCGGCGCCAAGCAGTCATGGGCACATAACGAAGAAGCACACCCGCGTGAATGGTGAAATAGTCCACACCCTGTTCAGCCTGCTCAATCAAGGTGTCGCGATACAGCTCCCAGGTCAGGTCTTCAGCGATACCGCCGACCTTTTCGAGCGCCTGGTAAATAGGCACCGTGCCAACCGGCACGGGACAGTTGCGGACAATCCATTCACGTGTTTCGTGAATGTTTTTACCGGTCGAGAGATCCATCAAAGTATCTCCGCCCCAACGGACGGACCAGATCATCTTTTCGACTTCTTCTTCGATAGACGAAGTCACAGACGAGTTGCCAATATTGGTGTTAATTTTAACCAGGAAGTTACGGCCAATAATCATGGGTTCAATTTCAGGATGGTTAATGTTGGAAGGGATAATCGCCCGGCCGCGAGCTACTTCATCGCGGACAAATTCTGGAGTCACCACTTTAGGAATAACCGCGCCAAAACCCTCACCCTTATGGAAACGGCCCTTCTCGATACGCTCTTCCATCATCTGATTTTCGCGGATGGCGATATATTCCATCTCAGGGGTAATGATGCCCTTCTTGGCATAATGCATCTGGCTGACGTTCATGCCCTTCTTGGCCTTCAAAGGTTTGTAGGTCGCGGCACCCGGGAACACTTCCACATCAGCGGCAGCTTTCCCTTTATAGAAGCGGTCGACTTCTTCCACATCGCCGCTCTTCAAAATCCAGTCCCGGCGCATGGGCTTTAAGCCCTTACGCAAATCAATGTCCACATTGAGGTCGGTATAAACACCGCTGGTGTCATACACACAAAGCGGGGGATTTTCTTCCATACCCTTTTCGGTTTTGGTCGGACTGAGTTTAATTTCGCGCATAGGCACTTGGAAGTTGTGAAGTTTACCGGGGATGTAGCGCTTGCTCGAGCCTGGGAAAGGCGTTCTAGTGATTCCCTGCGGCGCTGAATTTTTACCATTTCCGTTGCTATTAGCCATTTTGATCAATTCCTCGTTCGAATTTACTCGTATTTAAGCGTGTAGACCATCAAGCATAACGACAGCATTCATCGATTGCAACCGACCTTAAAGCGGGATAACCCCGTAAAACCTTATCTATTTATCGAGGTTCCACTGAACCAACCCTCGGCTTAACGCCCCCAAGGAGATCAGTGACAAGAAGGCGATGACCAAACAGGCCAACCCCGAAAACAAACCCAAAAGATGCAAAACCAAAATCGCCCCGCCCACCCAGGAAAAGGGCAATTCAATGTTGCCTCGTTTTTCAAAAACACGGCGCATCCAGCGCGCCAGAACAAAGACCGCCAAAAGCCGGGCCAAAATAATCAGCGTCACCCAAACCGCTCCTGCCAGCAAAGCGGCGTAACTGCCCACCAATGTCAAAAGAAGAATCGGCAAAAAAATAACCCCGGTCAAAATCACTCCGGCTCCCCAAAGCAGATTTTTCAGCCAGGAGCCTTGAGACGAAATGAACGTTTTCAAAATTCGGGGCGAAAGCTTCGTTAATAACCAGGCGGCAAAAAGCCAGGCTAATAGTTTAATCAAGGCCGGCAAACCAAACACCGTCGTCCAGCGGGACAACATCGATGAGAAACTATGAACAGGGTGATAAACCATATTAGGCGTAGTGCCTAAAGGCGGTTCCGGGCCAAAACAATCCAGCTTCCCTTTAAAAGCGCTTTGTGGGCCCAAGGTCAAACTCTTCTCGTACCGAACCATCACTTCCCCAGCTATGGGCCCGTTTAAGATAATCTCGTCACCCGCGATAAAAGCCCGCCCTTTAATCGTTCCTTCTAGATCAATTGTCTTACCCGCTAAAGCCGCGTCGCCCTGAATGACCGAGAAGTGGTTTACCGTTAAATGACCTGCCAGAGCAATCAGGTCGGCGCCAACGGAAGAATTGATCTCCACTTGTCCTGCCGTTAATCGAGCGCTTGACCCAACAGGTTTATCCAAAAGCAAAGTGCCCGCCAAAGCTTCCACATCTCGCTGCACCGGTGACAGAATCGAAACCATTCCCCCGATAACGCAGCAATCACCTTGTACCGGCGCTTCCACGGTCACTGAACGGCCAACCACGTATAGATTCACGGGTTTCCCCGTTACTGTGAGACTGTCCTTAAATGGCTTCGAGGGGTATTTAATATCCGCGCCCAAAAGAGGTGCCGCCAAACCCAGGCATAATCCCAAATTTAAAATAAAACCTTTTGTTTTTTTCACGCACGTTCCTATTTCATTTTAAAAACATAAACTAACGGCACACCTTCTCGTTCGACTGTATGAATCACTTTATTCTGAAAACTGGACAATATCTGAAAGTCAGCCTCTGAATTTAAGGCCAGCCAATAATCCGCGCGGTTAACGTCATCTTGTTGTTTCATGTTAGACCTAAAATAATAGTCGCATTGTTCTTGGGAAGCTGAGATTTTGACATTCATGATAGTATCTGGATTTTGAGCCGCGACTCCCGAAAGCCATTGAGCCGCTTCTTTCAAGCTGGCGCCCTCATAATCGATTTCATAACGGTGATAAGCGCCCGGAAGCCCTCCGGTTAACTCGTTAAAATAGAGGTAATCGTAAGGATAAAGGCGGAAACATTGAACTATCACCATCAGAACGTTCAGCAAAACCAAACCCAACAGGGTGTACTTCATCCCAGACCATAGCTTTGCCCGGTAAAATTCAACCAACCCAATCACCGCCACCACGGACAAAATGGGCACCAAAAACAAGTAATGCCTCAAACCGTTATAAATAATAGGTTTCAATAGCAGGTAAAGAAGCGAGTTAAACCCTATGGTCAAAAGTAAAAGAATCCAAAGCGACGAAACCGCCTTTTCTTTTTTTGTGAAGAAAGAAAATAGAACCCCCGCCAAAATGAATAATGGCGTTGTGATCAAAAACCAAACCGGCAGATAAGTCCAAAGCCGGGCCGAAGGGTGGATCAGCTGTCCCGCGAAAAGAACTACCCCATCCCAGTAATAGAAACGGGATTCTCTAAAAATATCCTGAAGTCCCTGAAAATAATCATGATCCAGATAAGGCCACAACATTCTCATGCAAAACTGAGAGAAAAAGAAAACCAGCAGCCACCGGGGCAATTGGCCTATCACCCATTTGAAGAACTTTGGTTTTGTGCCGGTTTCACGGCCATATTCCACCAAGTGATACAACACATAAATTGGAAGTAAAGTCAGTCCCAAAATTCTAACGCAAGTTGCCAGCCCCATGAGCATCCCAATCCAAAACGACGACATTCCCCAGCCTTGAATTTTTCGCGGCATCAGATAAATGCCGGCCAAAGCGGCGAAATAAAAAATCGCGAAAGCGGCGTCTTTAGGATTCGCCGCCAGCTCTCCCGAAAACCGGGGAGTCAGAAATAAAAAAACACAGCCCGCCAAAGCCCATGAGCGTTTTTGGTAGCAGGCCCATAAAACTTGATAGACCGCGATAAAAATAACAGAGCCAAATAAAAGATTGAGGAGATGGATGCCGGCGTAATTGCCCGGCGAGCAAAACAACTCTAAGAGGGCGGGGTAAAGATAGTTATGGGTCGCGTCCTCAACCGTCGACAGATTGTCCATTAACCACGGAGTGAAATAATACCGGAAGTAGCTGACACCGCCGCCGTAAATACGGGGCTCATCCCAGGTGATGCCGTAATCTCGATAAGTCAAAAAGCAAAATAAATAATAAGCGCCTAAAAACAGCCAGGGATAAGCGGAAGATTTCTGAATTGTTTTCGACTGGGTTTTAAACGTCAAAACAGTTTTTCCTCAATCTTGTAACAATCGTAGCGGATTTTTTTGAACTGGGCGCTGGCGGGATGTTGAATCAGTTTTGAAAACTCTTCTAAAGAGCGGAGGGCTTCTTGGGCTCTCTTGAGGTTTGCTTTTAAAAGTTCGCCGGCATTCGCGCGGGCCTTTTCTGATTTCTCTTTATTACCCCGGCCCATATCTTTTTCTACATCGCGGGCCAAAGAACGCAGTTTAGGCGAGCCAAAAAGGGATTTTTCGGCCTTAGTCACACCATGGCGTAATTTCTTGAGTTGAGAAAGCAGGCGGGCATCATTCATCACAAAGCGGGCCACATCTTCCGCGACCCGGAAACCTTCACGAGCGCGGTTGCAGTTAGCGTCCAGAGCCCGG
>JABDGD010000053.1:7929-10310 GCA_013286205.1 Candidatus Firestoneibacteriota bacterium | reverse complement strand
TCAAAACCGTTTTTTCATCCAACACCTTCCCTCTCAAAACTTTATGAGAGGACGTATTTTCAACTCTGATCATATCGCCCGCTTTACCGTCCTCGACAGCTCTCGTATCCACAATCAGTTCAACATTTCCGCGCCGCACAATAGCCTGAACCGTGCTTCCATGAACAATCGCCGGCGGGTCAAAGATATCCTCAATACGCAAAACCGAATTGGGCACCAAGGGCCTCGCGGCGGTTCTGCCAGTGACATAGTTTAACTGACTCAGGCTCCCAGACAAAATCTTTGATGTGGGCGTGCGGACTAAAGCGGTATTTTCAGAGGTGAATTTATCGCCTTTTTCCACCCTTTTGGTTGTTACGACCACCGGGTGATAAAGCTCAATATTGACCCGCAGCGGAAGAACCTTCTGCAGCCTGTCGTTAATTTCCAATTCGGCCGTCAACAGAATCTGTCCCTCGTATTTGCCTGAAAAGGTCGGCCGGATATTGGACTTAATCTCGCCCGCGGGAAGGATGATTTTCTTATCCTGTCCAGCCAGTTTCACATCCACATTGGCCGGCTCTTCTTTCACTTGTTTGAGAACAAACTTTTTGATTTCTGGCAGAAGATCGGAAGGATGAAACTCTTGGCTCTTCGTGAGAACCTTTGAACTTTCCGATCCTTGAAAATCAAAATCCGAAAGAGAAAAACCCTCGCGGCGCAAACATATCTTGATGTACTGTTGAGTGATTGTGGCCACATCGTTAGCGGGCGCGGCCTTCCCCACTACCAAACGGCGCACACGCTCTAAATCGCCATTGCCCGATCCAATGAGATCCGCGATTTCTCCAACGGTAATATTCGGCCCGACCACCGTGGAGTTTTCTGAGAGTTGAATAATTAGAGGACCTGCCGCGGCATGACCGTATATCACCAAACCTAAAAGAAACGCTGAGATTAGTTTAATGATGAATTTCATGCCGCTATATCAGGCTATCAGGGGAATTGCTTCATGTTAGCGATATCGCTCAGCATGGTATCCGCTGTCGACACTGCTTTCGAATTCAATTCGTAAGCTCTCTGAGCCACGATGAGGTTAACCATTTCGGTCACCGTATCGACGTTAGAGGCTTCCAAAGAACCTTGTTGAATGCTTGAGAACCCAGTGGAAGAAGGTGTTCCAACGATTGGGTCGCCCGAAGCAGGTGTTTGTTGATACAGGTTATTACCGATATCCGTTAATCCAGCCGGATTGACGAACCGAGCCAATTCAATTTGACCAATTTGAGTCGCTGTATTGCTGCCAGCGACTGTAGCCATAATTTGACCCGTCGAGGTAATTTGAACAGCCGAGGTATCAGCCGGAATTTGAACCGGCGGATCCATAAAATAACCATTGGCCGTCACAATGTTTCCGTTGCCGTCTTGAGTGAAAGAGCCATCGCGCGTATAAGCGATTTGGCCGTTGGGCAAAGTGACCTGAAAGAAGCTTTCGTTGCCCGCAATTAAAAGGTCCAAAGGATTGTTCGTGTTTTGAACAGCGCCCTCAGTAAAGATTCTCTGAGTAGCGACCGGTTTCACACCTTCGCCGATTTCGATGCCGATGGGCGTGTTAGTTTCAGGAGATGTCGGCGTTCCCGATGGTTTTAAGTTAACGTAAAGCAAATCTTGAAAATCAAGACGCTGCTTCTTGAACCCCGTGGTGCTGACGTTGGCCAGATTGTTTGAGATGGTATCAATATTCAACTGTTGGGCAGCCATACCAGTGGCTGCTGTGTACAACGACTGCATCATAAAAAGCCTCCTCGTTTCACGCGGTTAAAACCACCGCAAGTTCCCCACCGCCTCTGTCGTTCGGCGATGAACAACGGCCCCCGCAATGCAGTCCGGCCGCCTAAAACATCAACTATCAGCTAAAACTAAACTTTCAACGAACCAATCTCTGACGACGCCTCGCTCATCACATGATCATAAGTTGAAATAATCCTCGAATTCAACTCATAAGAGCGGTAGGTGTCAATCATGTTCACCATCTCACGCATCGAATTCACGTTCGATTGCTCCAAAAAGCCCTGCTGCACATTGATGTCGTCCGGTGCCGTATCAACTTTTGCCTGCGCCCCGACTTCAAACAAGTTATGCCCTACTTTAGTCAGCTGCGTTTGATCCTGCGCTTTCACGATTAACAGCTGATCCAAAGGCTTGCTATCAACCGTGATGTTACCTTCTTTATCGACAATCACTTGAGAACCATCAATAAAAATTTCGCCGTTATGCCCCATCACCGGTAAGCCGTCTTTAGTCGACAATCTTCCATTCGCATCCAAATCAAAGCTACCGTCGCGGGTCAAAAAGGTTTTTCCATTAGGCGCCATCACGGTAAAAAAGTTAGAGCCGCTAAT
>JABDGD010000053.1:0-7919 GCA_013286205.1 Candidatus Firestoneibacteriota bacterium | reverse complement strand
CTAATCGCTAAATCCAATGGATTTTGAGTTTGAAGATGTGTGCCTTGAGCAAAATCAGTAGTGATGTTTTGGGTCGCCACTCCGCCGCCAGCCAACCCAATGTTGGGACGTAATTCGGCGGTCCCATCCATAGTTTTGACTTGCTGATCATGTAAGCGGGCAATGAGATAAGTCGGAAAAGCCACGTCCACCGAACGGTTTTGTTTAAACCCTACCGTGCTGACATTCGCCAAGTTATTAGCAATGACATCTTGCTGAGATAAGGTGGCGTTCATTCCGGAGGCGGCGATATAAAGACCGTTGGGCATGGGTTTCTCCTTACTTAGCCGGCAAAGCTGGAAGATCTGAAGCCGAAGGCGCTGCGGCCGGTTGAGCGGCAGGCTGTGCGCCGGTTGCAGCAGCAGGCTGTTGTTGACCGCCCACCGCTAAACCTTGTTGAACCACCGCGCTATAAGGAAGCGCCACGAACGAAACCTCGCGAGAGGGCGCGCTTTCAGAGCTATCCAAACCAACCGACGTAAAGCGGAAGAAGTACTTTTGACCCACTTTGAGTTTGCGAACCAAGTAAGTCGGAACGTTTTCGATCGGCTGAGCGTTTACCTTGTCAAAGCGGCCGCCAGAAACTTCGGAAACATAGATGTTGTAGCCTTTAAGACCCTTCTTCGCGGGATCCCCAAAGCTGACCATTTGTTCTTGTCTGGCAATATCGATGACACCTTCATTTTGAACGTCGCTTTGAACCACAACAGGCGCGCCCGGAGCGGCGGTCGTACCAGCCACCACTTCTTTAGAGTATTGGCTTTCAACCGGCGGAATCGTATTCGTAATAGATGTCACCACAAAATAGTAATGGGTGTTTTTTTCTAAGCCGCGCATCTGAAAGTAATTAGCGCGGATGGGACGAGAGTTAATTTTGACGTAGCCCGTGCCAGTGGTTTTGCTGAAATAAACGTTATAACCGGCCAAAGACAAGGAAGGCGAGCTGCTCCACTTTAAGGTAATTAAGTCGCCATCAACATAAGCGGCCACATCTTCTGGAATAAAGCTTTTCACTTTACCTAAGAAGGAATCACCAAAACGCCAGTTAGCGGAAATGCGGTGAGAAGAACCCAAATATTGCGGGTGACCGATATAAGCGTAATCAATTCCCCAAGTGTTAGAGCGATAGCTAATACCCGCCGTGAAAACTCCATCCAACGTTTCGAAGTCGCTGTAACCCGTTCTCAAACCCACGTGATCTTCAAAGAACCAGGCTTCGATACCAGCGTGCAAAAGGAGTTTATCCATACCCAGGTTAGGGTCGTTGAAGCTTTCGAATTCGCAGGCCGCTACTAAGTCATCCGTAAATTCATAGCTCAGGCCGCCGCGAACATCTAAGGGGATTAATTCAGGAGAGCCTGCTTGCCAGCTAATGTTAGTGTCCAAGTCTTGAGCGAATAAACCGATGTTTAACTGCTTGCCATAGCGGTAATTGAGAATAGGAATATGCCACAAGAAACCCATGTCCAAACCAAAACCGCTGGCTTGAAAACTTGGGACAGTTGGCGAATCCACGTCTAAAACTTTAGCCGTGATACCAAATGAAATCGATTTATCAACCGCTAAAGGGGCGGCGAAGGAGAACAAATATTGACGGTCGTTTTCAGAACCATCTGTATATAAAAGTTGATTAGTACCGATAGCCCAGGCCATTTGATCGCCGAAGGGTTGAACATAAATACCTTCAAACTCATCTTCTTGACCATTGAGAAGAACCGCGCCCATGCCGGATATTTCGGGACGCAAAACTTGAATAAGACCCGCCGGGTTATAGAAAACCGCGTCGCCAGAGTCAGCGATAGACGTAAAAGCGCCGCCCATCCCTAAAGGACGAGCACCCACCCCAGAAATACCACCCTTATCAAACGCAGCTTGAGCGCTGGATGACAGCGCTAAAACCGCAATAAGAGTTAATATTCGAAGTCTAGTTGCCATTCGGCCCCACCTTTGTTCCATTTACGCGAACGTCAGACAGCTGTAACAAAGCTTTTGCGTCAATTCTGCCGGCGGCGTAATTAGCCGCAACCGAGCTAGGAGTCAATAAGGCTAGCTCATTTTTGCCATAATATACACGAGTATTTATCTCTTTCATACCAGTTCCAACCGAGTTAACCGTGGTTTTGATGACCTGGGCGGCCTCGTCATATAAATAAGGCATATATGACAAATTCGACCGATAGCTGACCACCACCGTGGGTTCACCCGCGGCATTTTTGTCAAAATGGGCGCTCAAAAGATTGCTGGGACTCAAATTATTGAAGCTCATAATCGGAAGCGATCCGGCATCCGGAACAGAAGTATTTCCAGCGGCGTCCGCAGGTGCCGCAGCGGTCGCTGGCACGGTTGTAGGGGTTGGTTCAATCCCCAGCAATTTATTCAGGTTTTGTTGAGCCAGGGCCGTCAACTGCTGGCGTTCTTGAACCAAAAGCGAGGATTGCTGCTGTCTCATCAACAGCAACTTAGCCGGGTCTCTCGGACCCTCTTGTCCCAAGATTTCAACAGTTTGAACCGGCGTGGAACCAATATGGCCCAGTTGGTCCTGAACCTGGAATGCCCAGGTATAAACACCAGGTTGAATAGGTTCATATAGATCGCTTTCACCGCCCCAGACGATATGGGACGGAGGCGCTCCCACACCCCGCAAACCTCTAACCAATTTATTATTTTGGTCATAAATCAAAACCGTCCAATGATTGACCGCCACATCTTCCGTGGTATCTAAATAGAAGGTCGTTTTTTCACCCTGCGAAGGTGTAAAGGAAGCCGGGCGGACAAAGGCTGAAACTTTAGGCGGAGGCAGTTCTTCCCCGGCGCCAAAGCGGTAAGTAAGTCCCATGTGGAAATCTTCAAAGTTGATACCGCCCGTACCCTGGCTGGCGATATCAGATCCAGAAGCCTGGCTGGCAGATGGACTCACTTGTTGTAAATAAGCCACATCGGCTTCAAAGTCACCATTCAAAGGACGCAAGCTCAAACCAAGCGAAATGGTTCCCGGGTTATATAACGGGCTCGAATAACCAGCGCGCAACCCAACCACATCGTTAAAGAACCAAAACTCCGTACCAAAACGAATGATTTTATTATTAGCACTGTCAAAACGGGGATCGGAAATTTGATCAAAGTCCAAGTCCGTAATGTTTCTAATTTTAAAGAGATAATCATTTTTATAAGCAAGACCTAATGTGATTTGCGGCGGAATTGGGGTTTCAAAGCCTGGACCAACGTTAAAATTAACCGGTTCGCCCAACGTCGGGTTAATGATCAAACCGTTCGTATATTGAACCTGACTCACTAAGTTTTGAAGCGACAATCCGACTCTGAACTCTTCAGAATATTTCGTAATCGGAATTCTATATAAAAGTCCTAAGTCAACCCCATAACCCACTACACCAATAGGTCCATTTAGCTCCGGAACAATATTGGGATCGTCTTGCTGAAAATATAATATGTAATAAGGATCATTAGTAACGCGCTTAACGTTAATACCCACAGAAAAGTTATTAACACCCGCGAACCGCGCGGCATAAGAAAGAACGATTTCACTCTCTTGAAAGGTGGGATTTAAAAAATAACTCCCCTCCGCTTCTTGCGCCGAGGTCAAAACCACGTTATTAGAGAAATAATTGCTTTGAGGATGAAAGGGTCTAAAGAACGACAAACCTAAAGTGTTGTCTTTCGCGATAGGGATGATTAATTGGAGCGATTCATACCAGGGAGAACCAAAACCCATCGGCGGAGGTGTCCCGCCCTGAACTCCATTGTTAATGTTGCCTTGGAAATAAATCTGAGCGCTAGAAACAGATATTTCATAAGAAGAGATTTGTGACAATCCCGCCGGGTTCCAGTAGGCCGCCGAAGCGTCGTCCGCGATAGCTGTAAAAGCACCGCCCATACCGATAGCCCGGGGTCCAATGCCGTAAGTATTCGGCTGGCCAAAGATCAAACTTTGGTTTTGAGCAAAAGTGACAGATGGCACAGCGGCCAACAAAAACAAGACAAACAAACCGCTCGTTTTTATAGCGCTATTGAAAAATCGTTTTTTCAAAATTCTTAATTTCATTGATTTTCAAACCCTCTCAACATTACTTTTTAAGCTTCTCGTCCGCCCGATACACTGACACCAGAATTTCGGCTACCACCTGATAAAGTTCAGGCGGTATCTGTTGATTCACATTCAATTGATCTAATGTCTCGACTAAAACTTTATCCTCAACAATGGGTATGCCGTTTTCACGGGCCATCGCGATTAGACGTTCAGCGATAACCCCGCTACCTTTTGCCACCAGCTTAGGCGCAGTCATGGCCGCCTTATCATAATTGATTGCGATGGCCGTTTTTCGGCCCGTTTTACGCTTTGGTCTCAAAGGGCTCAAATCACTTATCCTCTGACATTCAGCTGAAACCCGGCCGGCACTTTAAACGGTTTTTTCAAGATTACAGTAGGCGCCAGCAAAGAAAAACCTTTTTTCTTCAATGAAACCTCAAAATCTTTGATCATTTGATCTAAGTTCTTCTTACCTTCACCGTCTTTTTCTGCATATACCTGAACCAGAATCTGGCTCCCTTTTAAATAAACACTCCACTGAATTTCACCATAAGTGTCCGTTTTCATTGAAAAGACCAAATAAACGATCGCTTCTTTTTTCTTTAAAAACCCAGCCTTTTCTTTTTCCACATACAATTCAATTCTTGCCACTTCCGTCTTACTACCCAGCTTCACAGGAATGAGCGCTGCCAACCCGTCGCCGTTTTTAATCGAAACTTTCAAGTTATCTTCCGTGCTTTTTCGAGCAGCGGAAGAATCGAAAGCGGCAACCTTCACCTTTGCTCCCGCACGTATCGAATCCGGCCCAACAGCAGTCAGTTTTGTTCCATCCTCAAGCACGACTGAATAGCGCTTGGGCCCTAACACCCTTTCAACAATCGCATTGCCCTCTAAGAGAGGCTTCCCAGCTTGACCACTACCTAAAGGGCCGTTTTTTAAAAAGCTTTCCGGCGAAACAAGAAAAACTTTTTCCATCCAAGACCCTTCGGCAAAGTTAATTGGGCGCCGTGAATCGATTTTCCCGCAGATTCAAAATAAGTTGAATCTCTGCCTTGCTGAGTTTTGTCGCTTTTGAAATGTCGCTAATATCCAAATCGCTATCAGTCATTTTGTAAACCTGTTTAATAACCGCAGAGGAAAAACCCACTGAATATCCGGCACGAGGCATTTGCGCTTTCTTCTTTTTTTCAGGGCGTGAAACGGGAGCGTGAGAACCCTTCTCATCCGAAGGGAGCTTCTCTTTCGGATTAACCGAAGAACGAATTAACTTCACCTTGTTTTCCAACCGGCTACGTTCCGAATTAACTTCCTCAGCCAACTCCATAGTTATATTCAATTGGCTTTCAAGTTTTTTAAGGTTTTGTTTAAAAACTTCAGCCTTTTCTTCCGACTCATTAATTTTGCTTTGAATATCATCCGATACTTCTTTGCCCAATTTTTTTATCGTGGACAAAAGGTTTTCCAGATTCTCTTTCACCTCTTGAACCTGTATGTTTTTGACAATATCAAACTCTTCTTTTTTCTTTTGTTGTTGGTTGGCGGAATAGTGAAACAAAAACAAAATGCCGAATAACAAAACGGCGTCAAAAAGAATTTGTAGTATTAAAAAAAAATCCATCAGAACCACTTTCGATCAATATTTAAAATCAGACCTTCACCCAGTTCAAAAATTACCCTTTGAGAGGCCCCACTTTAATTTCGCCGCCGACCTCAGTTAAGGTACAGAACTTCAATTCTTCAGATATCTGTCTCATGACTTTATTGATGATAATCTTAACACCGGAGTAAATGACGCCCGTGCAAACCACGCGGCAATGTTTCTTTTCGGCGAGAGATTCTTTTTCTTTATTTTGAAACTCAATTTTTCGTTCAGCCAATATTTTAGAGTCAGCAACCAGCTTAAACTGAGCCCGGGTCAACTTGGTCAAAAGTTCTTTCTTATCCGCCGGTAAATTGCCGCCCAATTTGGTGTGCAGCTCCTTCAAAAACAGCATGCCTTTTTTGGTTTTATCCATGTTTTCGGCCACCATCTTCATTTCAGCATCAATTTTTTGAAGTTCCTCGCGAATGCTGATCACTTCGCCCACAATAATTTCAGTGTTTGTGGCGAAGTTCGAACCAATAATCCCGGCGCTGACTTCTTGACCGGCAATAATCTGCCCGCCGACAATAACGCCCTTTTGGCCAGCCACAGCCACTTTACCCTCGCACGTCACCTTGGAATGCATGATGGCTTGCCCAACGCTAAAGTTTCCGCCTACCTCAACGATGGCATTTCGGACATATTTAACGCTGCAATCACCTTTGCAAACAATCCGCGCCTTATCATTGCCGCTAACACCGCCGACAACCGTAATCTTTCCGCCGGCTTTTAACTCTGCCCCTTCAACAACACCGCTGATAATAATATCTTCGCCCGCATGCACCTTAAAGCCGTCTTTAACATCGCCTTTAATGACGACAGTGCCAATGAAATCCACATTGCCCGTAGTGAAGTTAATGTCCCCCGCGATTTCATATAAAGCGAGAACTGAAATCTTTTTATCTTTAATGATGACTTGTCCGTCGCCGTCAGCGATGAACTCGTTAGGATTATCCGGAGAAAGAATAACTCCCTTGTTAGGGGTCAATTCGATATCTTTGCCTTCAACCGGCGCCATTTCTTTACCGGTTACGGTTTTACCCGGAACACCTTTGATGGCAGGAGTCTTTCTAGCGAGCAGCATACCCTTGGTAACGTTATCAATTTTGTGACCAGCGCGATAATCAACGCGTCCATCTTCAGTTTGTTCAGGGGCGGCCGCGGGAGCCTCGGCGGATTCCTTTTTATATAGATAAGTAATCACCGCGTCTTGTCCATTAACCACTGGTACGCCGTGGGCCACTTCAGCCTCAACTGACTCGGTCATATCTTTGCTATTAGCGATTTTGGCGAGCCTGGCCGACAACTCAGCCATTTTGTTTTCATCGATTCCAAAAGTAACATTGCGTCTAGCTAACGCCGTACGAACATCGTCAATGGTAGTAAAGTGTTCACTTTCGCTGGCGGGGGGCAAAACCGTTATCTTGGCAGTCATTTCATCCGGGTCAATCTCAACAAAAACCATTTCTTGAACACTGGATATTTTGACGGGTTTTCCATCGGCGTGAGAAACCGCTTGCGAGACCGCATCAGGGCTTTCCGGAACAATGTTATACTTAACCAATTCAGCTTTAACCGAATCAATAGTGACAGGTATTCCCTTACCCGTAGGTGGAAAAACCGTTAAATAGACCCCATCACGTTCCGTAGCGATGGTCGTGTATCCGCTCACGTCCTTTGGTTCCGCCATTTTTCCCCCTTCGGTCGACTAACTCTTGAAGCCTAAAAATAGACACATGATGTATTTGACAGACACGAGATTCGCTAATTTTTAAGACTTTACCAATCTCACGGAATGTTAAATTCTCAACATAATATAAATTCAAAACCTTCTG
Source organism: Candidatus Firestoneibacteriota bacterium (assembly GCA_013286205.1). Lineage (GTDB taxonomy): Bacteria > Oederibacteriota > Muellerivitia > Muellerivitales > Muellerivitaceae > Bog-1183. Next base: position 358 of record JABDGD010000053.1, on the reverse strand, counting down.
ACCCGTCAAATCCAAACCCTTGAGGGACTCGGCGACCATGTCAATTTTCTCTTGTTTCTCAACTTTATCAAGCGCATTTTCGGCTTTAACATCCGGTAAAATGTCGGCCCAAGAGCCCTCTCCCTCGCCATCGCGCTTTTCAGCGTCTAACGAGAGCAAATTGAGCATATTTATCTCGGCAATCCACTCATAAAGCTCGTCCAGCTCAATGCCCAGAACTTTGGCAATTTCCTCTTCTCGAGGCATTCGGCCATTTTTGGCAACTAATTCAGCTTCCGCTTCCTGAATATCCCTGGCGTTTTTGCGAAGGTTACGCCTGGCAAAATCCAGGCTACGAAGCTCATCAATCATTTGACCG
>JABDGD010000052.1:692-10460 GCA_013286205.1 Candidatus Firestoneibacteriota bacterium | reverse complement strand
CTGGCTTCGAAACCGTCGAAGCGGAAGCCTTTGGAGCAATCTCTACCCCTTCCGCTAACTCCGCCGCGCCTCTTTCACCGGCTGGCAAGAACTTCAGGGCCATCCAGCGGAAGATATAGTCGGTGATCGACTTGGCGAAACGAACTTCCGGGTTGTTGGTAATACCCGACGGCTCGTAACGGCTGTGGCTGAACTTGTTGATCAAGACCTTCAAGGGCACTCCATATTGGAAGGCCAAAGATATCGCGGTCGCGAAGGAATCCATCAAACCAGAGACGGTGGAGCCTTCTTTCGACATGGTGATGAACACTTCACCCGGGGTTCCATCCTCAAACTTGCCCACGGTGATGTAGCCTTCGTGGCCGGCGATGGAGAACTTATGGGTGATAGCTTCGCGTTCGTCAGGCAGACGGCGGCGGGCCAGCTTGGCCGCGGCGCCTTTACCATCGGCGGCGAGGTTGGTCGACAGCGGTTGCGAGCGTTTGCAGCCGTCGCGGTAAATAGCGACCGCTTTCAAGCCCAGTTTCCAGGACTCGATATAGGCTTGCATGATGTCTTCCACCGTGGCTTCGTTCGGCAGGTTGACGGTTTTAGAAATCGCGCCCGACAGGAAAGGCTGAACAGCAGCCATCATGCGGATGTGACCCATGTAATGAATGGAACGGGTTCCGTTCATCGGCTTAAAGGCGCAATCGAACACGGTTAAATGTTCTTGTTTCAAATGCGGCGCGCCTTCGATGGTGTCATGCGCTTCGATATAGGCCAGGATATCCTTCACTTGGCTTTCGCTGTAGTGGAGGTGCTTCAAAGCGTGAGGCACAGTTTGGTTGACGATCTTAATGACCCCGCCGCCCACGAGCTTTTTGTATTTCACCAAAGCGATATCCGGTTCGACACCGGTGGTATCGCAATCCATCAGGAAGCCGATGGTGCCGGTCGGCGCCAAAACGGAAACCTGACCGTTGCGGAAGCCCCATTCTTTACCGTGGGTTTGGACTTCTTTCCAAACCGACTGAGCGGCAATGAAGAGCTCATCCGAGACGCCCAAACGCTTAATCTTGGCGGCTTCGGCCTGGTGCATCTTCATGACCTTGAGCATGGGTTCTTCGTTGCGGGAATAGCCGCGGAAAGGACCCACTTCTTTAGCGATCTTGGACGACATGAGATTGGCTTGACCCTGCATGAGGGCCGTGATGACGGCGGCATAGTTGCGGCCATCTTCACCGTCGTAAGGCAAACCGCGGGACATGAGCAGCGCGCCCAGGTTGGCATAGCCCAGACCCAGAGGACGGTAGTCATGCGAGTTGCGCTCAATCGGCTTGGTCGGGTAGCTGGCGTTATCGACCGTGATTTCCTGCGCCAGAATGGTGATATCCACCGCCGCGCGGAAAGCCTCGATGTCGAATTCGTCATCGGCGTTGCGGAACTTCATCAAGTTCAGCGAAGCCAGGTTACAGGCGGAGTCGTCGAGATACATATATTCAGAGCAAGGATTGGAAGAGTTAATCCGGGCTGTGTTCGACGAGGTGTGCCATTGGTTAATCTTAGTATCGAACTGCATACCCGGGTCACCGCAGATCCAGGTGGATTCGGCGATCATGCGCAGGATTTCCTTGGCCTTGTAAGTATCCATGGGGGCGTTATCTTTGCGCGCCTTGGTCGTCCAGGTGCCGTCATTCTGCGCCGCGTTCATAAATTCATCCGTCACGCGCACCGAGTGGTTGGCGTTTTGGAATTGAACGGAATCATAGGCTCCGCCCGGCATGTTAAAGCCGCCGTCGTAGCCGGCGTCAATCAAAGCCCAGGCTTTCTTTTCTTCGTCCGACTTGGTCTTGATGAAATCGACGATGTCAGGATGTTCTGCGTCCAAAATCACCATCTTGGCCGCGCGGCGGGTTTTACCGCCGGACTTAATGACGCCCGCGAAGGAGTCAAAACCTTTCAAGAAAGAAACCGGACCGGAGGCCGTGCCGCCGCCCGAGAGTTTTTCTTTGCTGCCGCGAAGGGCGGAAAAGTTGGTGCCCGTTCCCGAGCCGTATTTAAAGAGCATGCCTTCGGTCTTGCAAAGGTCGAGAATGGATTCCATGTTGTCGGACACGCTGTTAATGAAGCAGGCCGAGCATTGCGGACGGGGTTCGACGCCGACGTTGAACCAAACCGGCGAGTTGAAAGCCATCTTCTGGTGAACCAGGAGATGCAGGAGTTCCATGTGGAAGATATCAGCGTCTTCATCGGTGGCGAAGTAGCCCATGTCATGGCCCCACTCAGCGATGGTATCAGCCACGCGGCGGATGAGCTGCTTGACCGAGCGTTCGCGCTGTTCAGTGCCCATCAAACCGTGGAAATATTTGGAGACTACGATGTTGGTAGCGGTTTGCGACCAGGGCTTGGGAACCTCGACATCCTTCTGCTCAAAAATCACTTTGCCTTTTTCGTCCGTAATACCGGCGGAGCGCAATTCCCACTCCACATCGTCAAAAGGATGAACGCCTTTCTTGGTAAAGAAGCGTTTGAATTTTAAGCCGCCATCGCGGGTAAAAGTATTAGGCCTTACGAACGTCTCAGCAGCGGTTTGAACAGACTTGGGCATAGATCCTCCAGGCAATTTTTTCTAAAAAATGGGCCAAGAATTTCCTGCCGAGATTAACCGATGGTTAACTCAGTATGAAATGACTCGGTTGTAGTGATGTTGGTGTTAATGACTCAGCTCCAGTACGGAGCGAGCACAGCCATGTGGGAAACAAGCAGACAGTAGTTAGGAAATGGCGATCGTCGGATCCCCCGTATAACCCTCTCGTAAGATCATTCGTTAACGCTTCATTGTTCTCTTCATTCGGTCTAGAACTCAGGCTGACTGAAGAGTTCCCCATTCGCGTTAGGAATGCCGTCTGAACCTGGCGTCATCGTTTTGATACCGAAATGGCAAATTTGAGATATCTCTCAAATCCCTTTAAAACAAAGGGAAAAACGGCGTTTTCACACCACATTTAGACACGTATGTATATATACCACTAGCTTTAGTGCCGTTAAAGAAAATAATTACTAATTTTTCCATTTAAAAACGGGGGTTTTGGGGCCTAAAAGGACACGGGTAAACATTTTCCATGAAATCGTTAACAATTTTTAGAGATCGTTGGACCGGTGCTCATGGGTCTTGGTTTTGCCCACCAGATCATCCAAATACTCCTGCTGAAAAGTACGGTTTCTGTCGGATAACCATTGGTCGCAATATTTTAAATTGAGTTCGGCATCCGTTCCCAGTTTCAACAGTTTGGTTTTATAGGCCGCTGCCTTATCCGTGAGGTTTAATTTCTGGGACAGTTCATAACAGTTGGCCAAAGCGCAAAAATCTTTGGGATGCACGGCTAAATAATTTTCAAACCAGCTCAAACCTTTTTGCAGGGTGTCGCTATCCAAATCGGCTTTGGCATATTGATCCACCGCGTCGAGAAAATCATTCGCTTCGGGAAGAAAGTGATGATCCTGCCAGTGATAGGCATGACCAAAGAAAATCTGGCAGTCATCGCAGTTGCTCACCAGCGCCCGGCGGAAGTCCACCATGAGAGCCTTGTTGTCACTCTGGGCGACCCGGGGGCCAAAATCTTTACCTTCCATTACGGCGACCTGTTTTAAAACATGGTCGAGCGGAACCATATAAACCGTGGCGAATTTCTGGTTGTCCGTTGAGGAATAAACCACCAATTGGTCTTTCGCCAGTCCGATTAAATCCGCGCCTTCGAAGCCGTCATACTTCTTGCCCTTCACCAGCTCAACCTGTTTGAGTTTCCACTCATCTTTTTCCCTGTGGAAATAACCAAAACCCGCGCCCGCGTCTTCCACCACTTGTTTGCCGTCGTTATAAACGCCGCCCTTATCGTGATAGCCTTCCAGCCCGACCACCACATCCACTTCAGGCACACCGGTGAAATCGTGGTAAGCGATCGAGGCGATATCCCAGTAGTTTTCTTTTTGACCGTGATATTTTTTATTGATGGCGTCAGTGATATCGGAAAGATGCAGACGGCCCCGGGCCACCAGGTCGGCGGCGGATTCATCAACCGCGTAAACTGGAATGGAGCTGAGTGTGATGAAGGAAAAAGCGGAAAGAATAACAGCGAGTTTATATCGCATAGAAAATCCCTCTGAGATCGTTAGAAGTGAAAATCTCCTACGATATTTAGACGCCCTTTTGCCGCAATTGGGCCGCTAAATCTTCGAATCCCTTTTTGCCCAGCAGGGCAAACATGTTCTTTTTGTAGGCTTCTACCCCGGGTTGATCGAAGGGATTGATGCCCAAAAGGGTGCCCGAGATACCGCAGGCCATTTCGAAGAAATAATAGAGATAACCTAGGGAATACTCGTCAATTTTGTCCAAAGACAAGCGAATCACCGGCAGATTGCCGTCGCGGTGGGCGACCGAAGTGCCCTTCATGGCCTGTTCATTGACCCAGGAAAGCTTCTTGCCGGCCAAGAAATTAAGCCCTTCCCAGTCGTGCTTATCTCTGGGAATCACAATGTCCTTATTTTCGCTCTTCACCCAGAGGATGGTCTCCAGCAGATTGCGCTGGCCCTGCTGCAGATACTGGCCCATGGAATGTAAATCCGTGGTCAAATCCACGCTGGCCGGGAATAACCCCGTGCCTTCTTTACCTTCAGACTCCCCATACAATTGCTTCCACCATTCGCTGACATAGTGAAGCTCGGGACGGAAGTTAGCCAGAACCTCAGTGGTCTTGCCTTTTTTGAAAGCCAGATAACGCGCCGCGGCGTAGCGGCCCGCGATGTTTTTAGAGATGTCCGTGGTCTTTAAATCTTTCGCCGCCGCCTGGGCGCCTTTGAGCAGTTTGGCGATGTTAAAGCCCGCGATCGCGATGGGCAATAAACCCACCGGCGTCAAAACCGAGTAGCGGCCGCCCACGTCATCCGGAATGACAAAAGTTTCATAGCCTTCATGATCCGCCATGTCCTTCAGCGCGCCCTTGGACTGATCCGTTACGGCGACGATGCGCTTCATGGCTTTCTTTTTGCCGACCTTCTTTTCTAACCACAACTTCAAAATACGGAAAGCGACCGCCGGCTCCGTGGTGGTGCCGGACTTGGAGATCACCACCAGGCCGACCTTCTTGCCCGAGAGTTTAGAGATCAATTGGTTAAAGCCGGTAGGAGAAAGCTGGTTGCCCGCGTAATGAATTTTGTCCGAACCGCCCAGAGCCTCGACCGTGGAACGGATACCCAGATAGGAACCGCCGATACCGATGGAGACCACTGAGTCGCACTTCTCAAATTTCTTCGCGGCTTTCTTAATAGCGGACAATTGCTTTTCGGCGTCAAAGGGCAGATTGATCCAGCCCAAAAAGTCAGAACCCTTGCCGGTTTTATTCAGGAGACTTTCTAGGGCCGCTTTCGTTTGCGGATAAATGGCTTCGATTTCTTGTTCGGTAACGAGATCAGCAAGATAGGTCAGATCCAGAGAGAGTGTGTCAGGCATGGCGAAGTTCCCCTTCAAATTAACAGGATGATCTTCTAGGCAGCTCCAAAAAATTAAAACAAAACCACAAAGCAGATGCCTATCCCTAAAATTCCAAAGGAATTTGGGGGCTACATTAAATGTTGAAGAAATTGTTCGGCCAGATGGCCGACTTTTCAACATTCTATTAACGGCGTCTTTTGATTAAAGACCTACGACTGCTTTATTTCAAGATGTGTTTAAACAACAGTCGAGAATTAAAGCCGACGTAACAAAATAGCCTTTTCCCGCAGGCTTTTAAAACCCCCATTATTTGGCCTTTTGATCCTGCTCACGAAAACGGTAAAGGTCCAACTCGCCAATGCTTTGCACCGCCGTATAACGCTTCGCCAATTGGGTCTTTAGCCAGTCCGGCACCGGCAGCACCTGGGGATCCCGGCTCATCACACAATAACGGGGCGGTTGATCCGTAAAGGTCTTAAATAACCGCCAGGCTTCATAAGGCATTCCCGAGAGATGATTGATAAAGGGGGTTTTGCCAAAAGGCTTTAAGCCCGCGTAAACATAAATTTGCGGGTCATCATCCCAGGCTAAGAGTTGGTCAACCGGCCTGGCTTCGCGGGCGATCAGCGCTCCCATATCTTTATCGGCGTAATACTTGGGATAGGGATACTGGGCATAGGAGAGAATCTTATTCCGGACACCGCTCCAGTTCGTCCCCACCGCGATCAGCCCGAGAGCCAGCATGAAGAAACAAAGACCCAGGTCTTTGCGGCGGGTTTCCTGCCATTTCATCCAGGCCAGACCTATGCCTAAAGCGAGGGCCGGCAAAAGGGCGATAAAGTAATAAGTGAAGAAATACCCGCTGACGCAGCAGGAAGCCAAAACACCGATAAGCCAGGCGGTTAAAAAGTAAGGCGTTCTCGCATGGACCGGTTTCTTCAATGAACCCGCCAGACCCAAAACGAGAGTTACGATCACCAGCCCGTAAGTACAAAGCGCCATCTTCGACCAATCCACCAGAAACTTCCGGAAGTCTTCTGTGGCGAAGAAAAAGATCCAGCCCTTTTCAATGTAGTACTGATTAAACCCGATCAACGCCGCGTTAAAGTCCATCCAACGGCCATCCATAGCGAAAGGAAGAATGACCGCCGCGGTCAAAATCAGCGCCCCCGCCGCCCATCTCAAAATTTTAGGAATGTCCGCGAAAGCGCCCGCCATTAAAAAAACCGGCAATAAAAACAACGCGCTTTGTTTCGTAAAAAAGGCGCAGGCCCAGAGGGCGCCGGACAAAAAAATCATCCGATTCTTTTTCGAGAAAGCCGCCGAAAAGGACAAAAGTAAAAAAGGCTGGGTCAGTAAATCCGCCTCCACCGCCCAGGTTTGAAATATCTGAGGGAACAAAAGAAACACATAAGCCAAAGCCGAAGCCCAGGAACCTGACCGGGAAAATTCCAGACGCTTGGCCAGATGAAAAATAAGAAAAGCGTTCAGCGCGTGAATGAACACAGCGTAAAGATGCAAGTGAAATTCAGTCAGTGGAATAAACATCTGAAGCAGCCAGGATTGCCCGAAAAGAAAAGGCGGTTTGTGGTCCCACAAATCAGCATAAAGCCGGGCCCCGCGGCCCATTTCCCGGCCCATCAAAACAAAAGTGCCTTCGTTATCCGTATAGGGGAAAAAGAAAGACTGCTTGAAAGCTTCGTAGAGGAAAAATGCGCCTAGGAGTGTGAGAAGAAAGTTCTCAACGCGGGCTTGATGTGGGTTTTTCATAAAACCTTTCAACTAAAGACTTAAACCACCAAGACACCAAGAACAACGAAACACAATAATATTTAAAATCAGGAAGAATCTTTGATTTAGTCTTACTTGGCGCCTTGGTGTCTTGGTGGTTAAAAATGCTTAATCGTCCGAAAAAGAAACAGAAGTCTTCATTTTCTTCACCGCGTCCCGCAAAACATTGACCAGTTCCCTGATTTCTTCCTCGGTATTGGAATGCCCCAGACTAATGCGCAGACCCTGTTTGCCTTCTACCGTACTGCGGCCCATGGCCATCAGCACATGGGAGGGCGGCGCCGATCCGGCCGCGCAGGCCGCGCCAGAGGAGACCGCGAAACCGCGCCCATCCAGACTTTGAACCAGCATTTCACCCGAGATGCCCGGGAAGGTTACATTCAAAAGACCCGGCACCCTTTTTTCACTGGCTACGGGCCCATTCAAAACCACTTCCGGATTATTTTCTTTCAGGAGCTTCCATAAAAGATCGGTTAAATCCCGCAGGCGTTTTCTTTCGGTAGAACGTTCAAAAATCAGTCTCGCCGCCTCGGCCAAACCCACAATGCCCGCTACGTTTTCGGTGCCGCCTCTTAAATCGCTCTCCTGTCCGCCGCCATGAACTAATGGCACCAGTTGAACACCCTGACGCTGATAAAAGAATCCCGCACCCTTGGGGCCGTAAATCTTATGGGCCGAAACAGAAAGAAAGTCGATGTGATCCCTTTGAACATCGATGGGAATTTTGCCGTAGCCTTGCACCGCGTCCGTATGAAAAAGAATATTGTTCTCTTTGGCAATCCGGCCAATCTCGGCAAAAGGCTCAATCGTTCCCACTTCGTTGTTGGCTGACATAATGGAAATCAGAATAGTTTCCCCGGGCCGGATGGCCTTTTTCACCTCTTCAGGATTAATCAATCCTTCGTGATCCGGCATGACATAGGTTACCGCCACACCCTGACGGCCCAACCACTCAATACAATCCAGCACACAATGATGCTCGATGGCCGAGGTGATGATGTGTTTAACTTGATGGGTTGAGGCCAGCACCACGCCTTTATGAATAGCGTTCACGCTTTCGGTGGCGCCGCTGGTAAAAACAATCTCTTTAGGGCCGGCGTTTAAAGTGGAGGCGATGATCTGGCGGGCCTTATCGATAGCGGCCCGGGCATTGCGGCCCGATTCGTGCACGCTGGAAGGATTGCCAAATTCCTGTTTAAAGTAAGGAAGCATGGCTTCAAAGACTTTTTCATCCAGCGGGGTGGTGGCGGCGTTATCGAGATAAATCATTTCACTTCCGTAGGGGTAATGGCGTTACTTTTTTCATTCTACCGCCTTTGGGGGGCTTATTTGCAGTCCATAAATAAACTTCATGCCGGTAACTTACCCTGCGCCGTCTAAAGGCTTACAATAGACTTGTCGGTATAAACCAACCAAGGTGGCCCCGCTATGAAAAGGATTCTGCTTCCCGTCTTTTTGGCCGTGTTCTCTGTTTCGCCCTTATGGGCTGATGAGCTGGTCGCTACGACCACCCAAGAATTGCCAGTGGAAACCCCCAGTGAATTTGGCCCCCATCAAAAGTGGATTGAACGGGTGGAAGGCACTTTGGGAATTCCCGCCAGTTCAGACGCCACTTCCGCCTTAAATCTCGGAGCGGGCGGCGGGCTAGCTTTCGGCTACCGGTTGAACTCCCACCTGAGTGTTTCAGTTTCCACCGGCTACTATCAATACGGCCTCAAAACCGTGCCTGCCAACTATGTCGGCGGTTTCTTCTCTTACGTTCCTCTGGAGATGGTCACGAACTACAACATCGGCGAGGGCACCTTCCGTCCTTACTTGTCTTTCGGCATCGGCCCCGCGTTCAACACTTACAACTTAACCAGCAGTTCGAACGGCAGCACCCTCCAAACCAATGTCTACGAAACCTCGCTGTTAATTTCCCCCGCGATTGGATTTCTTCAAGTGATCGATCCCAGAGCGGCCATTTTCGTGGAAGCGCGTATGGATATGGACTTCAGGGCTAACGGCAACTCGGTGGGGCTGAATAACGGCACACCCTCGATCTTCGTTCCGATTCAGGCGGGGCTAACCTTCTTTGTGATTTAAGCGTCTTTGACGGGCGGTTTGGTGAGGGTGATGGAGAATCCGATCACCAGCAGACTTAAAAGCAATATAACGGCCACTCCGCCGTTGATCGGGAAGACAAACCAGGGATTGGCCGCGTTAGCCTGGTAAATGATATGTTCGGTGATGAAAAAAGTCGTGCAAAGAAAAATCCCGACTAACGCCAAAACCGAGCGCAGTTTCTCGAAAGCCAAAACTTTTCGTTCTTCATTGGCAAACCAATACTTTTTCCAGGGCATGTTGAGATTCCGAACCGGTAAACGGTCAACACCCCAAAACAAAAATAAAAACAGGCCGTTCATCAGGAAAATAAACCCAAAGAACATCACGCCAAAATCAGCTTTGCTTTGGAACCCATTGGGCTTGCCGTTGATGTCGAAGTGAACCGCCAGGTGATCCGGCAG
>JABDGD010000052.1:0-682 GCA_013286205.1 Candidatus Firestoneibacteriota bacterium | reverse complement strand
ATCCGGCAGAGCGCCTTGGATAAACCAGAGATAACCAACCGCGGCTAGAAAAGCCAAAGCCCAAACTAAAGCCATTTTTTGATTCATGCCGCTAATTTCCTTTTATGGCCGGGGCTTATTTTCTTCACTCCAGGCCAGCGCTTCCTCCAGTACTTCCTCCGGCAATCCCCATTCTTTGTAGCCCTGTTTGACCTGCATCTGGTAGCCCAGATTGGGTTTACCGAAAGCGGGGTTGGCCTCGGTTAATTGGTAGCAGTCAGCTTTTACTTTTTCGCCGTCGTCTTTCTCGACTTCCACTTCAAGCTTTTGATAAACGCCCTTCTCACAGGCCTCAGCCCTGTCCAAATACTGAATCATGATGTCATTGAGTTCATATAAAGTGCCCGGGACCATTCGAACCGGATCGGAAACGAGATTCACCACCGGCCCTTTACGTTCCACCGAGTGGCCCATAAAAGCCAGACGGTAGCCCTTCAGATAAGCCCGGGTGACTGGTTTGTTGCCCATCAAGCGCCGTTCCATTTGCGACCGCAGAAGACTGGAGCCATAAGCGAAATAGTAGGGCATTAGTGTTTTAACACTTTCGAGTCAGTATTGTCTGAATCCGGCCCCAAAAGGCCGGCCGTAGTGGACGTTTGGCTTTCGATGGACACATTCACCGGCGCGCCTTCCTGGCAAAGAC
>JABDGD010000051.1 GCA_013286205.1 Candidatus Firestoneibacteriota bacterium | reverse complement strand
TGACAGAAATCACTCCGGCATTGACCTTCTGGAAGGCTGAAGAGTATCACCAGCAATACCTGGCGAAGCGGGGTTTGGACAGCTGCCACTTTTGACATAGGCCAAAAGCCCTTTTAAAACCCCCGAAAATAACCAAAACAACCCATGAACCGATGGGCCCTTTGCGCTAGAATCACCACCGCAAACCCGGGGCCTGGCCCTGGGCATTATTAGAAGAAGGATGGTTGTACAAAATCTCATGAGAATAAAGCCTTGGGTGAGTGAAGCGGTTGAAGTAAAGACGAGCGGTATGGAAGGTAAAGGAGTTTATTCAGTCCGTCCGATTAAAAAGGGCGATGTCATTGGCGTCTTCGGCGGGATTGTGATGCCCGAAGAAGAAATTGAAACTCTGAAGAAGAATGTTCCCGCGGATAAGCTCAATATTGATCACGCGATGTACATTTATCCCGGCTTTATCATGCTCCATGATTATGAAAATGGCTGCGACCCCCTTTGCTTTGTGAATCACGCCTGTACCCCCAGCGCTCACATTGAAAACGGGATTATTTTGTTAGCTTCCCGCGATATTCCGGCGGGCGAGGAAATCAGCTGGGACTACCGCAAAACCGATAACATCGGTAATTGGTCTTACGAGTTTGACTGCCAATGCGGTACGGCCGGCTGTAACGGCAAAGTACAAGTGGGACCTCAGTTCCGCTCAAAAACGCCTGCGGCCGCTCACTAAATTTTAAAATTCTTCATACCGTTTTTTCTGTACTGGGAAAGACGGTATTTTTTTGTCCTGATGATTTTATTGATTTTTCCCCTTTGTTTTAACGTCTTTTAATGATCAATCCTTTTGCTTTTGATAAAGCTTTGTATCGAAGAAGGGTTAAAATGGCAGTCCTTTTCACTCTCGTAAACTTAGACCTTTTAGAAAGTAGTGATGATGAGTTCTTCGGGATTAGATAGCGCCATCTCCGGCCTGCAAGCTAATAGCACTTGGCTTGATGTTATTGGGAACGATATTTCCAACACCAACACTATTGGTTTTAAATCAGGCTCGGTCAGTTTCGCGAATCAATTCAGCCAGGCGCTTTCCAGCGGTTCGGCGGATAACGCTTCGTCCGAATTGGGCGGGGTTGATCCGCAATCATTGGGAACGGGAACCCGGGTTCAGTCGATACAAACGGATTTTAGTCAAGGCACCGTACAATCCACGGGTGTTTCAACCGACATCGCTATTCAAGGCAATGGGTTTTTAATTTCTAAAAGCGGCAGCAGTACTTTTTTGACCAGAGCGGGTAATTTAACCTTTGATAGCAACGGTTTTTTGGTGGATGGCAGCGGCGGAATGGTGCAGGGTTATAACGCTTCTCTTCAATACACTAAAACCACCATTAACAGTTTCTCCTCCGCGGGCGGTCCCTTTGGGTTTCCTTTTGTGCCAGCCGTTATTACGAACGCTTCGTATCAGTTAAACACGTCTGATCCGGCGAACATTACCAATATTCAAATTAATCCCAATGTGACCATGCCGCCCAAGGCTTCCACCACCATGACATTCCAGGGAAATCTGGACGCCTTTCAACAGGCGACCCAGCCTGGCGGTATTTTGAATTTAAATCCAAACGGACTACCTACTTTGCCTTTGGGCGCTGACCTGGACCGTTTTCAGCCGGTTATTCCCTTGAATCCGGCAGTGGCGACGTTAGCCGGCATAGGCGGGCCTGTTTCCGCGGCAACCTCTTACGCGATTCAACAAACCGCGGATTTCACCGCGACACAATCACCGATAATTGATGGCGGCACCAATCTGGCCGGCATCAAACTGGCCGCGGGTAATTACGCGTGGGAACAGCAACCGCCATTGTCGCCAGCTATGCAAACTAGTGAAACGGTATATGATTCTAATGGCGTCACCCGAGAAGTTACTGTCCAATTTTACCAGGTGAATGATTTAGGGCCGGGCGGCATCAATAACGCTAATGGACCCAATCAGGCGGCTTATGCTTGGTACGCTTTTGATACGACGGGCGGACAGCCGGTTTCTACCAATAACTTGCTCGGCGGCACAGGAATTCTGGAGGGTGATCTCGAAACGCTGCCAAATACTTACAGCTATGACGAAGGCAATCCGGGTCAAATTGAAATTGGAGATTTGATTTATTTTAATACGGATGGATCGCTGGCTTCGGCGGGCGGAGGATTTGGTATTCCTCCTAATAATCCTTTCGGGCTTCCACCGACAGGTGGGTTTCCGGCTCCGCCTCACATTTATCTTCCGCCCACTAACGCGCTTTCTCCTTTTTCGCCGATTCCAACGACTGGAGCGGAAATTACCCAGATCCAGTTAAAGTTTGGCACCTATGGAGTCATCGGTGTGGGGCAGCGCGATGGTTTGACGGGAGACGCTCAAGGCACCTATCAAACAGTCAACGGCGTTAATACTTATGTACCGGATAGCCACGCTACTGTGACGCAAAATGGATATGGTGACGGCACACTTCAATCGGTTAGTTTTGATCAGACGGGCACAATTGTGGGTGCTTTTTCAAATGGACAAAAGCTTAATTTGGCTCAGGTGGCGATGGCAACGGTTGAAAACCCAGGTGGACTGAATAATACCGGCACGAATTATTTCTCTCAATCCAGCAATTCCGGGGCATTGCAATTGGGATTAGCGGCTCAAAATGGTTTTGGAGCAATTCAGGGCAGCGCTTTGGAAGGTTCCAATGTGAATATTACTGTTGAGCTCTCCAGTATGATTGTGGCTCAAAGAGGTTTTGATACGAACGCCCGCATGATTACGGTTCAAAGCGACAAACTTCAGACGATCTCCCAATTAGGTCAATAAAGCATATAAATGTGGATTGAAAACCGGCTTTTATAGGTTTTTAGCCAAAAAATCGCCTCTTTTTCCCTCACATTTACTCAAGATTTTATCAAAAAAAGCCGTTAGGAAAGGCGGTTTACCACGTTTATCGGTGGTTAGATTTCTTGAAAGTGATGTGGAATGGGTTCTTCGGGCCTTAATAGCGCGATCTCCGGGCTTCAGGCGGATAGCTCGTGGTTGGATGTGATTGGAAATAATATTTCCAACACGAATACCATTGGGTTTAAATCCAGCTCGGTGAGTTTCGCGAGTCAATTTAGTCAGGCGCTTTCCAGCGGCTCGGGCGATAATGCTTCGTCTGAATTGGGCGGGGTCAATCCCGAATTGGTTGGAAGCGGCACGAGAGTCCAGGCGATTCAAACTGATTTTAGCGCCGGGGTCATTCAACAAACTGGAGTGACGACAGATTTGGCGATAAACGGCAATGGCTTTTTAGTCGCTAAATCCGGAGCCAGTACTTTTTTAACGAGAGCCGGTAACTTAGCTTTTGACAGCCAGGGTTTTTTGGTGGATTCGACCGGCGCTTTGGTTCAGGGTTACACCGCGTCTACCACATATACTACCCAGATTATTAACTCGGTTTTAAATGGTCCTAACGTCACGAACTTGAATACGACTACCGCCAGTTTGACGCTCAATAATCTAAATCCGTCGGCTATTGGAAATATTCAAATCAATCCCAATATGACCATTCCGCCTAAGGCCACTACTCAGATTACTTTTCAGGGAAATTTGGACGCGGCCCAGCAGGCAACCACTAACGGGGGCATTTTCAATATGGCTCCCAATGGGCAGCCCGTTTTGCCTATCGCGGCGACTTTAATTGTGCTGGGGTCAGCCACCACAGTTGATCCTGATCGAATGTTAACCGTTCCGCCCATCGTGGCGGGTGTTCCGGCTAACTTTAATTTTTCCCAAATCGCTAACTTGAGCGAACAAATTGGCGGGCAGCCAGTTCCTTTAAATAATGGATTTATTAATTTGACGGGGGCCAAAGCCGCCGCGGGGAATTACGCCTGGGAACAGCAGCCGCCACTGCCGCCCTCGGCTCAAATGTCTCAAACAGTTTTTGATTCCACGGGAAATCAGCACAATATTACTTTTCAGTTTTATCAAATCAACGATATTGGCGCGGGCGGCGTTAATCCGGCCGGCGGACCCAGTCAAACGGCTTACGCCTGGTACGCTTTTGACACTACGGGAAACAAAGCGGTTTCGACGAATAATTTGTTGGGCGGCACTGGTATTGGCGAAGGAGATTTTCAGATACCTGGAAATATATTTGATGGTTTTGACAGGGGAAGCACAACTGTTCCGGGGCAGCCGGTTCTTTACGGCGGTGATTTTCTTTATTTCAACACCGATGGGTCTTTAGCCTCCAGCGGAGGTATTGGTGGTCCGCCATCGCCTCCGGGACCGCCAAATTTCATGTCTATTCCCCGTATTTATTTGCCCAATGATGATCCCAGTGTGACTTCGCCTATACCGACGGGTGGGGCTGAAATTACACCGATCGATTTAAATTTTGGATCTTTTGGGATATTGGGTGTGGGTAAGCGCGACGGTTTGACCGGCGATGCGCAGGGATCCTACCAAACTATTAACGGAGTGAATACTTATGTGCCGGATAGCCATGCTACGTCTACCCAGAATGGTTTCGAGGATGGGATATTGCAGTCGGTTAATTTCGATCAAACGGGAACTTTAATCGGCTCTTTTAGCAACGGAGAAAAAACCGCTTTGGCCCAGGTGGTTTTGGCCAGTGTCAGCAACGAAGGCGGACTCGCCAGCGTGGGGGATAACCATTTTCAAGAATCGACAAATTCGGGGGCGTTGACCGTTGGACTGGCCGATCAAAATGGTTTGGGAACCATTACTGGCGACTCAATTGAAGGTTCGAATGTGAATATCACGGTCGAATTATCCAATATGATCGTGGCTCAAAGAGGTTTTGAGTCTAATGCCCGTATGATTACTGTTCAGAGTGATAAACTTCAAACCCTTGCCCAATTAGGTCAATAACTGACCGGTTTCTGTAAATTCCTTTTATTTCCAATCAGCCACCCTGCCGAGAATATAATTTTGTCCGCAAATAACGAATCTCGTATAGTTCAAAACAAGGCTTATGTATAATTCGCTTTGACTTAATGAATTTGCTCAATTTTCTTTATTTTATGGGGATATTTTGAATCCGAACGAACAACAACTCGTTAACCGTATTTTAAAAGGCGATGATTCGGCTTTCCGTGAACTGCACGATACCCATAAAAAGGCTTTGATCCGCGCTTGCTGGTATTTCCTTGGAAATGACTCCGAAGTGGAGGACATGGTCCAAGAAACCTATATAAAAGCCCTTAAAAACCTCCACCGCTTCCGTTTTGAGTGTTCTCTGGCCACGTGGCTCAATCATATCGCGGTAAACTTGTGCCGTGATTACCTGGAGAAGAAGAGGAAAACGTTGCCATTTTCTTCGGATTTTTTCGCCGGTCGCCCGTCTATAGAGCAGAAGACCCCTTACCCCGAGGAAGTCTTACAGCTTTTGAGGCAGGAAATTGAAAGCCTCGAAGGCAAAGACAAAGAGTTAATCGACCTCAGGGAAGTAAAGGGCCTTAGTTATGAAGCCATCGCCAACCGCTTAAAGATGCCAGTGGGTTCTGTGACCTCAGGCATTTTTAGAGCACGACAAAAGCTGATTGAAAGAGTACGGGAAAAAATGCCGCAGGGTTGGGAAGAGGCGAATCAATGAAATATACACCTGAAGACTTACTGAAAATCTATATGAATAGCTCCATGACCGAAGAGGCTCAGGAAGCTTTTGACCGTTTAATGAGCGACGACCCTCAATTCTCTGAAACTGTGACGAATGCGATGGCTGAACGGATGGGCCCTGTGCCGGAAGAGTCCGTAAATCAGATATCATCCCGCTTGGACGCAAAAGTGGAATCGATCTGGGTCAAAAATCAGCCCTCTAAAATGGAGCGGCTTTTGAGAGCTGCTTTGAAGGGAACCTTAGCTGTTGTGATCTCGGGATTTGTGATCTATTCCGCGTCTGTCCTTTGGCCTAAACTCCTGGCTCTTTTCCCTCAAATTGATTTGTCCGCTTCTAATTCGTTAAGCACTTTTGCTCCGCCTGCTAAATTGGCTCCGCCGGCTATTGTTTCGCCAGGAAGTGGTTTTGCGGACAGCAGCGCTTCCGTGAAAGCCGTCCCAACCTTGGCTCCTAAAGTAGTGAAAGTTGCGGCAGTGAAACACGCGGCTATTCCAACGGCGGCGCCGACAGCTTACAATCCTGGTTACGGAACCCAGGTGGGTGATTCTATCCGTTTGGCTGTGGATACGGATAAAACTGAGACCGTTATGGTGACGGTTTTGAATCCGTCTGGATATTTAATGAGACATCTTTATCAAGGTCTTTGGGTTGCCGGGAATCACTTTGTAGACTGGAATGGTAAAGATGATCTGGGCCGTTCAGTCCCGCCTGGCAATTACACTATCGTGGTTCAGGCCGGCGCTAAGAAGATGTCGGGTATCGTCACGATCAAATAAGCCGAATCGCTCAAAGGTATTCCGTGCGGCTCATGAAACGGGAAAAAACCAGTGAATATCTTCTTGAGAAATATCTTTTTATTGATGTTGGTTTTATGTTCCGCGATTCCGGTAGTTTGTTTCGCCCAAGTTCCCACGAATACTTTTACATCTACTCAAACTAATACCCCGACGGTTGTCCCGACTATTTGCGGTAATTGTAATGGACTCATGTCCATTGGCGGCGCCAGCGCGCCGGCCTCCTTGAATGACCCGGACGGAATGATAGTTGATGACGCTCAATCGGTTCTTTTTGTTTCTGATCAGTTTTATGAAAGATTGGTGGCTTTTTCATTAACCGGAACTTTTTTGGGAGCCGTGACCGTTACCAGTTCCTCGGGTATGAGTGATGTGGCGCTTGATGATGAGGGAAGTACGGTTTATGTTTTCGGCGCGAATAATAACGGAACGATTTACGAATATACCTATTCGAGCGGCACCTTCACTCTTGTAGCGACTTTACCCATAGGCTCTGATACGCGGGCGATTTGGCTTCAAAAAGGAGGCGGTGCCGGAGGTCAAAACGCTCTTTATGTTTCCATGCAATCAGGCGATATCTTGAGGTATGACGGCACGGGATCAAGTTATTCGGCATGGGCAGGGAATCCAGCGGCGACTGGGTTGAATATCCCTGATGAATTGATGATGTCGGGAAGCACTTTATATGTCGCTGATTTGAACGGCGTTAACGCGATTTCTTACAATGGTGTGACTTATGGGCTGCCTTCTTTGGTTTTGACGGGAGCTGTGAGTAGTATTCGACAAATCGGAACGACTTATTTTGTGACGAATAGCACTTCGGTTGTTCAATATCCTGGCACTATTAATGTTTCCAGCGCTTCGGTTACCTGTAATTTACCCTATCATCCTTTCGGTGTTGGGCTTTCCAATAATGGGAATGTTTATGTGGCCCAGTACGATAACGGCGTGGGCGGGGGAATTGGAGTTCAAACCGGATTCGCGGTTACGGTTTTAGGCTGCGCGAATACGCCAACCAGTACAGCGACGACCACCAATACGGTTTTTAATACTCCTACTTTTACATTAACTCCTACCAATACACCCACACTTAACGTCACCAACACTTCTACCAATACGGCAACGGCTACCGCTACCTCCACCCCCACGCATACGGCTACGCTGACCGTGACCGCGACTCTTAGCTCAACTTTTACCATTACTCCCACGCCGACGATTAGCCCCACGGCAATTTCCACGGGTACTCCGACCGCGACCCCGACATCGGTCCCGGGGGGCTGTACAGGGGTAGCGATTTCATGCTTTTCATACCCTAATCCCGCTTCGGGCGGAACCATGAACGTCTCTTGTGATCTTTGTGAACCTAGCTCAGTGGCCGCGACTGTTTTCGGTGTTACGGGCGAGAAAATAGCCGTTTATAATTACTCGGGCTCAAGCGGGACTAATTTATACTCCCTGGATATTACGCATTTTGCTCATGGTATTTATTTCCTGATAGTCCAGTCGTCTGGACCTTCAGGCAGCCGTAAGTCGGGCATAAAAAAATTCGCGATTGTGCGCTAATGATCAAACGTCAAAATATTTATAACTTAATTTTTATTTTATTTTTTTTGATAACTCCGTCTTCATTGATGGCTCAGGTTTGCTGTACCACGACCTCGGACTGGACAACGACGCCTCTTCTTTCGGCTCCCATGCAGGAAATCGCGGTTGGACCTCTGGGATATATCTACGCCCCGGACCGCTTTAATAATCAAATCGCGGTTTTTACCAACACGGGCGCGAACGCGCCGGCCAGCGCAGGCCCCATTCCCATCGCGGCAGAACCGTTTGCTATGGCGCTTGATAACGCTAATAATCTGGCTTATGTCAGCGATCTTACGACCGGTTCTGAAATTTTTAAAGTTTCACTGGTTTCCCCTTTTACGGCAGCTTCCTCGCCCTGGCCCATCAATGTGGCTGGGGGTACGGTGACCATTCAATCGCTTTGTGTTGATCCCTCGGGAAACATTTACGCGGCCCCGGACACCGCAGGATGCAGTATTTATGAGTACAACTCCGCGGGTACCTTGATATCGACGCTCACTCAGGACGCGACCGGGCCGGGCATTCAGGTTCCGACAGGTCTTTGCACTAATAGCGCGGGGACGACTCTTTATGTGAGTGAGATCAACACCGGCGAGGTATTGGCTTATCCCATTTCGGGCGGAGTGGTGAACAACGTCACACCCCAGGTCGTAGTGAGTGGATTGAGCCGGCTTTATCAAATCTACGAACATTCGGGCAATTATTATTTGGCGGAGGGGCCGGGGCCCAATTGGGAAGAGTACAGCGTGGGTTCGGGCGGAGCGTGGTCTTTGGTGGGAGGCTGTTCAGGCGTGTCCACTGAAGGGGCGTCTGGTATCGCGGTGGATAGCGCCGGTTCGGTTTATGTAGCCCGATATAACTCGCCGGATGAGATTTTAAAATTCGGCTGTTTATTCACGGTTACCAGTACGATGACAGCGACGAATACGGCAACTTCAACGGCGACAAATACACCGACCCACACTCCTACGGCAACTGTTACGAACACAGCTACCAACTCACCGACGAATACGCCGGCCATTACGAGTACTTTTACCGCAACCGCCACTAGCACTAAGACGGCCACGCCGTCACCCACATTTACGATTACGCCGACGCCGACCGTTACGGTTACCCTCGCGTTGACGGCCACGCCTACGGTGACCCTCACGCCTACACCGGTGCCTGGGGGCTGTGTGGGGTCGCCTATTGAGGGCTATACCTATCCGAATCCGGCTTCGGGTGGAACGATGAACCTATCCTGTAATCTTTGTGAGTCCAGCACGGTGGTTGTAAGTGTTTATAATGTGGCAGGTGAAAAAACAGGCACTTATAATTATGTCGGCGTCAGCGGTACCAATGTATTTTCGGTCAATATCAGTGGATTTTCTTATGGAATCTATTTTTTAAAGATGCAATCCACAGGGCCGTCCGGCAGCCGTCAATCCGTTACTAAAAAATTCGCGATAACCCGGTGACTTTGAAAAAAATTATATTCATATTATTTTGGGCCGCGGGCCTGAATTTTTATTTTCAAACATCTTTATGCGCTCAAACGGTTAATTCTAACAGCGCGGAAGCCTTTCCGATTCTGAGTTCGGATGTGGGTTCCCGGGCGATTGGAATGGGCGGAAGCTTTGTCGCGGTGGCGGA
Source organism: Candidatus Firestoneibacteriota bacterium (assembly GCA_013286205.1). Lineage (GTDB taxonomy): Bacteria > Oederibacteriota > Muellerivitia > Muellerivitales > Muellerivitaceae > Bog-1183. The sequence goes on along the minus strand of JABDGD010000051.1, from coordinate 1,190 downwards.
TGATTTTTCATCAGTTTATTACAATCCTGCGGGCCTGGGTCAAGTCTGGCAGCCGCAGCTTTTTTTAAATCACGAAAGCTATCTGGGTTCCAGCGTGTATGAGACGGCCGGGTTTGTAGATCCTCTTAAAGCGGGCACCCTAGCTCTGGGCTTGAGCTACATCAATTACGGCAGTTTTGATCTGCGTGATTCTAGCGGTACGCTACAGGGAAGTTACGCGCCTTTTGATACGGATGTCCGTGGAGCTTTCGGATTTCAACTGGCTAACAATCTTTATGCCGGATTGGGTTCGGAATGGGCCCGCCAGCAAATTACCGATTATGTTTATACGGCTCTGGTTTGGAATTTTGGGTTTTTACTCAAACCCTCTCAGGCTTTGTCTTTTGGTCTGGGTGTTCAAAATTTGGGTGTGGAAAATCTTAATTCCGAATTACCCACAGAAATTATTGGCGGAACGGCTTACCGCATCTCATTAGCGCCTAAAGATTCCCAATCTTTACTACTGACCGCCGGCGGCGACTATTCTCTGGAAAGCGACAGTCATTTGAGGGCTGGTTTTGAATATGTGTTTACGAACAACTTTTTCCTCCGGGGCGGTTATGTTTATGACCTTCAAAGCTCGGGGTTGGGCTGGCAAAAGGGAATTGGTTTTGGCGCCGGTGTAAAAATTGAGCATTTCAAATTGGACTATTCTTTTACTTTCGATGGGGATTTGGGAAATGTGCAGACGGTCGCACTGACGGTTTATTTCCCTCCGTTTATCAAGCCCACACCGGAACCGAAGGCGACTCCCCCTGTGGCGGCAGCTCCAGTTACTGTGTTTTTGCCAAGTTCACCGGTGACAGTACGCGTAGTGGAAACTCCGTCTGCCATGACGACGCCTATTTCGACCCCGGTCGTCGCTGCGGCTAATACGGGAATCTTGAATCCGAACGACAAAAATCCGGTTATGTTGAAATTCCAGATCAGCTCCCAAAGCGACCTGTCGGCGCTGGAATTGTTTAACCAGGGCGAGGTTAAGCTGAAGTTGGGGCTAACTAAAGACGCCCAAGACCTTTATTTAAAAGCGGTTGATAAAGACCCTAATTTTGATAAGGCCTGGTACCGGCTCGGAAAGATCTATTTTGATGAGTCGCTGGATTCTTACCGCCGGGTTCTGCAATTGGAACCGCGAAATGAGAAGTTACGGC
>JABDGD010000050.1 GCA_013286205.1 Candidatus Firestoneibacteriota bacterium | reverse complement strand
TTTGAGCTTATAACCGTCAATCACCTCAAAATAATGATCGCGGCCCTGCAAGACTTTGGTCTGGGGCCCAAAAACAATATTGGTGCGGGAAGAATTCACGTTTTGAAGTACGCCGACCAGACCGGGGATTTCGGTCATCAACTCGCGGGCTATACGCGGTAAAACTTCACTCAGTTCTTCCTGGGGCAGTCCGTTCTTTTGAACTTTTTCTTCGGGCACTTCGGTACGGGTCACAAACGCTAACAATAGCTCATTGGTTTTAAATCCCTGCCGTACACCCAGATGGCGCAGGAACCCGGTGTGGCTCTTTTCCTGATAAGGCGTTAATCCCGCCTGGTCAATCTTGTGTAAAACTCTTTGAATCAAATCGTTAATTGCGTCGCCCTGAATGGGGCAGGTCTTATAGGGAACTAACTGATGGGACCGGGGTTCATAAATACCGGAAACAAAATGGCCGTCTCTCATAGAAAGAACGGGCAGGGCTTTGTTGCGGTAAGCGTAAGTGCTGGGCGAGCCCAGACAGGGATTAACCGTAATGTCTTTTAATTTTCCAATTCGCTCAATCGCGTCTTTAACAAACTGGGTCTTGGTGAGAAGTTGGCGGGGATAATCAAAATGCTGCCACTGACAGCCGCCACATTCTTCAAAGATAGGACAAGGAGGTTCGACTCGGTCCGCGGAGGGACGTAAGACGGAGACCACTTCCGCTACCGCGTAATGATCTTTTACTAAATTAACCCGGGCCACCACTCTCTCGCCCGGAAGCGCGCCGCGAATGAACACAGCAAAATCTTTATAGCGCCCGACCGCGTCGCCGCCAAAAGCCATTGAATCAATTTCGATTTCGATCTGATCCCCAAATCGAACGGGTTTAACGACTTTGGATTTCATTTTCATCCTGAGAGAAAATTGATCGAAGATTCACGGGCAAAACTTCAGCCGACAAACGAAAGGCGATTCTTCCGGTCCTTCCGGAAAAACCGCCGCTCGTTCATAAGATTTCTTATTTTATCTATTTTTAAGGGTTGGGCAACCAACTACAGGGGCAGATTACTTCTTTTTGACTTCCCCGGGATCAAACTCTAGACGGAGGTTGTCCAAATAGACCGACCGGGGCTTGTCCGCGCCGGTCATATCCACCCAAAATTCGATGGAACGCATGACCGACAGGTCCATCCGGGCCTGGGTCAGGTCATCCAGGGGCACCGAAATATTGGTGACCTTCTTGGAGAGCATCACGCCGTTTGTCTCGTATTTGAAGGACTTCGCGTCGGTGAGTTTGATGTGGTAAGTCACCGGTTGGTCTTCAGGATTAAAGGCGTCCATCTTCAGGCTGGTGTAATCCTGCCATTCAAAGACGGGGAGTTTGGTCACCGAGCGGGTATCAAGCACAATCTCGGGCTGCCAGGTGGCCGTGGGGGTTGGGGTCGCGAAAAACTGGGTCGGAACATAAAAAGTCACTTTAGCGCTGTGTTTGCCGTGGGTTTGGTTTTGATTGGATTGCTCCACTTTGGCGTAACCGCCGGTGAACCAATCCAAATCGTTGTCCGCGTCCTCAAAGTCATTCAGGATCGTGACCTTCTTGGCCAATCCTTTTTTCTTGCTGTGGGTTAATCCCAAACCGGCCGCGATGGCGTAAATCAATCCGGCGGCGATTAAGACAATGAGCGCTATTCGCATGAAAGACCCTTTACTGAACTGGTTGAAAGCGGGGGCATTGTATCAGTCTTAATCCGCCTCCCGCAACTTAACTGGTGATTCGAACGGCGCCCATCCCCCTCTATATAGAAAGGGAAAGCGCGGGGACCGCCTTAGAAAGGCAAAAACCCCACGAACCACCCATTTCTCTGACTAGGCCTTCCCCGTCGAGCGGCGCACGCTCATCTGAACCGGAATCAAAACTTTTTTGGGCTGCCATCCTTCCGGGTTTTTGATTTTCTCAATCAGGATGTTGGTGGCCGTAACGCTCATCTGGTTATAGTCCTGACGCATGGTGGTCAAGGCATAGGGTTCCATCGAAGCTTCCGGAATATCGTCAAAACCAATAATAGAAATATCTTTGCCGATTTTCAGACCCGCTTTTTCAAACTCGTCCCAGGCGCCCATCGCCATCAAGTCGTCTGAGGAAAAAACAGCCGTAGGCCGGGGAGACAAAGACAAAAACTTTTTCGCCGCTTCGGCGCCGGATTCTTTGCTGAACCGGCCGTGAACCACATAACCTTCCGGGATCGTCAATCCATGCCGCTTCATCGCGTCCTGGTAGCCCGAAAACCGGTCCGCGGAGTCGCTGTTATATTCCACCGGGCCCGAAATGAACGCGATGCGCTTGTGTCCCAGGCTGACTAAATAATCAATCGCCTGATTGGCCGCGCCTACGTTATCGCTGTCCACTGAGTCAATTTGAAGCTTGGGAACCCGGTGGCCTAATAGCACCAACGGCACCGAGCTGTTATTCATACGCATGATATCTTTGTCTTCCAGATAGGGAGAAATGACCAGCATGCCATCCATGGCGTTGCGGAAAACCTTCTCGTAAATTTCCTGGGGATCAAACAAACCAGCCACCGTGTTAACCATCAGCCCATAACCATGCTCATGAACGGTTTCGTTCACGCCATTGAGAATGCTGACGTACCAATGGTTTCTAAAGTCGCATTTTTTGTCGAACCAGGAAAAGAGAACTTGAATGAGGTTGGATTGCTTGGCCACCAGACCGCGGGCCAGAGAGCTGGGTTTAAAATCCATCTCTTCGATCGCCTTGAGAACCTTTTGGCGGGTTTCTTCCAAGACATTGGGGTTTTTGTTGAGGACCCGGGAGACGGTCGAAATGGAAACTCCCGCTTTATCGGCAACGTCGTAGATGGTTCCTGGCATAAAGGCTCCTTGAATCGCTTTCATGGCGCTTTCATAGCTAAACAAAACTCTTCCCCACTTTATTTTCTAATTCGAGGGGAATAGCGCCTCTCCCATCCTGGGACTTTCGATTGGATGAGAGCGATTGGCGATGAAGACAACCAATCTTTGAACTGCGCTTATCTTAACATAGACTGGGCCCGCCTGAACGCCCCACCTGCGCTTACCTAGACTCTCCCGATAAATTCGGCTAAAATCCCGGCTTTTCCAAGGAGTTTTCATGAGCCTCTTTCTTAAAACCGCGGTCCAGGCCGCCAAAGCCGCCGGCACCATTCATCAGAAGTTTTACGGCAAAACCCTGAACATTCAATTTAAGGGCCGTAACAGTTTGAACCTGGTGACCCAGGTGGACAAACTCTCTGAGAAAAAAATTCTCTCTATTCTTCAAAAGCAATTTCCCACTCATGATTTTTTGGGGGAGGAAAGCGGTCTGCAAGAAAACAATTCCGTTTACACCTGGGTCATTGACCCTCTGGATGGCACCACCAACTTCGCGCACGCCTATCCCTTCTTCTGCGTGTCCATCGCTTTGCTCCATCACGGCCAGCCGATCGCGGCGGTCATTTACGACGCTTTGCGGGACGAATGCTTCACCGCCGAAAAAGGAAAGGGCGCTTTTCTTAATGGTAAACGCATTCATGTTTCTAAAATCAGCCAGTTGGGCAAAAGCCTGCTTTGCACCGGCTTCGCCTATATGGTTCGGGAAACCAATTACAACTTGGATAATTTTGCCAAGTTTGTTTTAACGTCTCAGGGCGTGCGCCGGGACGGCTCGGCCGCGATGAACCTGGCCTATGTAGCCGCGGGGCGGCTGGACGGTTTCTGGGAAAGAGGCATTCAAGCCTGGGATATGGCGGCGGGTGTTCTACTCATTTGGGAAGCAGGCGGCAAAGTCACCGATATGACAGGCTCGCCTTATGACCTGTTCGCGCAAAACACTTTGGCCACCAACGGTAAGCTTCATTCGGTTCTTTTTAAAATTTTGTCGAAGGGCAGCGACGAGAAAAACTGGTTGAAACGTTACGGAAAAAAGAAATAGTTTAAGAAGTCCAGCCCGTTAAAAACTTCTCGATCAAAATCGGCAGGTCCTTGTCGTAGCCGCCCTCCAGCAAAGCGAACATCGGCACGTTCATCGACTGAAGCATCTTGCCCATTCGCAAATAATCCGCCTGCTTCAACCCAAACTCCGTCAGCGGATCATGTTCATAGGTATCAAAGCCCATAGAAACACCGATCACATCCGGTTGGAAATGCCGGATCTTTTCCATAGCGCTTTCCATCGCGGGGAAATAAACCCCTTCCTTCGTGCCAATCGGTAAAGGATAGTTGATCGAGTTGTCTTTCGAGACCAAGCCCGTCCCCGGGTAGCCTGATCCTTGATGCAGGGAGACATAAAGATATTCAGGTTTACCCAAACAAAAAGCTTCGGTGCCATTGCCGTGGTGGCAGTCCAAATCAAAAATCGCCACCCGCTTGGCCCGGCCGCTTTTAATCAGGTCGCTCACCGCCACTGCCATCGAATTGAAATAACAAAAACCCATGGATTGATCCGGTGTGGCGTGATGTCCCGGCGGGCGCATGAGAGAAAAAACCGGAACTCCCAGCAGAGCTTCCCGGGAAGCCTGAATGGCCGACCCAGCGGATAAAAGGCTGGCCTGATAAATACCCGGCGCGCCGGGAGTATCCATATCAATAAAGCTTTCGTTTTGAACCGCTTGAATCACTCGGGGGGAATGAACCACTTGTATCTTCTCTAAGGGAGCCGGCAGGGGTTCTTCAAAAATAGAATTGGGTAGATGGGTTTGAAGATGCTTGAGAGATTCTTTAACCCGCATCGGGTGCTCAGGGTGGCCAGGGACCTCATAAAAACCGCTATGAACACTGGAAAGAACTTTAAGGTTACTTTCGTTCATCTTGCCAGTGGATGCAGGAAACCGGACAGCTGTTCATGGCGTCTTGAATCTTCGCTTCCGTATCGCCTTGGGCGTTATAAACTTCGGACAGACCATCGGAGGTCATGCGGAAAACCTTAGGGGTTTCCACCACACAGGCCTCACAGCCCGTGCACTCGTTTTGGTCGACATAAGAGATGCGATTCTTTTTTTTAGCGTCTGGCATAAAACTCTTTTTCTAGAACCCAGCGGATAAGGTTAGGGCTCCCGCTAAATCCGTCCCGTTCGACTCACCTACCACCGCGATCTGTAATCCCGGCCCGCCGCCCAGATCTAATCCTAAGACATACTTGGGTTCCAAAACAACGGGCGCGCCCGCGGCCACATCTGTGGTGTTAAAGGTAGAACTGCTGGTCGTACCGCCATTGCTGAGCGTTTCAGTGAAATTACCAGTAATCGTGGAGGTAATCGCGCCGCTATTGCGCTGAAAACCGATGGACGCATAGGGGTAGAAAACACCCAGGGACTTACCGATAGAAATCTTGGCGCCCATGCTGCGGGTGTTCCAGTTCAACGCGTAATTGGAGTTACCCGATAAAGTGCTGTTGTACTGAGTGCCATTATCCGTATAAGTGCCGGATTGGTTGATGTTGGCCGTGCTCACATTAAAGGTTCCCGACATGCTGTCAAAGCTAGTCGACAAGGTCACGGTGGGCGCCGTCAACCCATCAAAAATTTTGTAACGCAGATCAATTCCCCAACCGCTAAAGTTGCCGCCAAAGTTTCCTCCGTTAATGGGAGGCAAATAGGTATAGCGAAAGCCCGCGTCAAAACCATTGAACAAACCAATGCGGGCCGTAATCACCGGGTAAGGCAAAGGCACGCCCGAGGGCAAACTGAAATTGGCGCTCGCCGAAACCACCGGCAGGTTCAAGCTGTTCATATTAGGTAAGCCGATAAAATCCGCTCCGGCGGCGAACCCCACAGAGAAATGCGGACCCAAACCCAGGCCCAGGTCATAGACCGTAGGATTCGTGTTCCAACCCAAGCCCGTAAAGAAACCCAGGCTGTTGGAAAAGGGACCATTCACAAAATTAGCGACTGTTTGAAAATCCGCATTGGCTTGCGCGATAAAGTCACTGTTTTGGTCGGCTTTCACCGAAGTCTTTAATCCTAAAAACAAACCCAAAATCAGAAAACTTCTCAAACCGATTTGACGAAAATTCATATTCCATACCCTTGTGATAGTGTTAAATAAAGCGTCTTTACTTTAAGTCAGGTTAAACGAAATGAAAAGCTCTATCCCATGAAATGGCCCGACGGACCGCTGGTTATCGGCACCTTTATTGAAAGACTGCACCGCTTCGGCGCCACCGTCGAAGTAAATGGCAAAAAAGAATATTGCCACGTTACTAATTCGGGCCGGCTTCGGGAACTACTTTGTCCCGGCGCGAAAGTCGCTCTGGTGGATCATCAAGGCCAGCTCCTCTCGAACACCAAAGCTCCACGCAAGACCCGCTACGCTGTACGGCTCGCTCTTTATAAGAAGAAATGGGTTTGTATCGAGGCCAACATCGCGCCCAAACTTTTAAAAGAAGCCTGGGACAACGGAAAAATAAAAAGTCTCAAAGAATATGACCAGCTTCAAGCCGAAGTACCGCTGGATGCCCATACCCGCTTTGACTTTCAAGCCCGCAACAGCAAGACCGGCGAAAAAGCCTGGATCGAAGTGAAATGTGTAACTTTAGTGGATGAAAAAGGTATCGGGCACTTCCCCGACGCGCCCTCCGAACGGGCTTCCAAACATTTACGGGAACTCATGGTTCTGTCCCGTAAACCCAAGACCAAATGTTTTGTGTTCTTTATTCTGCAGAACCCATTAGGAAAGGGCGTGACGCCTAAAGATGATACGGATCCGCTGTTTGGAAAAACTCTGCGCCAGACCGCCAAAACATCAGTTCGGCTTCATGCCTATAGCGCCCAAGTTAGCCTCGAAGAAGCCCGGCTTCACAAAGCTATACCGGTTTTGCTGTAATTTTGCCTTTAGCTTTTTCGGTGATGTGCCCGCACTTTTCACATTCATAAATCATGACCCAAATCTTGTTTTGCTCATCAAACCGCATCGCTTTAGCTGAAACCCGGTTGAGGCAGAAAGAACAATGGGCCTTTTGCCACTTCGGCTGCGTGGTTCCCCATAAAAGCCCCAGACCGATGGCGGGAATTAAAACGGCCAGCGGTAAAAGAATTTTTTCTGAGAAATCATAGTGGAGCCACAAGAGGCTGGCGCCCATCACCACCCCTAAAAACCACAAGAGCAAAAACCGGCCCCAGGGAACCCGGCTGAAAAAAGCTTTTATTTGAATTTGCATAACTGGATGGAGTTGCCATCGGGATCTTTGAAACTTCCCATTTCTGCCCAATCGAAAGACTCCCGTTTAATTTCAACGCCCTTCGCCTGCAGGCTGGCGGTCGCCGCGTCCACATCAGCCACATTGAGACGGATCACAAAAGCAGCCGGTACGCTTTTGGGCGCGGGTGTTCCCTTTTCTAAAATAATATAGCCGTCGCCAAAACGGAAATTAGTCAGGTAGTCGCCCTTTTGCATGCGGATGGGGAGGCCGAGGACTTCGGAATAAAAAGCCACGCACTTCTCATAATTTTCGACCCATATAAAAAAGCCCGGTTGTTGAATCTTCATAGTGCCCCTAGCGCCCTAAAGTGATGTACGGGCATAGCATAGTGGAAGTTGAACCAAATAAGTAACCCTACGATTTCTGCGAAATCTTTGGGCCCATAGGCTGCTTTGTCGCCTATTTGATTTTTGCAGCCAATGGCCCGCTACTGAATCTTGGGTTTTTGAAAGGAAGAGCCGCCAAATTTTTCCTGATGTCCCCCGTCTTTCAGATCCAGAGAGGCCGCTTTTTCTAACTTGTGAAAGCCGTACTTTCGCTTAATCGCGTCCACGCTTTGATAAAGGGCGTCTTTCTTTTTATTACTCATCTCGGGAAAGAGCCATTCCACTTCGTCCCCCGACTCAAACTTAGAAAGCGAAACGCCCAAAAGTCTTATCTTGCGGTGCCGAACATGGGATTCTTTAAACAGTTCATACGCGGTCTTCATCACCACCACGTCATCATTCGTTTCAGGAATGGTCTTGGCCCGGGTGATGGTTTGAAAATCGTCATAACGAAGTTTGAGGGTAATTGTCCGGGCTCTTTTGCCGATACGCCTCAAACGGTAGCAGCCCTTCTCCGAAAGCCAAGCCAGCGTCTGGTGAATCTGACTCATATTATCCGTGTCTTTTTCAAAGGTCGTCTCATGCCCCACGCTCTTGGCGTAATGAAAGGGATGAACCTCGTCAGATCCCATTCCCCGGGCCGCCTCATAAAGCCAGCTTCCCGCCGAGGGGCCAAAAGCCTTTTGTAGTTTGATCAGCGGCATCGGCACAATGTCGCCGATCTTCTGGATGCGCATTTCTTTTAACCGGGGCAAAGTTTTTTCTCCCGCCCCGTGAAGTTTCTCGATAGGAAGGTTCGCCAGAAAAGCTTCTTCTCCTCCCGCTGGCACCACAATCGTTCCCGTCTTGGAACCCGAAGATGGTTTCACCGTCTTGCCCGCGATCTTCGCCACATACTTATTGGTCGCGATCGCCACCGAACAGGTCAGCTTGGACCGTTTAAAAATACTTTCCTTTACTTTGAGCGCCATGGCTTCTAAGTCATGGCCGTACATATCCTCACAACCCGTGAAGTCTAAATAGAACTCATCGATGGAGGCATATTCCACCACCGGCGCTACCCGGCGCAGCAGCGCGTAAACTTTGCGGGAGTATTTGGAATAAAGCCGGTGGTTGCCCGGCACGAAGATAGCTTTGGGGCATAACTTTTCCGCGGTCATGATCGGCATACCGGACTTCACGCCGAACTTTCTGGATTCATAAGAGGCAGAAGCCACCACACCTCTCTCACCCCGGCGCCCGCCCACCACCACCGGCTTTCCAACTAACGAGGGGTCCACTAATCGTTCGCAAGAAACGAAAAAAGAGTCCATGTCCACATGAGCGATAATTTTGGAATTCGACAAGGGTTTCACCTGAGTTAAAAAGTATACAAGAGTATACTATTCTCAATGGCGAAAAGCGAATTGGGTTTTTAAAAACCGATTAACCTGCGGTATAACTGAGATATGAGCGACCTATCGTCCTTCCTATCCGACTTCACCATGGTGCTGTGTGTCGCCGCGGTCACCACTATTCTTTTTCACAAACTCCGCCAACCGGTCGTTTTAGGATATTTGTTAGCGGGTCTCATTTTGGGGCCCCATGTTTCGATTCCCCTCTTCGCCCACGAAGACACGGTTAAAACTCTCGCTGAACTCGGCGTGATTCTCGTTATGTTTTCCATCGGGCTCAAATTCAGCATCCGCCGTTTGGTCCGGGTTTTACCCAGCGCGGGTCTGACCAGCTTGATCGAAATCAGCGTCATGATGTGGCTGGGCTATAACGCCGGTCACTTTATGGGCTGGACCCATTTGGAATCGATCTTCGCCGGGGCCATTGTGGCCTTTTCCAGCACCATGATTTCCTCCAAAGCCCTGGCGGACCATGTGACGGATGAAAAACTCAGCCGCATGGTTTACAGCGTTTTGGTGGTTCAGGATTTAGTCGCGGTGTTGCTGGTGGCCATCCTCACCCCTCTGGCCGCGGGCGCGGGTCTTTCCATGACCGGCCTGATGATTACCAGCGGCAGCCTCTTTGGCTTTCTCGCCGTTCTCTTTGGCGTCGGCTACCTGGTGATCCCCTTCGTCATTAAACGCGTGGTTATTCTTAAAAGCTCTGAAACCTTGTTAGTGACCACTATCGGCCTTTGTTTCGCCATGGCCCTGCTGGCCCAAAAGGGCGGTTACTCGGTGGCCTTGGGCGCCTTCATGGCGGGCATGCTGGTGGCCGAATCCAACGCCACACCCATAATTGAAAAAATGATTCAGCCCCTCAAAGATATTTTCGCCGCGGTCTTTTTCGTGGCAGTCGGCATGTTGGTGAATCCCTCAGTACTTTGGGTGCATTGGGCCGCCGTACTGCTTTTAACTTTAGTCGTTCTCATCGGGCAAACCGTCAGCGTGACCATTGGTTCTTTTTTGAGCGGCCGTTCAATTCAGGCTTCATTACAGGTGGGCTTATGCCTGGCGCAAGTCGGGGAATTTTCTTACATCATCGCCCAGGTCGGCGTGGCTCAGGGTCATGTGGGCGGGCATATCTATGACGTCGCGGTCGCCGTATCGGTGGCTACCGCCTTTACGACTCCCTGGTTGATTCGGATTTCGGGTCCTATTGCGCGAGTCGTGGACAACTCGCTTCCCAAACCCATTCAAACCCTCGCAGCTCTTTACGGTTCCTGGCTGGAAGAAATCCGCCACGGCGGATCTGAGGAAACACTGTGGAGTAAATCCCGCCGACAGGTAGGTTTCTTAACCCTGGATACTTTTTCATTGATCGCCATTGTCATCACGACGGCAGCCTCCATCGACAAATGGGTTCCTGAATTTCAAACCATTTTTTATTTCAACACCCTGGGCTGGCGGATTCTTTTGATCACCGTCGGGTTCACTTTGTCCGTTCCCTTCTTGACCGGCATTTTGCGATGCGCCAAAAACATCGCCAACCTCATCGCCTCATCCGCCCTGCCACCCGTGGCGGAAGGCGCTTTGGATTTGGGCCTGGCTCCCCGCAACGCCCTGAGCCTGACCCTTCACCTGGGTATTCTTTTCGCCGTGGGTTTTCCTTTAATGGCGCTCACCCAGCCCTTTTTGCCTTTTGGCTACAGCCCCATTTTCTTCGCGGTCATTTTGGCCATCTTGGGCGTGATTTTTTGGAAGAACGCTGTCAGCCTTCATGAGCATGTGCAGGCCGGCGCCCAGATGGTGACCCAGGCCATCGCCCAAAAAGAACCTGAGAAACGGGAGGAAGTTTTAGAACAGGTGAACACCATGATTCCCGGCATGGGAGCGCCCGCCTCCATTCCGGTGAGCGGCGACAGCACCGCCGTGGGCAAAACCCTGGGCGAGCTTAACTTTAGAAGCGCCGGCGCCAACGTCATCGCCATCATGCGGGATCAAGAACGCTTTCTCATGCCTTCCACTAAAGAAATCATCCGCGAGGGCGACACCTTAGTTTTGGTCGGAACCCACCTGGCTATCCGCCAGGCCAGAGAACTTCTGGAGAAGAGCTGATCTATATAGAAAGCCCGCTGAATGGCTCAGTTAGACCCTACGCTAATCTGCGCCCTTGTTTTTTAAAGAAAATCGCCCTTAGAATGCCTTCCGCATTAGTAGGGCCGAGTTATTCCTGAAAGAATAAACGGGGGAACCAGTTTTTTGGGGCCAGACCTTCTTTATGAAGGAAGACGATCTTTCGCGTCGAGCCCGTCAGCTAACCTCGTAGGCCGCGAAGGCAGTCCGCTTTTAGGACGGCCGATCTCAGGAGAAAAGCCGTCATGTTTCAAAAACTTGAAG
>JABDGD010000049.1 GCA_013286205.1 Candidatus Firestoneibacteriota bacterium | reverse complement strand
TGCTGAATGAAAAGGGCGAGGTGATTTACATCGTCCATCGGGTGGAAGAAATGGATAAAGGAAAATGGAGAGTCACCGGCGACCGGCTGGTGCCGACCCAGGACGCGGTCACGGTCAAAGTCAGAAATGGTGACATTCATTTAACCCACGGGTCCCTGCTGGAAACCGAAACCAAAATCGCGGGATTTGATTTGATTGAGTGCGCCGACCCCGACGAAGCCATTCAAATCGCCCTCAAGCACCCCATGGCGAAATTGGGCAGCATTGAGATTCGCCAGTACTGGGCCGAATAAACAAAGATATTGGCAGCCCCCTTTAGCTCCTCAAAGCTCCTGCCTGCCGCCATCTTCACTTTCAGCAAGTATTACTATCTATTTTCACCTTTATTCCCTAACGTACAGGCCGGTTTGTCATATCAAGGCCCTCAGAAGCCAAAAGGAAATGAATATGGATACGTTGAACAGCAACCCCACGGAAACAGAATCGGTCCCGACCTCCGCTGAAGCCACCACGACGAGCGCCCCTGAAGCGACAGCCACGCCGGCTGTGACAGCTGCTCCAGTTGCGGCAGCAGTTCCAGTCGCTACACCAGCACCCGTAGCGGCACCAGCAGCCCCAGCCGTGAAGATGGAACTTCCCAAAACCACCGGACAGACGGTTGGCGGATGGAACCGTTTCGCGGGCTATAACCCCAATGCCGCGAAGAGCAAGCAAAAAGATGGTCGCGGAGGCCCGGGAGGCCGTAAGTAGCACCGCAGATTATTTTCTTCTGAAAATAAAAGGGCCAGGTCAACGTTAAACACCGATAAAGTGTTAAGCGTCAGCCTGGCCCTTTTTATTTCCGGTTGTCTATTTCTCTATGTCAGTTGAACTTTTTAGCCTGGATGCCTTCCACCGGCAAACCGGACTCGGCCCACTCCTGAATGCCCCCCGCGTAGCCTTCCGCTTTGAAACCCGCTTGCGTTAAGGCCGCGGCCGCCTCCATGAAATGGCGGCAAGGAAAGCCCGAGCAATAGGTGATAAAAAATTTGTCCTTGCCGTATCTCTCCTCGGCCTCTTGAACAAATTTTTCAGGCCGGGTCCCCACCAGCGGCAGGCATTGAGAACCTTTGATCCTCAGCAAGTCATAATCCGTCTTGGGCAGCACATCGAGAACCACCGTGTCTTTGTCCTTCATTTTTTCCAAAACTTCTTCTTTGCTGATGCTCATACCGCCTCCTTCACGCTAATAACTTGGTATTAATCTGGATTTGTCCGGTGAGAACTTTATGAACCGGGCAGTGGTTGACGATTTCTAAAAGCCGGTCCTTTTGGGTTTGATCCAGTGCCCCCACAAAACGCACTTTGCGGTCGAACACCGTCAAGTTTTCCTGACGGTCCAGCGTCACGCGCACCTCTGTGTTTTCCAAGAGCCAGCCCTTGCGCTGGGCATAGAGTTTCGCGGTCAGCGCCGTGCAGGCGCCCAGGGCCGCGCATAAATACTCCATCGGATTGGGGCCCAAGTCCTCGCCCTGGTTGTCTGCCGGTTCATCGGCGATCAGCCGGTGGGGTCCTACTTGAACCGATTGCGCCAGTTTTCCACCGGTTTTGGAAACTTGTACTTCCCTCATGAAAGTCTCCTCGGATTGAAATTAATCCTCATCCAGCAAAACAAACTCAGTCTTGGGCGCGCCGCAGGATGGGCAAACATCGGGAACCTTTGAGCCCCTCGGCATCAGTTCGCCGCAACGCAGGCACTTCCAAACAATCTCGACTTGGTCCTTGTTGGCATCGTAACGGTAGTCCGAGCCCGAACCGGACGGAGTAGGCGGTTTTTTGTCTGGCATATCCATTCTCCCTCTTAAACTTTTCCCAGCACTTCTTTTAGCGCGCTTAAAAAAGGCGCGTATTCCCAATCGCCGTCATAACGAACGCCGTTCACGAAAAAAGTCGGAGTCCCGTTGACGCCGCTGCGAACGCCGCCCTCAAAATCCGTCTCGACCCGGTTTTCCACCGAGGCTTTTCCCACGGCTTCGTTCAAAGCCTCCACATCCAGCCCCAGTTTTTCAGCGTAGTTGCCCAGGCTTTCCACATCCAGATGCAGCTGTTTTTCAAAAAGCATGTCATGCATTTCCCAAAATTTGCCCTGAGAAGCCGCCGCCTCAGCCACCTTGGCCGCGTTCAGCGCGTCCTGATGAATTTCTGAAAGCGGAAAATTGCGAAACACAAACTTCAGCTGATCACCCAAGGCCTTTTGAAGGCGCTTCACAATCGGATAGGCATGGCCGCAATGCGGGCATTGGTAGTCCCCATATTCCACCAGCACCAGCGGCGCGTTGTCCGGCCCCTGAAAATGATCTTCTTTTGAAACCGCGATCTTCAGGTGTGAAGAGCTCATACTTTCTCCTTTAAGGTCTTTAACAAGAAACAAGACTGATTTAACCACCAAGACACCAAGGCACCAAGAAAACCAATTGATAATTTTAATTCTTAATTCTAATGATGAGTTGCCGTACTTGATGTCTTGGTGTCTTGGTGGTTCAAACTTTATTTGTTTATTTTTTCCAACGCGTCCAAAATTCCATCCGCGCCGGGATTGACCCCCACCGGCGAAAGGTAGCTCCACCGAATAATGCCGTCTTTGTCGATCACATAGAGGGCCCTTTCACTGGTCCCCTCATGGTCACGGTAGGCCCCGTATAGTTTCGCCGTCGCGCCTTTAGGCTCGAAATCCGACAGGATAGGAAAGCGGTATTTGCGCTCTTTGGTAAATTCCAGGTGGCACCAAATGCCGTCCACCGACAACCCGATGACCTCGGCGTTGTGCTTTTTAATCATCGGCAAAACTTCGTTATAGAGGGCCAACTGGTCTCCGCAAACCGGGCTCCAATCCGCCGGGTAAAAAACCAGCACTACGTTCTTACCGCGAAACTCTGACAGCGAAACTTTTTGGTCTGGGGTTGAAGGCAGGGAAAAATCCGGGGCCTTCGTCCCTTCTTTTAACATGGCCATCCTATTCTCCTTTTATTCGAATCTTTCCGAACCATCCGGCTCCGAAAGGGCCTGCCGCTCTTTGGCGCTGACTTTGTAAGCCACCCGCCTGGCCCGCATCACATTTCCCAATGGCTTAAACTCCACCGGCGCGTGCCAAATATCAAACGAAAGTTTCTCGATAAACTCATAGAGCTTGCGGCCCGAGGCTGAGTCCGGGTCCTGCGGGGATAAAGTCAAGCGGCCCAACGTGATGAAGGGCGCGACATCTTCCTTCCACTCCACCGAAACATCCTCAATGGGTGTCTGTGTTTCGTCCACAAAAAATTGAACCGCGAAATCATAGACTACCGGTTCCCGTTTGAGCCGGGCCGAAAGATCTTCCGCCAAATAATTGGGCGTTTGCCCCGGCTGGGCCCCGGGGGCGTTCACCGCGTGAGGTTTTAAGCTGTAATGAACCGCGTAAGGGCCAAATTGAATGGGCGCTGCGCTGTAATAGCGCATGGTCGCCAGGGAAATCGCCGTGTTTTTCGCGCCCGCCTTCATCTTTTTGAGAATGGCGAGCGTTCGGCCCAATCCGACTTTAAGAATGACTATCAGCAAACCAATCCAGGGTTTGCCAATGTTGGTGACGAAAGGCACAAACTCATCGGCGTCTTTAAACGGAAGCGCCGGGGACCCGATCAAGAGAAAATCCTGGGTGGGCGCGTCTTCCAGCCCCTGAATAATTTTTTTTACCGCCCACACCCAACAACTTAACCGCGATCGCGCGAGTGCCGCCCTGGCGGTCATCATTCACCGTGCTTCCCCCATTGGAAAATCGGGCGTAGGCCTGGTATGTCGCCGGCTTGGCAAAGATGCCTACTTTCGCGTAGTCAGGCAAATCGGGCAGTACCGTAAATTCCGCCTTAAGTCCCCCGTGCCCCTTGGGATGAAGGGCCCGGCTCTTGGAACCCTGGGAGTCTCTTTTCGTTTGAATCGCGTGAAGGACTTCGGCGTATTTTTCCAATCGAGCCGCTTCACCAGGCTTGATATTTTCTTTCCATTGAGTGGATGGAGTCATGACCATGCCTTTCAAACGCGGTATTCAAGTGTCTGCCAAGGTTAACGGAGCCAATATCAAATCGCAACTGTTCCCATTAACTTAACAGGCCAGACATATAAGGCCTTGGGGAAAACCGTTTCCAAAACTAAAAAGAAAGGCACACATAAAGTGTCAAAAGTAGGCCTGGCCACTTTTGTGTCGTTTTTCCGGGCCAGGTTTCTTAGCGCAACTAAGGCCGAAGGCCCTTTAATTTTACTTTTTCGGAACTTTAATGCCCGCTTGACGGGCTTTAGACAGGCCAATGGCAATGGCCTGTTTACTGTTTTTAACCGGATGTTTACCGCTTTTCATGTGGTCCATCTCTTCTTTGACAAAATGACCTGCCTGGGTCGAAGCGGACTTCCCATGACGGCGGTCATCAGCCGCGGCTCTTTTGGCGCTGACACTTGGCATTTGCTTTTCCTTTCATTTTTTCAACCCTAAAAAAATAAGGCGCGCCCGGTAAAACATCACTGGGCGCGCCTTTCAGCTCAGCACATCTTCAAACCATTAATCCCAATAGCCGCCGCGTTCCTCGTGCCACCGGTGATGCGCGCGCCAGTTATCATCATAATCATGATCGTAATGCCATCTGGGACCGCGAATTTCAGCGTAACAGCCCATATTGGAAGTGGCCAAAAACGCCAGCATCACAATATATAAGCCAAGAATTACTTTCTTCATGGAATCCTCCCCCTTTTATTTTCTACTGACATCGAATTCAACTTCGCTGCTAACAGGCTGCCGTTTTAAATTATCCGCGGTTCCCGCGGCCTTGAACAAAACCTGCCAGGGCCAGCACGATCGCCGCGATCAAAAGAATGTAGATAAAGCCGCCCATCGTGTAAGAACTAACGTAACCCAAAACCCAAAGCACCAAAAGAATCACTGCGATTGTGTATAACATTTCAAAGTCCTTTCACTACATTTGATTTAATTTATTGCAAATCTCATGCCGCTTCTCCGCGAGGATAAATGGCTAAATTTCGTTATTTTTTTAACCCCGATAAAAATATTTCTATCAAAATGATTACCGCGTTTCATTTTGATAGAAATGACTGATTGAATTAAAAGTGACAAAAAAATGGCGCGAGGCATTTGCCCCGCGCCGTTCAAAATAATTAAAAACTACTTCGTGGATTCTTCGCTTTCAACATCTTCAGATGCACTGGCCGAGGCTTTATCTTCCGCCAAATGCTTGACCTCAACTTCCAGGTGATGACGATCATTCTTCAAAGCGGTACGCATATCGGCTTTGTATTCAATCCGCTTGTTCAGCTTTTCCGTGTCGGCAGCCAAGACGCTCTTATCCTTGTCGACAGCCGCTTGGAATTTTGCGATATCGTCCGAAGCGTTTCTCTTCTGTGCGTCCGCCAATTTCGCCGTTTCACGGGTCAACTTATCGTTGTCCTTTTCGACCACTTTACGCGTATCACGAACTTTTTGTGAGTACTCGCTGATGGTGGCGCGGTCACTCTCCACTTTGCTCTGCAGGTTATTTTTCAAGTTAACCCTGTCTTTGTGAATAGTGGTTTCGTCTTTATCAATATCCGCTTTGATTTTGTCGGCGGTTTGGTTGTCTTTTTGGTCCACAGCGGTCTTGAGTCTGACTCGATCCCGCTTCAACTTCTTGATGTCCCGAACCATATCCGCTCTGACCTGATGAATCGTCGTGTAGTTGGCTTGCAAATCCGCTTTCGCGTTCGCCGCGTCGCTGTCCTTCGCGTTAACCTCAACCTGGTTTTCTTTACCCACTTCCGTATTCACATGAGCGCTCGTGTTAACGTTCGCGTTAGTATTTATTTCCGAGTTAACGAGTTTGCCGGTTTGAGCCATCGTTTGATCCGCCGTAGCCAAGCCTAAACCCGATAAAATCAACACACCCAACATTGCCGATAGATTCTTCATCTTGATTCCTTTTATTTTTTTATTCAAAAACTCTTGCCCTAAATAAAAGCAAGGAATGTGCCCAAAAAAAGGCTTAAATTGGCCGTGTTTTTCCCTTTCTGTTTTTTCATCTCCCAATCAAAATGATTATCTTTCTCATTTTGATACTCACGTTTATAGAAACAAAAAAGGGGCCGGCCGCAGGCCAACCCCTTCAAAGTTTCTATTTCAAACCCAATTTAATTTCCGTCGATACCCCGACCCGCCCCGAAACAGCCTTTTCCGCAAAGCATTCGCGGAGCTTTACTCTTTTCACCAAGCCTCAAAACCGTTAGCCTATCCGCAACTTTCAGTAAAGAGACCTTCATGAAACGATTCACCCTGTTGTTTTTAATCCTTACCGCCGCCTCAGGAAAAGCCTGGGCCTTTGGCATGCCCGCCATTTCCGTGGGGCAAGACAGTCAACTTCTTACCGACACGCCCATTCCCATTCCACACCTCACTGACACCCCCACTAGAACAGCCACACCCCTGCCGACTTTTACCTTTACCCCTACGCCCAGTGCGACAGCTTCCCCCATAGGGACCGCAACAACATCAATCGCGATTCCCACTCCAACTATACCCATCAATTTATCTGAGGTTATTCCAATGGTTTGGAAAACCGGCCCCCGGCCCAACCATTCGCAGACCTTAGACCCTTCTCTGTCAGGGTTAAATTCTTTCCGTGAACAAGGTTTTTTCGAGATTGGTTTGGGGGCTGACCCTATCCTTCAGGGCTGGGCCATCTCCGGCACCGCGACGGGAGGCAAGACAGCTCTGGGAATCATGTTTAAGGACGGTTTCGCGATTCAACTCGACCTCGAATATTTCAGCCAGTCCAACACCAACCCCACCGGCACCTTGACGGAAAACGAAGTCTTAATTTTGCCCACCCTGCGCCGCTACCTCTCTGCCGGCAACGTGCGGCCCTATCTTTCCATCGGCAACGGGCTGGCCATCAACAGCACCACTCCCGGGCTGACCAACAGCACGTCAGTCGATAGTTTCGACCTGGCCCTGGGCGTCGGTTTTGAGTTTGTCTTTGAGAATTACTTCTGCACCTACGTGGAAGGAAAATACAACTTCGTGTTCATGTCGGGTTCGCCCAACCAGGATCTTCCCCTGGCCGTCGGCGCGAGGTTGGGGCTTTAAGCGACAAAAGGGTTCAATAGCAGACTGAATCTTTTTTAAAATCGCTGGGTAAAAGCCAGCCCCGGCTGGTTAGTGTTGGGCATCAGCATGAAAGACACGCTTTTATCTTGTTGAACCACATAGTTGTAACGGTTGACCGCGTTGTAACGATCGTTGGCCGCATCGCTGGTAACAACAGCTCCTACCAGTATCCCCACCGATCCCGCGCAGATCATGGCAATACTCGGCCCCAGGTCAAAACCCTTATTTATCCCACCCGCTCCCGGGTTACTGTCCATGTTGACCATCTCGATACAGAAATCGGTCCAACCCGCCGTATCCAGCAAAATACCGCCCACCAGCGTCACCATCCCCAGCGTATCTTCACTCCCCGATGTCCGTATCAATTGGCTGGCCTGGGCGTCTCCAATGGGGTCAATGACCGCTTCATATTGCTGAAGGTTTTGCAAAGGCAGGCCGTTGTAATAAAAACCATTCGTGGCGTGCCTGCCCCAGCCAAACGTCTGAATTTCAATAGGTTGGAATTGGGTTTTCCCGGCAATAGCTGTTGGGGGCGAAGAAGTGTCTTCGTCAGTCTGCGCGCTGCAAATTCCAGCGGTCATCAATAACATCATCAAAATGAAAGTAGCTTTTTTTCATAGCGCCCTCCAAAGTTCATAATTTTTGGACGATTGATCTGTAAATTTCAGACCGTTTTTTAGGCACTATTTTTCAATAAATCTCAAACAAATTGACACGCTAAAAGTGGATAACTCTTACTCTCTTTCATCAACTTAATAGCTCCATTTTTTCCACCCGCGATACTAGAGCAGTAATAATCCTTCCTGTTTCGGTGGGACTGGAATTAAAAAACGTCTTCAAGGCATCGAAATTGGCGCAGTTTGGCGAATGATAAAAGGCCTGCAAAGGCGATCACTTCTTAGGTGCTCAACAACCAGGGCTGTGTTCAACCAGAAAAAACCAAGCATCCCACAAAAAGAGAAACAACTTTCTTCACCAACGGATTTATAAAAGCTCACTAAAATAGTTTTGCCCTGCGTTACCGGTTCCGCTCTTCGGCAAAAATTCTCAAAATCTCTGCGTATCTCTCAATGGAATGATCCGCGATACAGCCCCACCAGTTGAATGGATTCAGCACCGCCAAAGCGCGGCGGAAGAAAGCCTGGCTTCCATCGCATACTTTATTGTTGTCCGATAGATAGCGCATATCGCCATAGTCACGGAAACCCAGGGTGTAAAAAGGCACACCCGGCACCAGATCCGCATGATGAACACAGCGGTAGACCGGTACCTTCATTAAGCGGTTCGCGAATTGATCGTTCCCCACCTTGGGACAGCCATAGGTGTAGCAGGCCGCCAGATCGTCCTGGTCTTTAATATAGGTCGTGGCAACCAGGGCCAAAGCGCCGCCCAGGCTATGACCCGTGATGTAAATGGGTACATCCAGTTTGGCTAAGGCCTTTTGAATGGGCAGCGCCATTTCGCGGTAAGTGGTAAGAAAACCTTCATGAAACTCGCCATAGCGGGCGCGGACCATTTTAAAATCCGCGTCGGTCTTCACCGTTTCAGACTCACTGGGCACGGTGCCCTTAAAAGCCAGAACCGCGTAGGTTTTGTTTGTGGCTAAGTAAGCGAAGTTTTCGTTTTGGTCACAGTAGAATTTTTGCGTGAGTTTTAAATCGAACTCAGCTAGCGCCGGGGGAAGTTTGGCGACTTTGTCATAGGCCATCTTGGAGCATCGGGCCAATATCCAGGCCGTTCTATCCGAATAGGCCGCCCGGTTGACCGGCGGGTGAATCAGTTTTTCGTTCATGTGTGGTATCCCCCGATAGTGGAAGAATTCTAGCATCCATGACACAGATCAGATTGAGCCAATGTTAAAAAATAATGCTGGCAGTTAATTTATCTACCAGGAAAAAGATTTCGACAAATAGAGAGTCAGGCCGTATAAGAAGCTCAAGTTTGGAACGTTAGTCGCACAGAAAACTTGAACCGGTTATAAAAACGACTTCTCCACTAACCATTCACATCCTTCGACCACACAACATTAAGGGATTTGACCTACACCTATATTCGTTCACACCTTGCGAAAGCTTTCTTTTTAACCTTTAATGTTCCCATGACCCCACACCCCGAAAACAAAGTATCCCTGGCCGAAATAGCCCGAAACGCCATGATCAGCAATGGTCTGGAGCCTGACTTTTCACCGGAGGCTTTGGCCCAGCTAAAAACCATTACGGGGCCCGCCCAGAGCGATGGGACACTGAAAGACATGACGGGGCTGTTGTGGTGTTCAATCGACAATGACGATTCCCGCGACTTAGACCAGATTACAGTGGCGGAAAAGCTGGCTAACGGGCAGATTCGCATTTGGGTGGCGGTGGCGGATGTGGACGCCGTAGTGGCTCTCAAAAGCCCCCTGGACCTTCACGCGCAGAAAAACACCACCTCGGTCTATACGGGTGTGCAAACCTTTCCCATGCTGCCCGAACAGCTTTCAACTGACTTGACTTCCCTTTCCGAAAACGAAAATCGAGTGGCGATGGTCATTGAAATGCTCGTGGACGAGGCGGGACAAACATCGGGTTCGCAGGTGTACCGGGCGCTGGTGAAGAACCAGGCCATGCTGGCTTACAACGCGGTCGGTGCCTGGCTGGAAGGTAACGGCCCCTTGCCCCCTGTTGCCGCGAAGGTACCCGGCATGGAAGCCCAACTGCGCCTGCAGGACGAGGCCGCGCAAAAGCTGCGCAACCTGCGCCATCAACATGGGGCGTTAGATTTACAAACGCTGCAACCCCGCGCGGTGACCCAGGACGGCGTCGTGACGGGTTTAGCGTTAGAAACCCAAAATCGCGCGGGACAATTAATTGAGGACTTCATGGTGGCCGCCAATGGAGCGACCGCCAACTATTTAACCCAAAACAACTTCCCTACCATCCGCCGGGTGGTGAAAATACCCGAAAGATGGGACCGCATTGTGGCGGTGGCCGACGACGTGGGTGAAAAACTGCCCGCCGAGCCTGACTCTAAAGCCTTGTCGGATTTTCTAACCCGCATGCGGCAAAAAGACCCTCTGCACTTTCCCGATCTTTCGCTGACCATCGTCAAACTGCTGGGCCGGGGGGAATATGTGCTGGAACAGCCAGGCCAGGCGCCGATGGGCCATTTTGGTTTGGCGGTACGGGATTACAACCATTCCACCGCGCCTAACCGCCGTTATCCCGATCTAATCACCCACCGCCTGCTCAAAGCCGCTTTCGAAAAGAAAGCGCCGCCCTATAGCCTGCCCGAACTAAGCGACCTGGCCAGCCATTGCACCCAGCAAGAAAACAACGCGGACAAGGTGGAACGACAGGTGCGTAAAAGCGCCAGTGCGGCCTTTATGGCCAACCGCATCAACGAATATTTCGAGGCTTTGGTCACCGGCGTGAATAAAAACGGCACCTGGATAAGGCTTTTAACCCCGCCCGTGGAAGGCAAGTTGGTACAGGGCAACCATGGGCTGGATGTGGGCGACAAAGTGAGAGTGAAACTGATTACCCTGAACATTGAACAGGGCTGGATTGACTTCGCGAAGGTCAACGGCGGATCAAACTGAAAAGATAATTTTGAATTCTCAATTTTAAATTATAAATTGTGGTGTCCCATTGGGACGATTTTAAAGACTTAAAAACAAACCAGAATCCCCTTTGGGGATTTCCATAATTTAAAATTGAGAATTCAAAACTTAAAATTGTCTTTTAACGTGGTATTTCCTTCAGCCAGACGTTCTCAATGTGGTGGATGGCGGTGTGCAGATCGTTTAAATCCTGGGGTTTGGTGATGTAGAAGTTGGCGTGATTGTCGTAGGCCTTGCTGATATCCGCTTCGGAGTTGGAATTCGTTAAAACGATGATGGGTATTTCATCCAGCGCGTGGTCGGCGCGGATTTCGGCCAGAACTTCATGGCCCGATTTTTTGGGGATGCTCAAATCCAGCAGGATAATATCCGGGCGGTTGGGTTCCTCGAAAGCACCCCGGCCTTTCAAATAATCCAACGCTTCCTCTCCATCTCTGGCCAGCGTCAGCCCCATTAACCGGGGATGAGATTTAAGCGCTCTTTCTATCAAGAACACATCCGCCATATTGTCTTCCACCAGAAAGACCTGAACGGGACGGGCTGTTTTTTCCATCATTTCAACCATAGTCACCTTCCTCTCCATCACGACCGGTTTCAGCCGATTCGTGATAACACCTCATCTCTCACCCAGCCTTCTCCAACACTCCCTTGAAGGGAATCGTAAAGTAAAAGCAGGATCCCTTCCCTACCTCTGACTCGCACCAAATTCTGCCGCCGTGAAGTTCCACGGTTTTCTTGCAGACCGACAGACCCAGACCGGCGCCCGGATACTCTTCCCGGGTGTGCAGCCGTTGAAAAAGCTCAAATATTTTGTCGTAAAAGCGCGGCTCGATGCCAATGCCGTTATCCTTCACCCAAAAGAGCCACTCCCCATGGCGCTTTTCAGACCCCACTTGAATTTTGGGCGGTTTGTTTTTCAAAAACTTAAGCGCGTTAGAGATGAGATTTTGTAAAAGCTGCTGGAGCAATAAGGGTTCGCCATAAACTTCCGGTAAAAGACCGCCCTCAATGACCGCGCCGTTTTCGGCGATGGATCCAGCCAGCTGCTGCAGGACTCCTTTCAGAAGTACATTGCAGTCCACCTCGGTGAATTGATGGCCCTTGGCCGTAAGCCGGGAGTAATCCAGAAGACCGTTGATCAAATCACGCATCCGTCTGGCGCACTGAATCCCCACATCGATATATTCTCTGGATTCGGCGCTCAACTCCTTGCGGCTGGAATGATCGAGCAATTGAAGATAATTCATCAGCGTCCGCAAAGGTTCCTGAAGGTCATGGGAAGAGGC
>JABDGD010000048.1 GCA_013286205.1 Candidatus Firestoneibacteriota bacterium | reverse complement strand
CTGTTTCTTTGAAAAAAGGCCCGCATTCGATTCAGTATTTAGTCGGGGTCCGGGACGTGGCATTTCCACAGGTGACGATTAAAAATTCGGAAGCGCATTTTTCTCAAATTTTAGGAACAAATTAAATCGGAGGCAGTCATGCCAGCCAAACGAAAAGCGGCCAAAAAAATGGCCGTGTCGAAATCAGGTTCGGGTAAGCCGAAAGCCAAATTTTCATCGGCTTTGACTAAAAAGGCTCCGATGGGCTGGGATAAGCTTTCTTATCTGATACTGGCCTGGCTGGCGGCGATCGCGGGCCTCCTGGCGGTTCCGAATTACAACATTCTTCTGCAGCCCGGCAATATGTTTCTTAAAAATGAAATTCCGCATTTGCCGACTTCCAACCTGTTCACACATTTGCCCGGCACCTTTTTAATCTGGCTTGGATTTTTAGCCATGATTGTTATTTGGCGGATGATTCCGGATGAAAAAGAAGACGCCTGGGATATTTCACCCTGGGTCGCCCGGTTTTTCTTCTGGGTGTTTATGGCGGTGGGTGTTTATTTGCGCCTGGAAAATCCCCGCTGGCCTGTGGGCAACTTTTGGGACGATCACTATTATGTCATCACGGACGTCCGCAACATTATTGACTTCAACCTCAACTATGTTTTGTTTCCCTTCGGCTGGCGCGAACCTTTTTACCCATACTTTTCCGCGTTGATATGGCTGATGATGCCGTGGCTTACGGGCGCAGTGGTGGTTTTGGTGGCCAGCACCATTATTGATATGGTCGCGGTTTGGCTTTGTTATTTGATCGGTAAGGAAATTGGCGGCCGCCGGATGGGTTTAATTTTGATGGCCCTGGCCACTATTTGTAAAACCATGATCATGATGACCCGGTTTGTTTATGGCACGGAAACCTGCGTTTTGGGCGGCGCGGTCGCCATTCTTTTCTTCCTGCGGGTGATTAAGAAGCCGGATATTTCTCATTTTATTCAGTGGGGATTAGCTTTGGGCTTTGGCGGTTATACCTATGTTCCTTTCCGCCCCTGGATGCCGGTCATGCTGGGTGTGGTTTGGCTCTGGATCTTGAGCGATAAAAAAGAACGTCAGTTCAATACAGCCCGCTTTTTGATGGGGCCCTTCGCGCTGATCGTTTGGGCGCTGATCTTCTTATATAAGAACTCGCTTCTGCCGGACCAAAATATCTTTCAGCTTTTTGTGCATCCGGTGGCTTTGACAGTCTACTTTGCGGCGATTGCCTGGGGTTATGGAAAAACCTATTTGGACGAGCGTAAAAACGGATTGAGCCGGCTTTTTGGCTGGGCCACCGGCGCGATTGTGACGGGCATTTTGATGTCGCCGCTTCTTTCGCATCCTAATTACTCGGCGCACGTTTCCGACATCTCGGTGTTCAGCCCGAAATTCACGGCTCCTGGACAGGGTTGGGCTAAGTTGTGGGAAAACACGGTCTTCACTTTTGGGCTCTTCTTTGATCAGGTGAATCATGTCTCCCGTTTGCCGGCTTTAGGGGATTCGTTGTACGAATTCTTTGTGCCGGTTTGCGGATTACTGGGATTGTCTTATTTCATCGCCCGGCCCCGCTGGATTCCCGGCTATGTGGTTGTTTTGTTTTTGATCAGCTTGATACCGGGCATTTTGTCTAACGGCCCCCATTCGTTCCGCTACGCTTCCTGCGACTTACCTTTGCTCTTAATTGGGGCCTGGGGGGTGAACCGTCTTTTTGTGGCGGTTCGTCAGGCGACATCAGACAAGTTTATCAATGTGGCTTTTGCCGCTTTGCTTTTATTGGGATGGACCTGGGAACTGGCGCAAAATCACAAACTGACCTGGGAATGGCTGAACCAGCAGGCTTCTACCTCTTTAATTTGGAATCAAACTGAGGCGGAGCTGCCGAACCACCGTGTTTATTTGGTAGATCACGGCGATCCAGGTTTTTATACCTGCGCTCAAGATATTTTGACTGACGGCGAGGAAGTTTATCGTCTGGAAGATCAAAACGCCATCGATCTGAAACCGGGAGAGACGCCCAAAGACCTGGCTATTTTGGTTTATGGCGGGGACGTGATTCATCAAAAGCAAGTCGAGGCTGAATTTCCTGGAGTTCAATGGACTCAAAAGCGCATCATTCTGCAAGGCGATGGTCCGAACGATATTCCATTTATGTGGTACACCGAAGTGCCCTTTTCAAAAATCCCGGAAACCAATAAGGGTTTGTTCTTTGTGGAGCATAGCTCCCCCTGGACATGGCTGCGGCGGAGCTATGGCCATTACGGAATGGGCAGAGGCCTGATTCTGCACGAGGATCGGGTTGAGCGTTGGAACGATCACCTGCCTTCAGCCAATTGGTTGGACGCGGGTCATTCCATGCGGGTATCAGGCGATTGGAATGTAAAGATCGCGGGGGACTATCTGTTTAAAATGTCCACTGCCAACGTCACATGGGTTTTTGTGGACGGCAAAAAAATCATCAATATACCGCCGGGCGAGAGAGTGGTTGCCGCTTCTGAAAAAATATCACTGGCGCCGGGCGTTCATCATATTGAAGTGGTGACAGCGTTTAATTGGGAGCATCAAGTGCCCAAATTAACGGTGACGCCGCCTAATTCGGGGGCTGAAACGCCTTTCGACGAATACGCGGCGGCTAACGCCGAAACCACAGCAGCTACTTCCCAGGGACAAGGTCAATAATGGCAAAAGCCAAAGCGAAATCATCAGGCCGGACTTCTTTGAAAAAACAAAAGACGATCGGCGGAATGCCTGTTTCGGCGCTTTGGCTTCTTTTGGCCGCCTGGGGTGTGACCTGGCTGGCTTTATTCTCGCTGCCGAACTACGGCATTATGGCGCCCTGGCTTAAACTTCCGCTTCATCCCTACATTGTTCCGTTGTTGTACCTGAGCTTTGGGGCGATGGTTTATTTTTGGCGGCAGGTGCCGCAAGCGGCTGAATCTGAAAATGATTTTTCTCCCTGGGTGGCCAGGGCGCTTTTCTGGTTTTTTATTTTGCTGGCCGCTTATTTGCGGCTGTTCGACACTTACCGTGTCGGCAGCAGCGTCTGGGATGATCATTACATTCACACCTCGGACATTCGATCGGTTGTGGACTTCCAGTGGCGTCCCTTTTTGTTCCCGTCGGGTCAGCGCGAACCTTTGTTCCCTTATTTCACCGCTTTTCTGTGGCTCTTTTCGCCCGCGACACCTGGATTGGGGATTATGCAAATCAGCAACACCCTGATCGATTTAGCCGCGCTTTGGCTGTTTTATTTGCTGGGTAAAGAAATCGCAAGCCGCCGGACCGGTATTTTGCTGATGGGTATCGGCGCGATTTCTAAAATCATGATCGAGACGACAAAAGATCAAGTAGGTGTGGATACCTGCGTGGTGGGCGGCGCGGCGGCCCTCTTATTTACTTTGCGGTTCATGAAAAAAACAGATTTCAAACACGCTGTGGAATGGGGATTAGCTTTAGGTTTTGGCGCTTTTACCTATGTGCCGATGAGACCCTGGATGCCCGTTCTTTTAGGCCTGGTTTGGTTGTGGATTTTCACTGACAAGAAAGAAAAACATTTTGAGCTTTATCGAATCATTTTGGGGCCAGGTTTGCTGTTGTTCTGGGCCTTTTTGTTTGTTTATAAGAACGGATTTATGTCGGGCGGCACCCTGGTGAATTTTATTAAAAGCCCGTTGACCTGTTTTGTTTGCGCGGTCATTCTTGGTTTTGGCTACGTTCAGGGATTTTTAATTGAGCGCCGGCAGGGTTTTACCAAGCTGTTTAAGTGGGCCGTGGCGGCGATGGTGATCGGTTTAGTTTTGCTGCCTCTTTATTTAGAACCCAACTATGCCGCCCACGTTTCCGGCATTTCCATCTTTAGTCCCAGCTTTAGCCCGGATCACAACGCGACGATGATCAGCTTTTGGAATAATTTGTTCTCTGTCATACCGCTTTTCTTTGGACCAACGGGATTCATGATGTGTTTTCCAGCGGGCGGGGATTCCATGTACGGATTTTTTGAAGCCGCGTTGGGCCTTTTAGGCTTGGCTTATTTTGTGGCCAGGCCCAGCCTGGAAAAACTTTTCATTTTTATTCTCTTCTGGGTCGGTTGGATTCCAGGGGTTTTGTCCAACGCGCCTTATCCTTTGCGCTATTTAACCTGTGACGTGACCATCTTTTTAACCGGGGCCTGGGGATTGAACCGGTTGTGGCAGGCCGTACTTCAGGTTAAAAACACTAAATGGTTGAACGCTTTATTGGCGGCCATTGTCCTGGCCTGCGGCATCTGGCAATTAACCATTAACTTAAACTTATATGAGAAGTGGATGGCGGACCGGGGTCCTAATCCTTTGGTTGATGATGTGATTAAGGAAGAAATGGTTCATCACCGGGTTTATCTGGTTTATTACAACGATAACTTTTGGACCATTGTTCAGGACTTATTAAACGACGGCCGTGAAGTTTACCGGGCCGAGGATACCAATCCAATCGATTTGCTTCCGGGACAAACGGGAAAAGATTTGGCGATTCTGGTTTACGCTCAGGACTTGGAAAGTCAGAAAAAATTGGAAAAGGAATTTCCAGGACTGGCTTGGAAGAAGACGAAGATCTTTTATACCGAACCCCAGGGTAAGGATTATATTTACTGCCTGGAAGTGCCATTTGACCGGCTTAAGTCAAACGACAAGGAGTTTTTCCATGTGCGTTACGCTTCGCCGGGAACGTGGCTCCGCCGTTATTACTCGCAATATGGTATGGGCCGCGGACTGATCCGGTATGAAGACCGGGCTTTTCATTGGAATGATCCGGTGCAGGCGAAAGATGTTTTGGACATGAACCGCTCCATCAGAGTAGTGGGTGATTGGAACGTTAAAACCGAAGGGGAATACACCTTCTCCCTTCACACGGAAAATGTTTATTGGCTTATTTTAGACGGCAAGAGAATTATCGATATTACCCGGTATGATCTGACCCATACTCAAGCCGCGAAAGTTTACTTAAAGCCGGGCATTCATCATGTGGAAATCGTGAACGCGACCACTCAATTTGTTGGAGTTTTTCCAGTGATGGTGAAGGCGCCGGGAACTGCGCAGGAAGTGCCTTTGGACGAGTTAGCGCTAAGCACAGCTTCTCTCACCGGCGACGCGGCAGTGAAGAACTAATCGAAGCAGCCCGCTGTGGATTTAAATATTTTGAGGATAATTATGAAAAAATCAAAAACCGCTAAAAAGAAAGCCCCTGAAGTCAACGCGATGGCGAAGTGGCTGAAGCTCATTCAGTTCTTTTTAGGTTTATATATATCCTGGTTGGGCATTCAAAAATTAACTTATTATCCTCAAAATTGGTGGTACGGCGGAATCGCGCAGGCGATCGGCGGCGCTTTGATTCTCTATTCCTTCCCGAAGTTTTCCTCGGTTTTAGAATGGGCGGGAAGCAAAGAGCCTAAAAATAAAAGCGGTGATAAAAAAGCGAAGAAAAGTGCCTCTTGGGTTTTGATCGCTATTTTGATTTTATTGGGATTGAGTTCTTACGAGTTTTACCAGGATAGTTTTCGTTTAGGTTCTCTTTTAGCCTTGCTGGTAGTAGGTTTGGTTATTTTTGCCAAGCGTCAAAACGTGGCGGATGAACGCGAAAAGGCCGAATTTGATTTTTCTGAGGAAAAATGGTTTTGGATTTTAATGATATTCGCGGCCGCTTTGCGTTTTGCTTTCGTGGGAACCAACCTGACAGGCCTTCAGGGAGATGAGGGCAATAATTTAACCGACACCATTGGTATCGGAAGCGGTCACTACAGCCCTTTTGAAACGGCCTGGGGCGGAACACCCATTCTTCCTTATTACTACTATGTGATTCTCTTTAAGTTTTTTGGCGCAAAGTTGTGGGTGGCCCGGTTAGGGACATCTTTCGCTTCGTTGGGCGCGATTTACTTTTTTTACCGCTGGACCCGTTTGTGGTTTAGCCCGCTGGCCTCGCTTTTGGGAACGTTGTGGCTCGTGGTTTCCTGGTGGTTCTTTTATTTCAGTATCTCGCCTTTTCACAACAGCATTCTGGCCATGGAAGAAATCGGGGCCTTTTATTTCATGGAAAAAGGTTTGAGGTCGGGCGAAAGAAAGGCTTTTTGTTTAGCGGGCCTTTTTACAGCTGGCTGCGTGATGAATTATGTTTCGGGCCGAAGCGTTCCGGTGATGCTGATTCTGGTTTTGGCCGCTTATGTTTTACTCAGAGGCTGGTCGTTCATTAAAACCTATTGGAAGCATTTGCTGCTTTGTCTGGTTTCTTTTTGGTGGCTGGCCGGGCCTTTCTTGGTTTACGCCTGTATTCATCCGGATGAAGTTTGGGGAAGGGTGCAGCCGGGCTGGATAGGCCAGGAGTTTCATCACAGCGGCAGCTATTGGTTTCTCTCCCAATGTTATGGATGGAGTTTGGTGACGCTTTGGGCAGTAAACCACAGCGTGGATTTTCGTTTCGTGGTTCCTGGGATGACTTTTATGGACGCGGTGACGGGCCTTTTCGCTCTTTTAGGCGCCTGTGTTTGTTTGACTAATTTAAAGAAACCGCTGGCTTGGGTGTTATTGGCCGGTCTTTTCATGGGACTTTCGGCCAACGCCTTAGCCCGGTTGGGATGGCCCGCGGATTTCGCTTATATCCAATTGGTTCGTTTATCGATTGTCATACCCTTTGTTTTTTTAATGGCGACCTGGGGATTGGACTGGTTCTTAAAGTTTTACCGGAAGTTTTATCCCAAAGGCTGGGGTTGGGGTGGTTTGCTGGCGGTCGTCGCGGTATTAGGTCCCTTGGCGCTGAATGAGCCGGTTTTTTTGAGCCGGTTCGCTTTTGAACCCAGCACCTGGGGCGAGCATGGATTGAGCTATATCGAGTTGTCCGAGATCATAAAAAAACAAAGCGTGACGCATGAGTTGATGGTGGATCCGGATGGAACTTCCAACGCGGTGAGCTTTTTGATCAGGGATGAAGCGCCGGAACCAACGGGTTTTGATATTCATAAAGATCTGCCGGTTCTTTACCGGGCCCATAAAAATGTCATGCTGGTTTTTCCGCCCTGGAGAATTACGGAAGAACAAAGAAATACGATTCACCGGCTTTATCCGAAGGCGGTTTGGACTAATTACGCCTCGCCATGGAATGACGGATTTATCGTGACGGTTGATATACCGCTGGATGAGATTTTGGCCGCTCAAAAAGGCAAAAAGCTTTTAGGGCCCTTGTCTTCTTAAGCACCGCTGATGGTGTCGATAGGATGATGGAAGGGTAGTTTTTTGGCGTCAAACTGGCGTTTGAAGAAGGCTTTGGATAAGATTGTGGCGGTTTTACCGATCAATTTCGACAAAGAGGTTTTATGGTTAAGTCTAAACGCGGGACAAAATCAGCGAATTCTTCATCTTTGTTAAAGAATAAACTCCTTTTTAATATCGCTTTCTTTTTATCCCTGGCTTTGTTCGCGGCGGGCCAAGCGGTGTTTTTTGTTTCTAATACCACGGTTGGGATATTGATGTCGGTGATCGCGCTGGTATTGGGCGCGGCGGTTTACTTTAAAGGGGATAAGCTTTCTTTGCCCGAGGTGGCCTGGGGAAATGTCATTCCGAAAGTTAATCTGAAACGGCCAGAAGGGAAGAAGATCGACAAGAAAGCGCGGAAAGAAACTCCGTCTAAAATCGCCTGGAAGCTGGATTCGTTTAAACCCATTTTCTTTATTTCTATCGTAGGGGTAGTTTTAGCGTTGATACTGGCGGGTCTTGGCCAGAGTTATTTCCGCCAAGCCTGGAATGACGCGTCTTTTGTGCCGGGACTCAGCTTGCTTTTTGTGGGCGCTGTTATTTTTGCCGCGAGCTTTTGGCCTTGGTTTAGAGAAGGCCTGAAAAATATTGTTTTACCTTTTAAGACGGAGATGATTTTGTTTGCGGCCGTTATGTTGTTGGCGGCTTTTATGCGGGTTTATCACATCACCTCCATGCCCCAGGGGCTATTCATCGATCAGGGCTTTGTGGGTTATTCAGCCCTGAGGATTATTCATGAAGGCTGGCGTCCTGGGTATATCTCTGAAATTTTCTTGATGGCCTATAGCTTTACACTTTATCAAGTGGCTTTTTGGTTCAAGGTTTTCGGTGAAAGTGAAACCAGCTTAAAACTCTTCTATGTCTTTCTCTCTCTCTCTGGCTTGTCCCTAATCTATTGGACCTTTAGACAATTGGCGGGTTCCCGCACGGCGCTTTTAACCCTTTTCATCTTAGCGGTGATGCGTTGGCACATTATTTTCAGCCGAAACGCTTTTCCGACGATTCAAGTACCGCTTTATGCCTTCGCGACTTTGGGATTTTTGCTTTATGGTCTTAATCACAGCAAACGCTGGGCCTTTTGTGTGGCGGGCGGTTTCTTCGGTTTAGGGTTTTATACCTATCAGGGATTCAAAGTGGTGCCGATACTTTTGGCCGTTTATACCATTTATGAATGTTTCGCCGATTGGGGCCGGATTAAGAAAAACTGGAAAAACATATCCCTGTTTCTTTTGATCGGCGTGGTGATTACTTCTTTCATTATTTCCGACAGGCTGACCGGAAAGAATCTTGAAGGCCGGGAAACTCAGCTTTCGATTTTCGCCAAGATGAAGGATGAGCATAGCGCTAAGCCTTTCTGGACTGGCTTGGCCCGCACCTCGCTGATGTTTAACCGCCAGGGTGACCCGAATCCCCGCCACAATCTGCAGGATTACAAAATGCTGGATGATGTTTCGGGTGTGCTGCTTGTTTTGGGTTTGATTTATGGATTTGTGCATATCAAACGCCGCAAGTATTTTTACGCGGTCGCGGGTTTCTTTATTATGAGTTTGCTCGGTACGCTTTCGATCGACGCAGCGCATGCCAACCGGCTGCTGGCCCTGACTCCCTTTATGGCTTTCCTGATCGCCACTCCTATTATGGCGATTTGGGCCAGAGTGCTGAAGTTCGCCGGGCCCAAAGCGGAGTGGATCTTTTTAATGATTCTCACGCCATTTCTTTGGGTGATGATTTATCAAAATTTTGACGTGTACTTTAATAAGCAAGGCAAGAGCATTGCCAGTTGGCATGAATATGCCGCCCGCGAAACCAACATTGGGCGCCGGATCGCCCAAAACGGGGATGCTTTCGATTATTTAATCGCGCCGCCTTTTATGGGCTATCACACGATTAATTTTTTGGGCTATAAGCATTTAGACCGCCTTCACAGCATGATTTTTCCCGAGGCGCTGATTTCGCATCCGACGGATTCTTCCAGAGGCGTCTATTTCGCCATTGAGGATGAGCGGCCGGCGGTTCTCGCGATGTTAAAGTCTTTCTACCCGCAGGCCATTGAGGAGCCTTTGATTGATCCCGAAGGCAGCAAAGCGGTGTACTTTTTGAAAGTGCCCGCGGACCAATTAAAAACTGTTTTGGGGTTGAAGGCTGTTTTTGACAGGCCGGTGGATGGTGTCCGGGAAATGCAGATTGACCAATTCCCGAATGGTTTGCCGAAAGGGCCTTATAAAGCGACTTTAACGGGTAACCTCTATGTAGAACAATCTGATGATTACCGTTGGTCTTTTAGCGGAAACACGCACGTGGTGTTATCCATCGGACATCAATTGGCGAGTTCAACCGCTTACCGTCATTTGGATAAGGGCTATCACCCGATCAAGATTCAACTCACTGTGGCTGGCAGCGATGTTCCGGTGTTGAAGATTCAGGAACAGCATTACGCGGGCATGCCGACGGTGTTGAAGTCGGGTCATTTCAACAGCTTGCCGGTACCTAGAGGTCTTAAAGGCAGCTATTACCGTAATACGCTTTGGGATAAAGAGAAACCCTTTGCGGTTCAATGGGACCCCATTGTCGATTACGCGGATGGCAACGAAATGCCGGTGGGACCGATTTACGCGATTCATTGGACGGGAACGATTTTGGCCGACCAATCAGGGACGTATCAATTCTTTGTGCAAACCAGAGCGATGGCGGGTCTAAAAATAGACGGAAAGACCTGGTTTGATCCAGGGACCGGAGTGCAGGGAAGAGGAGTGCTCAAAGCTGGTGTTCATACGATTGATGTTTATTACGTGAATCCGTCGAACGGGTTCCCCTACTTCGCGTTGAATTGGGTGAAGCCGGATAAAACGACGCAAGTGATTCCGAACTCGGCTTTTGGGGAAATCCCCTGATAGGTTTAAATTAAAACGGAAGAAATACTGAAAAGGCCCCGGCGGTTAGCCGGGGCCTTTTTTTATTTAGCGGCGGTTTGTACAGGCGCGGCAGTCTGTAGAGGATGGTAAACCGTGGCGCTGCCGCCCTGGCAGGATAAAACGTCCCCGTCAGGAAATACGCTTAAGGCGATGACGTTATCAAAGGTTTGGCCGGATTTTTGAAGCGTATTGAAAGCGCCTAAAATTTTACCCGTAAGGTCATAAACATTGATGGTCTGTCCGGTCGAGACATAGAGCAAATGGTGGGTGTTATCAATCGCTTCGGCGACAGGCGCCGGCGTCACCGAAGTTTCCCAAACGAATTTTCCGTTGTTATCCAGACACTGAATCCGGTGATTGTCCCGGTCGGCCACATAGTATCGGTTTTGATCATCGGCGATCACCTGGGTTGGATTGTTAAACTCAACTTTACCCGAACCGTGTGTGCCCCAGGAACCGACCATGTCGCCCTGGGAAGAAACCTTGGCAATGCGGTGGCTTCCGGTATCGGCGATCACAAAGTCTCCGTTGGAATAGGCGACGCCGCGGGGCCCATAAAAACCCTTGCCGCCAATGTTGATCTGGGCCAGGGCGTGATGCTGGTGGTTGAAACCCCGTAACAAATTGTTCCAGGTGTCGATGCAATAGATATCGCCGTTGGGTGTCAGGGTGATAGAGGACAACTCTTTAAAGTCTGGTTTTCCGGCTTCTTTACTGGTGATGGAATCAATGTATTTTCCATCCCGGGTAAACTCGATGATTCGGTTGTTGGCTTGGTCGCTGATGTAAAAACCAGATTCGGCGGCCACGGCGTCCCAGGGTTTGAAGATTCCACAAGGAGAGGTTTCGCCATTGATTTTAAAAACCTGTTGAACGTTGAAATTTTGGGGAGGAGTTGTCCAAAGTTTGGCTAAATATAATAAGTCGCCGAATAAGAGTAGACCCATCACCACCAGGGCGAATACGCCCAAGCTGATTTTTATTTTTTTCTGAGTTTTAGCCTGTGTTTTGTTCTTTTTTGACGCCATATGGTTATCCTTAATAGAGAGGTGGAGACTTCCGAAATGGAAGTAAAGATAGCACTTTCCTAATTTTTAGGCCAGCTGTTCAAAAGGCGTTATCCGGGGGCCCTTTTTGAGGGGTGGGCTAAAGAAACTATTGTGAGACGGCTTGAAGTGTGTAAAATATGGGCCTTACGTCAGGTCCAATCTTTTCTAGAGGGGTGGCAGCGCATGACTTCTGGTGAACGCAAAGAGGCTTTCAGCGCTTACCTTTTTATTCTACCCTTTGTTTTGAGCATGGTTTTCATTGTGGGCGGCCCCATTATCGCGGCCTTGTTTCTTTCCTTCTGCAAATGGGACATTCTGACGCCCATCCAATTTGTGGGTATCGATAACTATAAAGAAATGCTTTTTGAAGATCCGCGCTTTTGGCGGGCTCTTTGGAATACGGCTTATTACACCGCCCTTTCTGTTCCTATCGGCATGGCGCTTTCTATCGGGGTTGCCATTTTGATGAACCAAAAGGTAAAGGGTATCTCGATTTACAGAACTCTCTTTTATTTACCCTCAGTGGTCGGTTCGGGTGTGGCGGTGGCGGTTTTGTGGAAGTGGATCTTTAACGCCGACTCTGGTTTGCTCAATTACGCGATTTCTTTTATGACCGGTATCCCGATGTCCGAATGTCCCAAGTGGCTGGCCAGCGAAGCCTGGAGCAAGCCCGCCTTGGTGATTCAAAGCTTGTGGGGCGTGGGCGGCGGCATGATCATTTATTTGGCGGGACTGCAGGGTATTCCAGCCGCTCTTTATGAAGCTTCCGAAATTGACGGCGCTAACCGTTGGCAGCAATTCTGGACAGTAACCTTACCGGGGCTTTCGCCGGTTATCTTTTTCCAATTAATTATCAGCATCGTGGCTTCCTTCCAAGTTTTTACACAAATCTATGTCATGACCGATGGTTTGGGCGGTCCGGCCGATTCCACATTGGTGATGGTTCTCTACATTTACCAAAAAGCCTTTAAGTATTACCAAATGGGTTACGCTTCGGCGCTGGCTCTCGTTTTGTTTTTGGTTATCTTGTCGGTCACCATGGTTCAGCAGAAGTTCTCGAAGTGGGTTTATTACGAAGGCGAGTTAAGGAAATAACACGACATGACTGATACCAATATGAAAAAAGCTAACGGTTTTTGGGCCA
>JABDGD010000047.1 GCA_013286205.1 Candidatus Firestoneibacteriota bacterium | reverse complement strand
GTTAAAATGGACCGCAAGCACTTAACGCTTCGCTATGTAGAAATTAAAACCACAGCGCCCACATTGCTGGGTCCATCGGGGACTGTCGCGCGTGGGCATGAGTTTCATTATTCCCGCATCGTGTCTAACCGCTACCAGAGCAAGCCGCTTTATCAAGGCGTGAACAGCGCGGGAGAAAAATTCACTGAGGGGTTCGCCAATCGAAATCTTTTGGCCAGCTACTGTCATCTTCATTTCAAATCGAATCCGCTGATTCCCGCTTACTTCGTTCGGGCTTGCTGGAATTACGCCTTTAACCGGGTCTAACCAGTTTCCTTCATTGACAAGTTTCCTCAATCAGGGTATTTACATGACCACAACTCAAGGTGTTTGGGAAGCCGGTGTGAATCCGGCGCGGACCCGCCACTGTGAGGGGCGATGTTTTACTTGGCGTCACTGTTCTTAACCGGATGGGAAGGCGCGAAGGTTGGGATGCCCCGAGCCAGGAGACCGACTTTGAGGTGAATTTTCGACGACTTCTTCGGGAATAAGAAGGCGGAGCAAACACCTTTGTCTTGGTTTTTCCTCCCTTTTTCTCCCAGATTTTGATCGTCGCCTCGGGAGTAGGCAAATGAATCAGTTTTTAAGCAGGGTTGTTCTCAGTTGTTGTTTGGTTTTAGTTTTGGTTTCACCCTCTGGATTAAGGGCGCAAAGTTGGGCCGCGCCTTCCGCTAATCCTTCTTCAACTGTTGTATCTTCAGCTAACACACCCTTAGCGACGGTCGCCGTTCCGGCATCGACCGTGATTCCGGTTTCAACCGCAGCTTTGGCAGCGACTCCGGTGGTGACCGCTGTTCATACACCAGCGGCAATGGCGAAACCCACTGAAGCTATTTCAGCTGAAATGCCTGAAGTGGTGGTCTCGGCGAATCGTTTAGATGTGCCAGTACAAGACTTGACCAGTTCTTCAACCGTGATTACATCAAAAGAGCTGGAACGCAAACAGGCGGGTACCGTACTCGATTCGCTTCAAGGCGTACCAGGTTTAGATATCGCGCTCAACGGCAATCCGGGCGAGAGTTCCTCGGTTTATCTTCGCGGCAATAACGCGGAAAATACTTTGGTTCTTTTCGACGGTATTCCGCTGAATGATCCGGTTGGCGCCCCTTTTGATTATGAATATCTCGATGGATTGTCATTGGACGGTGTGAAACAAGTGGAAGTCATCCGTGGGCCGCAAAGCACGCTTTGGGGTTCTAACGCGATTGGCGGCGTGATTAATATTATTCCTCAAAGCGGGCCGATGCCTCTGGGCGGTTCGGTTTTGATGGAAGGCGGCTCTTACGGAACCTCGCGTGAAGTGGTGTCCGCGCACGGCGGAGACAACGGAGGCTATTTCAACTTTGACGCTTCACACTACAACACCGCGGGCTTTCCCGCTTTGGATGTGAAAGGATTGGACGCGGCGAACCTGGCTTCTGAAAACACCCCCGCGGGTGTGGTGAATAACGGCGACGATAACAACAGCGCTTCCCTTCGTCTGGGCTCAAACTTGGCTTCCAATCTGGAAGAAAAAGTTTTGATTCGCTATAGCCAGTCCAATACCAGCGTGGACGCTTATAACGATAATTTTGTCTTGGCGGACGATCCCAATTATTTTATTCTTCAAAAACAATTTTTGGTCGACAGCCATACAAATTGGAAACTTTTGGATGGCAGCTGGGAACAGCAGTTAAATATTTCTTTCTCGGATGATAATCGGATTAATTCCGCGGTGACTAATTTCTATAACACGTATTACGCGAATGGAAATTTGGATGGGCAAACCGCTCAAGTCAGCTGGCAGAATAATATTCGTTTGGCTAAAGAAGAAACTCTCGTCTTGGGCATTCAAGGGCAAGATCAATGGGCTTATGAGAATTATTCCAGCGGTGACAGCGTGAACGGCCCTAACGCGAGCGACAGTATTCCGGTGACAAGCGTTCAAACGGGTTCGGGTTTTGCCGAAAGCTTGACCTCTATTGACGACAGGTTATTTTTCAATTTGAGCGGCCGGTGGGAAGCGCAAAGCCAATATGGAATCCATACGACTTATCAGGCTGGTTTAGCCTATGTGGTGCCTTTTTTGGAAACCAAGTTGAAAGCCAACTATGGCACAGGATTTTTGGCGCCGTCGTTGTACCAGCTTTATGACCCCACTTACGGCAACCCCAACGTTCAGCCCGAAACTAGCGTGGGTTATGACATTGGGTTTGAACAAGCGCTTGGTGGAAAGAATTTTATTAATATCGGGGCGGACTATTTCGATAACGATTTGACCAACCTGATTACCTATGACCCCACCACTTATGTCTCGACGAATATTGGCAAGGCGCAGACTTATGGGGTGGAAAGTTTCGCTGACTTCAAGGCGATCCCGAACTTAGATGTCAAAGGCAGCTATACCTACACTTACGCGCAGAATCTGGTGAACTATTCTGTGTTAGCCAGAAGGCCGCAAAACAAAGCCAGCGGTGATGTGGATTACAAACTGGATAACGCGGAAGCGGGCGCTTCGGTGATTTATACCGGAACCGCGTTCGACACGGATTTCAGCGGAACCGCTGTAACGTTACCCAGCTACTTCTTGGTGAACTTGAGAGCTTCTTACCAGGTGAACGCTCAAACGAAGTTGTTCGCGCGGGTCGATAACCTGTTCAACCAATGGTACGAACAAGCTTATGGCTACAGCACGCCGGGGTTGTCAGTTTATGGAGGAACGAAAATTTCGTTCTAAGGGTTCAATACGAGAAAGGCCGGGGCTATTGCCTCGGCCTTTTTTTGTTTAACGGGTTTGTTTTAAGCGGTCATCGAGCAAATTTAAAATTTTTGGTTCGGGGCCAAGAGGCTTGCCGAGCTTGATTTTGACTTTAGGATTTTCTTTTTGAAATTTTTTGATGATCGCGGGGATATGTTCTTTCACGTGCCGCGCCTGAAAGAGAAACAGCGGCAGGACAAAAATTTCCTCTGCGCTTTCGGCCAGAATTTCCAAAGATTGCGCAATGGTCGGCTCTGCTAGTTCTAAAAAGGCATGGGCAATCACCCAGGTTGGATGCTTCTTTCGATAAAGAGCCACGAGTTTTTTGAAATCGCTATTGGCCGAAACTTCCCGGCTGCCGTGGCTGATGACCAGAACGTGTTTTTTCATAGAGGTAATCTCATCGTATTTAAACAGGCGTAAAAAAGAAGAGCTGTTTCAGTGAGCTCAATGGTAGCGCCCAAGCCGTCTCCGGTTAACCCGCCAATACGTTTTTGCGAGAGACGGCTGACCGCTACGGAAATAACCGCAGCGATAATAAAAAGACCAACCGCGTATTTTTGAAGAACAAAACAACCGGCGACCGCTAAAAGACTTCCCGCTAAAAAGACGGGCAGTGGCGAGCCCATCACGAAAGAGCCCAGACCTTGGTTTCCTTCGGGCGGCCTGGAGATAAAACAAGAAAGACAAACCGCCCAGCGGGCCGCGATGGGAATGGCTAAAAGCCAGTATTGAATGTTGTATTGGCCTAATAAATGGATCAGTAAAACCGCTTTAAAAATGAGAGTCAGCGCAATACCGGTCATGCCGTAGGTGCCTAAATCCGCCGTCTTCATAATGCGCTGGCGGTCTTGCGGGTCTTTGCCGCCGAAGAAGCCATCCAGACAATCGCCCAGCCCATCCAAATGAAAGGCCCCGCTTAAGCCAACCCAGAGAAGAAGAATGAGGATGGTTTGAAGATCGGTGGATAACGGAAACCGGTGAATCAGCATAAACAGGCCCCCGAATAAACCGCCGACCAGAGGAAAGAAAAGAACTGAGCGCTTCAGTTCTACCGGCGAAGGATTCGAGGACGGCATGGGGAGAAGCGTTAAGGTGGAAAAAGCGATCCAGAGAGCGTTCATCGTTTGCTTTTAGCTTTCTTTTTTTCTTTTTCAATCTTGGTGGGAACCTTCGCGCTTTCAAAGGTCGCCATCTCGGCGTGAGTACGGACGGCGGCTTCAAGAATGTTCAGCGCCAACGCGGCGCCCGAACCCTCACCCAGACGCATTTTGAGATTCAACAAAGGATGAGTTTCGAGCATGTGGAAAAACTTGGCGTGACCCGGTTCTTCGGACAGATGGGAGAAGAAGGCGAAGTCTTTAACCAGAGGATTCAAACGGTAAGCGACCAGAAAAGCGGATGAGGTAATAAAGCCGTCGACCACCACTGGAATGCGGTTTTTCGCGCAGCCCAGGATAACGCCGGTGAGCGCGGCGATTTCTAAACCACCCAGGCGGCGAAGCGCCTCAAAAGGATTTATTAGATAAGATTCGTGAAGTTTTAAACCTTCCTGAATGACACGGCATTTGACCAGCCATTGCTCCCGATTGATACCGGTGCCAAAGCCGGTGACATCTTCCACCGCGCAGGGCAGAAGCGCGGCCATCAGAGCGGCAGCGGAGGTGGTATTGCCGATCCCCATTTCGCCCAGAGCAACCCACTTCACTTTGTCTTTCTTCGCTTTGTCCGCCAGCTGCAGGCCCAACTCGATGGCGGCCTCGCATTGTTTTTCAGTCATCGCGGGTTCGACTTTAAAATTCGCGGTGCCCCTGGCGATTTTGGCGGAGATGAGATTTTTATTTTTAGGAAGGTCCGACGCCACACCCACATCCACGACTTGCACTTCGGCGCCAGCCTGGCGGGATAGCGCGTTAATCGCCGCGCCGCCGCTTAAAAAATTCAGCACCATCATGGGAGTGACCGCTGAGGGAAAAGCGGAAACGCCTTCCGCTGTGACGCCGTGATCGGCGGCGCAAAGAATGACGCGTTTTTTTCCAAGAGAAGGAATAGATTCACCCGTAATACCTGCTAATTGAATGGCGATATCTTCCAGCCGGCCCAGGCTTTGGGCGGGTTTGGTGAGCTGAGCTTGGCGTTTCTTGGCTTTTTCAATGGCAGCGGTATTAAGGGGTTTGATAGAAGAAATGACTTTGGTGAGTTTCATAGGGCCTCATGGGATGGGATCAGGAGCGTGAAAATTATTTCACCCCCTCTCGTCCAAGTCACTAAGAAAATCCCCAGGATCAAACTAAAGAGGGAAAGAAACTAATGTTTTTTCATTTTGGAGAGAATATTGCGGTAGCGGTCCGAATATATCTCCTGTGAAGAAGGTTTGAGCGGAGCCAGCCAGAAGCCATCCCGGTTTTTAGTCGACAGAACGGAAGTTAAAAGCCGGATGCGGTGGCGGTCTGAGTAGTCCAACTTTTTTTGCACCCAATCTTTGCTTTTGTTATTACGCAGAGCCCACAGCAGATAATGCGCCATTAGGGTCTTAAAGGAAAATTTGGTTTTCCATAAGACGATGAGATTTTTATTTTCCTCAGGGCTGAATTTAGTCTTACCGCCGAATTGATTGTAAAATTTTAGAAAGTTCGAATCGAAAGGTGTTTTTTTATTTTTTTCAGTCAGCACCTGCCAGGAATGGCGCAGGCGGATGGACTTGTTGGAAAAACCAAACTGCAAAAAATGCCCCTGAATGGTGTTGCGGTGAATTTGAAGAGCTTTGGCGGTTTGAATGATGTTGCCCTGATAAACCACAAACCAATGGAGAAAGTAATGGCGCTCTAAATCTTTAGGAAAGAGGCCCCGTGCCCACAATTTATTGAGGGATTGAAGACCTTGAAGTAAATCGGTGTTGGAAAGGAGCAGAGGCTGTTTGAAGGACATTTTTCTCTCTCAATTAAAGTACCTCCGCAGTTTGTCAAACGCGCTGGATGCTTTTCAAGAGGGATACTCACTTTAGCTTTTGAGAAATCCCAGCAATCATGAAAAAAACATCATTTGCCTGCGAGGCAAGTTTTTGGTTGAGAAGTCCTTGAAGATCGCGAAACTGACGG
This sequence comes from Candidatus Firestoneibacteriota bacterium, assembly GCA_013286205.1. Lineage (GTDB taxonomy): Bacteria > Oederibacteriota > Muellerivitia > Muellerivitales > Muellerivitaceae > Bog-1183. The sequence goes on along the minus strand of JABDGD010000047.1, from coordinate 6,967 downwards.
CCCAAAACATTATCCGGCACCACGGCCAGGCCGACCTCGTTGGAAACGATCCGAATGTGAGAAGGGGTTTGCGATAAGGCCATGAGCAATTCGCTAAACTTTTTCTCAATCTCATCCGGCGCCAAAGGCGCTCCGCCTACACCGCACAAAAGATTCGAAACCCAAAGGGTGGCGCAATCCACCACAACGAGTGTTTTTTCTGAACGGTCTAGTTTTAAGAGAGCATCAGCCAGGTGATAAGGTTCCTCGATGGTTTCCCATTGAGGGCCTCGTTCCGTCTGGTGTTTCCTGACACGGGCTTTCATTTCCTCATCCTGCGTGGTGGCCGTCGCGAGAAAGATCCGGCGCTCAAAGGAAGGGTCTGAACCTTGTTCCAATGAGAATCGGGATTTTCCCGATCGGGCGCCCCCTAGGATGAGTTGTAGTTTCGTGTTCACAGGGCTTCTTTTACCATGGTTTGGACGCTTCTCCTAGGTTTTACGGGCCGTTGAAGGGCTTTCGTTGACGATCAACTCTTCTATAGTATAGAATCATCGCTCTTTTCGCCGGTTTCGGCGATAGACAGAAGATATGGGGTTCCTCAGCGAACCCAATTTAAAAGGAATGGTCGTTTTTTCATGAAAAGAACTTTTCAGCCGAACAAGCGTAAGCGTCAAAAAGTACATGGTTTTCGCAGCCGTATGAAGACCGTGGGTGGCCGTCGTGTTTTGAGCCAGCGTCGTGCCAAGGGCCGTGCCAAAGTCAGCGTTCAATCATAGACGCAGATCGTAGGATGGATTATGCCGCGTTTTTTAAAGTCTGAGCGGCTCAAGAAATCCAGCGAGTTTAAGTCGGTGTTTCAGCAGTGCCGCAAGTTGGAAGATGGAACATTAGCGTTTTATGTGCAATTTAAGGAAGATGCCGGTTCTCATAAATTTGGCGTTTCGCTGAGTCGGGCTTTAGGCAAGGCCTACCTTCGGAACCGCCTCAAACGGCGTCTTCGGGAAATTTACCGGGTGGAAAAAGAAGGTTTCCGCGGCGGCTACCAGGTCATCCTGGTTCCACGGCGCGGAAGTGTTAACCGCACTTTTGACGAGTTGAGAAAGTCTTTCCTCTCACTGGCGTCCCGTGCGGGACTTCTTCCCCGAGCGAAGTAGGGATTTTTTTACAATGAGCAAACTCTTTAAGCGGGTGATTTTACTATTCATCAAGGGGTATCAGCTGATCCTTTCGCCTTACCTCCCCCCCTCATGTCGGTTTACACCAACCTGCTCCGAATATACATTTCAAGCTGTGGAACGTTATGGCGTCCTGAAAGGGATCGCTATGGGGTTAAAGCGTTTAAGTCATTGTCATCCCGCCTCTGCCGGAGGATTCCACCCCGTTCATTAATATCCTTTTTTGTTTTTGAAAAAGGAAATTTGTTTTAACGGGAGAATCAATTGAATCAGCAAAGCCGTACGATTGTTTTTATTGTGACTTCCATGGTGGTTTTAGGCACCTGGATGTATTTCATGCCGACCCCCTCGCAAACGCCCGCGCCTGCCGCGGAGCCGGTTGCGGTCAGTAACCTGTCTCCCTCCGAGTCTGCCAAGTTTTCTGCCAATGAAGCTAAGGCCGAGAAGTCTTCGACCAAAACCATGGCAGTTCACGTGGCGTCTAATATTCCCGCCAGCTCCACCACGATTGAGACCGACGATTATGTCGCCACTTTCTCGAATAGAGGCGCTGTGTTAACTGGATTCCGTTTGAAGAAATACGAGAATCGCGCCACCCATCAGCCGATTGAATTGGTGAACTCGGATGAAACTCATCCGAAACCTTTCTCAATCAACTATGGACCGATGCCGGATTTGAATCAAAAAATGTTTCAAGTGGAAGGCTCTTCCAAAAAAATCACCGGTAAAGAAAAAGCTCAATTGGTTTTCCGCACCATGGATGCCAATGGAACGGTCTTAGAAAAGACCTTTGGCTTTAACAACGACAGCTACCTGATTCAGTTTGCGGCCAAAGTCAGCCAAACGGGCCACGGCTCAGTTCCCACTTCCAACTTAACCGTGGAATGGGCTGATACGCTGGGTGTTGAAGAAAACACTGGTACTCAATCCCGTTCGGGCGGCTACCGTGTGGCGACGCTCGCCGCGGGTCATGGTCCCTCTAGCGAAACCGAGAAAAGCTCTAAAGAAAGCGTTGAAATCCCTGGTCCCATTACCTGGACGGCTTTAGCCAACCAGTTTTTTGTGGCAGCCATGGTGCCGGACGCGACTTCGGGCGGTAATTCGGTGAAAGTGGTTCGCGACTATAACGCTTACGCTGCGGCGACGGTGGGTAACGACACGCCCGCGGTTAACGCGGGTAAATTTGCTCCTCGTCCCCTGCTCAACTTTGACGCTCCTTCTTTAAGAAACGGCGAAAGCTTTGAGCGCAAACTGCAAGTGTTCTTCGGCCCGCAAGATTATGAAATCCTCAAGAAACAAGGTCTGCAGTTAGAAAGCGTTGTGGATTTTGGTTTCTTCGGTTTCCTCAGCGTTTATATGTTGGAACTTCTGAAATGGGGTTTCACCTGGGCGCATAACTGGGGCTTGGCCATCATTCTTCTTTCCATCGTCGTCAAACTGATTCTCTGGATTCCCACGCACAACAGCTACAAGAGCATGTATCTGATGCAGCAGAAGATGAAAGAAATTCAGCCGAAGCTTGAGGCGCTCAAACGCAAGTATCCGGATGACAAACAAAAACAACAGCAAGAGCAGATGGCGATTTACAACCAGGCGGGTGTGAATCCGATGAGCGGCTGCTTGCCGCTGTTATTACAAATGCCGGTCTTCTGGGCCCTCTACGCTACTTTGGGCCACAGTATTGAGCTTCGCGGAGCCAGCTTTTTGTGGCTTCACGATTTAAGCTTAAAAGATCCGTTCTACGTGTTTCCCCTTCTGATGGGCTCGACGATGCTGCTCCAACAGAAGGTGTCGGGCCAGATGGCTAACCAAGCCGCTGGTCAACAAAAAGTGATGTTGTGGTTGATGCCGGGTCTTCTAACGTTCATGTCCTTCCAATGGCCCTCGGGGCTTTTAGTGTATTGGGTAACGACGAACGTGCTGTCGATGATTCAGCAAAAAATAGTGAACCGGGAAATCAAAAACACTCAGAAGAAAGTTGAAGGTATCAAGTCATGAGAAATTTTTCAAATCAGAGCAGTGGAAAACCCTCCAGCGGAAAGCCGTCAGGCGGCAACCGCGGTGGTGGATATCGTGGACCAGGCGGCGGATTTAATCGCGACAGCCGTCCCGGCAGCGGCCGGCCCAGCGGCAATCGTGAAGGTGGTCACCGTGATGAAAATCGCGGACCTCGCAGCGGTGGATACCGCGGCAACTCGGGAAATTCCGGCAGCGCGAACGGCAACCGTTCTGACAGCCGTCCTAGCGGAAACCGTAGACCTTTCGGCGGCAGCAACTCTTACGGCAACAACCGTCCGGGTGGTCGTTTTGACCGCAATGCCCGTCCTGAACGTAACGACCGTTCTGAACGCAGCGAAGGCGGCTACCAACGCGGCAGTTCTTGGGTGGAAGTATTCGGCCGTACGGCTGAAGAAGCCATTGATGAGGCGGCGAAGCGTTTTAACGTGAGCCGTAATGACCTGAAAACCGAATTAGTCGACGAAGGTAATAAGGGCTTCTTGGGTATCGGTTCTAAACCCGCTAAAGTGCGCGTGGCTTTAAAGCCTGCCGCGGTGATGGGTTTTGCCGAAGGCATTTTGATTCGCCTGTTAAGAGGCATGGATTTGCCGGATGCGGTGAAGAGCCGTAAAGATGAAGACGGCAACTTGGTTCTCAATATAGAAGGACCTTCCAGCGGAACCTTGATTGGTCGTCATGGCCATACCTTGGATTCTTTGCAATATTTGGTAGCCAAAGTGGTTCAGCGCCTCACCGGCGACGAACGCTCCATCATCATTGTGGACGTGGAAAACTATTTGGAACGCCAAAAGGACAAGCTGAAGGAATTAGCCCTGAATCTGGCTGAAAAGGCCAAGGAAACGGGAGTTGATATTCCGATGCGTCCGATGAGCTCCAAAGACCGCCGCGTGGTGCATTTGACTTTAAAAGAGCATGAACACGTGACGACTGAGAGCCAGGGTGAGGGATTGCGCCGCCGTGTGGTGGTAATTCCTAAGGTGAAGGCTGTGGTTCAACCGGCCGCTCCCGCTGTGGAAGGCGCCGAAGGTGTGCCAGCGGTGGAAGGTCAGCCCGAGCCGGGTAACGTTGCCCCTGTGGAACATCATGATGCCCCGGTGGATGGACCAGAACCAGGTAATGTGGTTCCGCCAGAGCCTAACATTGACGATAACATCGGCAATCGGGTGATGTAAGAAAACGCAGTTAAGGCCCGTTCCCTTCGGGGGGCGGGCTTTTTTTATGCCCGGATGAGCTGGTTCGGAGCCTTGTGGTAAAGTACCCGCCATGTATGAACTAGAAGACACCATTACAGCTATCGCGACCCCAGCCGGGGTGGGGGGTATCGGCATTATCCGCGTTTCGGGTGCGAAGGCTTTTGAGATCGCTCAAAAGCTGATGCCTGAGACTAAACCTTTTGAAAAACGCCGGCAAATTGTCTTTACGGCTTTTCGTCACCCTCAAACAGGCGAATCGCTAGATGAAGGTCTCCTGTTGGTGATGCCTGGCCCCCAAAGCTATACCACCGAAGATGTGGTGGAGTTCCATGTACACGGCAGTCCCCTTCTTTTAGAAAAAATTATTGAGCTCTTGGCCAGCCTTGGCGCCCGTTTGGCCCAACCCGGAGAATTTACCTATCGGGCTTTTATTCATGGTCGGTTGGATTTAACCCAGGCGGAGGCGGTGGAGTCCTTGGTGTCCGCTCAGGGAGATGCTTCCCGGCGCCAGGCGTTGAGGCAATTGACTGGGGGGTTAGCCTCTCACTTAGAACCGATGGAAGAGTTTTTAAAATCTCTCTATTTAAAAGTCGAGGCCCGGCTGGAATTTGCCGATGACGGTATTCCCGCTTTGGACCAAGCTAAATTCGAGGAAGAAGTTTCTGGGGTTCAAGTTGAACTGCAAAAACTACTCGATAGCTATCAACAGGGCAAAGTCCTTCGTGAAGGTTTGACTGTGGCTTTAGTTGGCCCGCCCAACGTAGGTAAGTCGAGTTTACTGAATACCCTGCTGGGCACCCAAAGAGCGATTGTAACCCCCTTAGCCGGAACGACCCGTGACGTGGTGGAAGGTGATATTCGCTTGAAAGGTGTGAGGGTTCGTTTTTTTGACACGGCCGGGTTGCGTGAAACTGAAAACGTAGTGGAGGTCGAGGGCATTCGCCGGAGCCGCCAAGTGATGGAAGAGGCGGACCTGATCTTTTGGATGATTGATGCCTCGAACCCTGAGGAGTCTTTGGCCGAGTTAAAGACCGCTTCCCTGCCCACTGACCGGGTTTGGTACATCTTCAACAAAGTTGATCTCGTGACGGATAAGCAGCCTTGGAAAAAGTTAATCCAGTTGCCCGCCGAAAAATGTTTAGGCTTCTCCTGCGCGACCCAAGAAGGTCTGTTTCAAGTTTTAGGCGCGGTCGAAAGTTTTATTCAAACTCCATCCAGCGGCGAGGACGTGGTGATTACCTCTGCCAGGCACCAACAAGAAGTGGAGAAGGCTTTGACCGCTTTGAACAACTTGCAAGTCTTGATGAAGACCCAACAGCCCTTCGAGCTTTGGGCAGAAGAACTGAAAACCGCCGCTCTGGCGATTGGCCGCATCCGAGGCCGGGATTTACCCGCGAAGGCTTTTGAAGATATCTTTAAGAAGTTCTGCGTCGGAAAATAACTCAAAGGACGTCCATGCGCCTTTACATCATCCGCCATGCCGAACCCGATTACGAAAATAACACCATCACCAAGAAGGGCCACTTAGAAGCTAAGGCTTTGGCCAAGCGTCTCAAGAATGAAGGCATTACCCGAATCTACTCTTCTCCTCTGGGTAGAGCAGTTCATACCGCGACCTATACGGCCAAGGCCACTGGACTCAAAATTCATATCGAACCCTGGACACACGAACTCTCTGTACTGAAAACCGAAACGTTAAAGCGTTGGGGACCACTGATGGCCTGGGATCTGCCGGGCGAAGTGATGCGGCTTAAGAGGGAACATTTAAACCATGACCACTGGCACAAGATTCCTCTGCTGGGAGATAAGCTGTTTCGGGAAGAGATTAAGCGGGTGCATAAGAGCTCCGATTCTTTTTTGAAACGCCATGGTTACCAGCGCAAGGGTGGGCGCTATCGGGTGCGTAAAGCCAGCCGCGAACGCATCGCGATCTTTTGTCACGGGGGTCTGGGGCTGACTTGGTTGTCGCATCTGTTGGAAATCCCATTGCCCTTGATGTGGACCGGCTTTTGGATGGCGCCTTCGTCTTTTTCTACTGTTCTTTTTGATATGCGCTCTAAAGAATGGGCAGTCCCCCGCTGTATCGGCTTTTGCGATGTTTCCCATCTCTATGGCGAGAAACTGAAAGTTTCTTCCCACGGCATTAAAACCAACTTCGATTAAGCCTTTTTTCACGCCTCTTTTTGTAAATCCCTTCGCACGATTATTTTCATTAAGCATTTAGTTTTTTTTATTTAAGTATGCATAATAAATGTCATATTAAATAATAAGCGTTTAAGTAAGGGCGCATTAATTTTCCCTGTCTTTGGACATGCATTAAAGACCTGTCAAATGGGGCTTTGGGGGCTTCTTGTTCCACGTGGAACAAAGGCACTCTTGGCGGTGATTGTTCCACATGGAACATTTTAAGCTCCATCTGGAATAATTTTTATTTTTGAATGGGCGCTTCCTGTGGTGTGATCACATCCGCGCTACCATCTGTCGATGAATTTTTGAAACTCGGAAAATAAATCGTCTTAGAAAATCTCATCAAGTTGTTATGTAAGAAATCTTGTGTTATAAACCACGTCCTATTTCTTTTTTCGAGGATCAACTTGG
>JABDGD010000046.1 GCA_013286205.1 Candidatus Firestoneibacteriota bacterium | reverse complement strand
AGATTCACGCTAAAGACAAACATGTGGTGATCTTGGGCGGCGGCGACACGGGCGCGGACTGTATTGGTACAGCGCATCGTCAAGGCGCGAAGAGCGTCACTTCGTTAGAACTTTTGCCAAAACCTCCCGCGGCCCGCGCGGCGGATAATCCCTGGCCGCAATGGGCCCGCATTTTGCGTGTGGCTCCGGCTCACGAAGAGGGCGGCGAGATTCTTTATAGTGTCTCTACCAAGCAGTTCTTGGGTGAAAATGGTATTTTGAAAAAACTTCAAATTGTAAAGGTGGAGTGGATCGCTCAGCCCGCTGGTCCGCCAAAATTGCAAGAAATCGCGGGCAGTGAGTTTGAAATCCCGGCTGATCTGGTTTTCTTAGCTATGGGTTTTACCGGCCCTGAAAAGAATCCCCTGTTTGAAAAGTTGGGCATTGAGCTGGATCAACGCTCTAACGTGAAGGCTGACGCTAATAAGATGACCAATGTTCCGGGCGTCTTTGTGGCGGGGGATATGACCCGCGGCCAATCGCTCATTGTTTGGGCTATCGCCGAAGGCCGTTCCGCGGCTAAGGGTGTGGATCAATGGTTAATGGGTGAAACGACCCTCGTTGCCCCCATCTAAGGCAAGTCGAAATCCTAAGTTGTAACGTCAAAAAGGTCGGAACCCTCCGGCCTTTTTTGTTTTGTGGTATTGAACTAGACTGATCAAGACGGTTTAAAGTTTAATTCTGAAGTTAACGGATTTCGCATGGGAACACCCAAAACCAATAGAGCTTTCTGGTTTGTTTTAGTTCTCAGCTGTTTTCTTTTCTGTCCTTCGTCAGGTTGGAGCCAAACTTCAACCGCGACCCCGTCTTCGCCTTCGCCAATCACCATTGATGAAACCTCCAAATCGATCCGCGTCGACGGATATCTGGTGGATTGGCCCGTTACCCGGATGATCCTTTTAAATGAAAAGTCGCAGGTGACTTACGGCATTTTAAATTGGAAAACCAAGGATGATTTCAACGGACGAATCTTTATTACCTATGACGCTCAATATTTATATCTCTCGGCGATTGTTCAAAAAACATCGGGTGTGGTAAATGATAACGGCGGTTTGTCTTTGTGGGACGGTGATTGTGTTGAACTTTTTCTTTCCACTAATCCGGTAACGGATCATCCGAGCCGTATTTCGAAGAATGACTACCACATCGGTTTCTCTCCCGGCTCCGGCTGCAATAACCCCCAGATGTTTTGCTTTAATAAAGAAAAGCGAATTGGCGGCGGCCGGATTATGGCCCGGGCGACGGGGCACGGCTATATTCTGGAAGCCTGCGTTCCTTTAACTTTTTTTGAGGGACTGCAAATTCAGCCTGGCAATCGTACCCGGTTTAATCTGGCGTTAGATGCGGGCGGTTCCGGCAGCGGCAACCGGACGCTTCAATTGGATTTAACCGGAAACGCCCTGAGCTGGCAAAATCCATCTTTGTGGGGAACGCTTCAATGGATAGGTAAGACAGAGGTTTCTGTTCCGCAAAATGATCAAGATAACCTTTATGCCAGCCTGGTGGCGGACGGAACTAAAGGACAAACCTATTGGGGCCGCCGCACAGTGACAGGCTCAGTATTGGATGAAGAAGGAAAACCTGTTTCGGGCGCCTTGGTCGCGACCTGGCCCAAAACGATAACGGTGACCGCGGATAATGCGGGTCATTTCACGCTGGATAAAGTGAAAGTGTATGAAAAAACTGTGGTGTATGCCCGGCGCGATGGTTATGGAACATCGCTGGTTTCTATAGATCGTAAAAACGAACCAGTGGTCGTGAAGTTAAAACAACTACCGGATTTTTTGACCTCGGATGACGGGGTGGGGCCGGCCTTTTATGGTCAGGCATTTCAAGTGCCGGCCACTGGCGATTTGACCGGGTTGATGACCCCTCTTAAGGATTGGCTTAAACCCATTGGGCTAAATGTTTTGAAGCTGGTGGGGACGGATCAGTTGAACTCTTCGAAAGAAGCTCAATACGCGGCGCTGGATTATTTTGTTCAGTATGCCAGGGAATTGGGCGCGGAGCCGATGATTGAACTTCCCATTCATCCCGACGATTCTTCGGTGGCGGCTGATTGGGTGCGCCACTGCAATGTCGACAAGCAAGAACATGTAGTTTATTGGACCATCGGTGATGAACCGGATCTTTATGCCGACAAACGGGCGGGGACTGAGTTTGCTGAATATAACGTCTATCACTACATCAATGATTTTCGGTTAATTTATAACGCTGTCAAAGAGGTTGATCCTTCGGTTCTGATCATGGGGCCTGAATTGGCATGGCGTTACACTTCGTCGGAAGATGATTGGCTGACGCCCTTTATTCAGTTTGACGGCGACATTGTTAATATGGTTTCGGTTCATCACTATGGCTCGCTTAAGGCCTCTCAATGTAACCCGGGAAGCGTTTTGGATAATGTTCGTCACATGCAAACACTCACCCGCGGTCTTAAGAGCCGCATCGCTATCAATGCGGATGTTTATATACCGCTGGTCATTACAGGCGGCAATGTTTGCATCGAATCCACGGATAATACCTTGACCGCTAAAGTGACCATGACGCCCACGCCTGTGGTAACGGTTGTTGCGGCCAAAAACGCCACTCCGACGGCGACGCCTAAACCCGCTGAAGATTCCGGGCCGAATAGCTTTTGGGCGGCCGTTTGGGTGGCGGAGCAGGCAGGAACTTTGATGAAAGATCATATGCCGATGGCTTTCTATTCCTATTTAGGCGGCAATGGGGCGCTGGACTTTTTTAACTCAACTGGGGCGAAACCGGACTATTGGGCTTTGCGTTTGATGAGTTCGTATATGAAGGGTAAGGTCATTTGGGCGCAAGTTCAAAATGGCAACGCGTCGGTTTACGCAACGCAGGATACCAAAACCAAAGACGTGACCCTTTTGATCATGAATAAAGGCAGCAACTACTATCATCCTAAAATTCTTTTAAACGCCAAAGAATCCGAAATTTCGGTTGATGCCGGGTTAAATCAAACCTTTGATTATGAAATACCTTATTACTCCATCGCGGTGCTGAGAATTAAAGCTGATAAATCACATGATGAGGCGGTTCTTTACACCAAGAAAATGGCGCAAGCGGGAAAACCTCCGGAAGTGACGGTTATTACACCTTGGTAGCGGAAACTAACGGCGGGATTATCGACAAATCAAATGATGGATACTGGCTCAACGCCGTGGATTCACTGGTTTTGTTTTATCAAGTCGCTATTTCGATCGTCGTGGCGACAGGCAATTTACCGATGGACATCAAAACTCAGTTGGTGGAACAACATGCGCTGATATTTTCACTCATTCTTTTTTTACTTTGGGCCGTTAAGGATGTTAAAAACCCGGTCGTTCGTTTTGTGAAGGATTTTTATCCTTTGGCGGCCATGTTGTTTTTTTACAAAGAAATCGGCATTTTAGTGCACCAGTATTTTGACTGGACGCTGGACGAAGGTCTGATCAGCGTGGATGACGAGTTGGGCCGCATTGGGCGGAGAGTTTGGAATTTTCAGCAGTTTTATCCGCCTGTTCGTCTTTTGAATGAGTTTTTTAGTATTGGCTACAGTTTTTATTTCCTTTTGATGCCCTTGTCCGCTTTGGTGATTTACTTTAGGGCGCCTTCTTCCAAATTCAGGTCTTTTATGTTTTCTCTCAGTTTTACCTACTATTTTTGCTATCTGCTTTTTATTTTCCTTCCGGCGGAAAGTCCCCGTTTTTATGTGCCGGGCCTGAGGGACGCGCTGAAGGGCTATTGGGTGTCCGATTGGCTTCAATCGGCGGTAGAGCATAACGCTTTTCCTGGCGGGTCTTTTCCGAGTTCCCATATCGCGGCGACCATTATTTGTATAATGGCCTATCCTTATTTAGGACGTTGGAAAAACCTGGTTTTGTTTTTGACGGTGGCGCTTTTCGCCGGAACTATTTACGGCCGTTATCATTATTTTGTGGATGTGGTGGCGGGTTCGATTGTAGGAACCAGTGTTTATTTTTTAGGTCCGTGGTTAGAAAGAAATTGGCCCCTGATCTGGGGACGGGAGAGAGGGTGTTCATGAGTGACGAACAAGAACATTTAACCGAAGCTCAGAAGCAAATCGCGAGACTTGAAAAACTCCGCGCCGAAAGAGAGCAAAGTTCTAAACAGTCAGTAGAGAAAGCTTTTTTTCCACCCAAGACTAAAGTGGAACAAACAGTCAATAAGCTGAAAACCATGCGCGAAACAGCTAGGAAACCCAAAAAGAGAAAGAAGCTGGAAGGGAAGTCCAAAAAGTTCAAACTAAGCGCGCTTCAAACCCAAATCCTCGAGCGGCTTAAGGCGCAGGATAGCCGGCTCAATTCGGCTGCGGTGGCCAGGGTGGCCTTGAACCGTCTTTTGGATATTGAAAATAGCTTTGATGAAAATGATTTAGAAACCAGAATTTTTGAGGTTTTGAGGCAGTTTAATACCAAGGCTTGAAATTAAAACCCTGGTCGACAAAGATGGCGGTTATTCCGGTTGAATGAGGTCGGGTTTGAATATTGTGGTCAATGGCGAAAATAAAGATTTTCCTGAAAAAATTACGCTCGAAGAATTAATCCAACAATTGGGTGTGCGTAAGGAAACTGTGGTGGCGGAAGTAAACCGCCAGATCATACAGCTGGATAAAAGGGCCGGTTTAAACTTGGCTCATGGCGATCAGGTAGAACTTATTCAATTTGTGGGGGGCGGCTGACGGCGCTGACGCGCCGAACTACTAATTTTGAATTGGAGAACCAATGACAACGACCTTAGAACAAATTCGAACACAAGATACTTATCAGATCAATGGCAAGACTTTTACATCCCGCCTTCTGGTAGGGACGGGCAAATATCCCACTAACGAATTGATGGGCGAATGTTTAGAAGCTTCTGGCACCGAGATTGTGACAGTGGCTTTGCGCCGGGTCGCCTTGGATAAAAAAGGCGAAAAGACCCTTTTGGATTTTATTGACCCTAAAAAATACACCCTCCTGCCGAATACGGCGGGTTGTTACAGCGCGGAGGAAGCTATTCGAGTCGCCCACTTAGCGCGGGCCACAGGTATATCGGATTTTGTGAAGCTTGAAGTTTTGTATGATGAAAAAACATTGCTGCCGGATCCTATTGCCACTTTGGAAGCTACGACGATTTTGGTCAAAGAAGGTTTTACGGTCATGACCTATACCTCAGACGATCCAGTGATGGCGCAAAAGTTAGAACAGGCCGGTGCCCATGCGGTGATGCCCGCTGGTTCGCCGATTGGCTCAGGCCAGGGCGTTTTGAACCCGAATAACATCCGTATCATTCTTGAAAAGCTAAAGTGTCCGGTCTTAATTGACGCGGGTGTGGGTTCCGCTTCCGATGTGGCTATGGCCATGGAGTTAGGGGTGGTAGCGGTTCTGTTAAACACCGCCATTGCCCACGCGAAAGATCCCCTGAAGATGGCCTATGCGATGAAGAACGGCTGTGAGGCGGGCCGCTTATCCTACCTGGCGGGACGTATTCCCAAAAAGCTTTACGCCCAGGCCTCTACTCCATTAAAGGATTTCTAGTATGTGTTCCAGTCTTGTTGAAAGTTTGACGGCGGCAAGACTATATCTGGTCACGGATCAGGTTTTGTCCCAGGGCCGCACGACCACCTCGGTGGTTGAAGCGGCGTTAAAGGGCGGGGCGGACATTGTTCAGCTCCGTGAATATTCGATGACTGACTGGGAGCTTTTAAAAGTCGCTCATGAAGTTCGTCTTCTCACCAAACGCTATAACGCTTTATTCATTGTGAACAACCGTCCGGATATCGTTAAGTTGACAGGCGCGGATGGAGTTCATTTGGGCCAAGATGATCTTCCGGTGGACGCGGCCCGTAAAATAATTGGCCCAGGCAAAATTGTGGGGGTTTCGACCCACGAGATGGATCAGGCCCGTAAGGCTTTGTCTGATGGGGCGGATTATATTGGTGTAGGGCCGGTTTATCCCACACAGACAAAAAAGAATGTGGTTCCGCCGGTTACGCTGGAATATGTCCGGCAGGTAAGTGGTTGGAAACAAGCCCTGCCATTTTTCGCTATTGGCGGTATTAAACACAATAATGCGGCCGCGGTTTTAGAGGCAGGCGCCCGCCGGTTAGCGGTAGTGACGGGAATTGTGGGCGCAACCGATGTTCAGCGGGCAACGGCTGAATTTAAAGAAATAATCACTAAAGTTCCTCTGAAAAGTACGTCTTCCTTGTCTTGAGTCGGTCCCTAAATAACCTTATAATTTAAACAGAAATCAAAAACGAGGTTGTTTCATGTCACGCCCTATTGTTCTTTATCCCGATCCGAGACTTTTACTCAAAAGTAAGCCGGTGACCCAATTTAACGACGAACTTAAGCAATTGGCCTCTGAGATGACCGAGACCATGCGTGACGCTAATGGTGTGGGTTTAGCAGCGATCCAGGTAGGGGAAGCCATCCGGATGATGGTGATGGATGAACGTTACGACCTGGAAGATAAGGGCGAATCGTTGGTTCTTTGTAATCCCGTTGTTTTGAATGAAGAGGGTAAAGAAACTATCGAAGAAGGCTGTCTTTCTATTCCTGATGTCCGCGAAGAAATAGAGCGTTCGTTTAAGGTGAAGGTAAAAGGACAGGATGTTCAGGGCCGAGAAAAAGTTTATGAATTTGAAGGTTTGTTGGCCCGTTGTATTCTTCACGAGATTGATCACATGAACGGTCAGTTATTTATTCAAAAGGTTTCCGCAGTTAAGCGCATTTTCCTTAAAAAGCAATTGGATGAATTGAAAAGAAACTTCAAGCAAGCCGCGAGACTTTAACGGGATGCTTAAAAATTATTTTTTAGCATCCCGTCGACAGCCATGGGTTAGAACGAGCCACTTAACATATGTTTTTATTATTCGTGGCTTGTTCATAAATATGAAAAAGTCCGTTTTTGGACTTTTTCAGCAACCTGTTAACCTGTACTTCCTAAAGGTTTTCCATTGAGTCAGTCCCTTCGCATCCTCTTTATGGGCACGTCGGACTTTGCCGTGCCTGCTCTCAAAGCTTTGCGTCAAAACAACTATGAAGTTCTTTTAGTAGTAACTCAGCCAGACCGCCCGGCAGGTAGGGGTTTGGAGTTGAAAGCCTCGCCAGTGAAGAAGGTTGCGCTGGAACTGGGGTTAGAAGTTTATCAACCGGAGAAAATCAAAGCTCCGGAAGCGGTTGAGAGACTCAAGGTTTTAAAGCCCGATGTGACGATCGTGGCCGCTTACGGGCAGATTTTGCCCTCTTCGGTTCTACAAGTTTCCCAGTTAGCCTGTTTAAACATTCACGGTTCCATTTTGCCCAAGTACCGGGGCGCAGCGCCCATTCATTACGCCGTGATGGCGGGTGAAAAGGAAACGGGTGTGACGATCATGTATATGAACGAAAAAATGGACGAAGGGGATATACTTCTCCTTCGCAAAACGCCTATTGGCGCGGATGAGACCACGGGTCAAGTGCATGACCGCCTGGCGCTTTTGGGGGCCGAAGGCTTGCTGGAAGCGTTGGAACTTTTAAAGCAAGGCAAAGCGCCCCGGCAGCCGCAGAATCATTTATCGGCGACTTATTCTCCCAGCTTGAAACGGGAACAATGCCGGGTGCGGTGGGATGGAACGGCGCAGCAGGCGGCGGATAAAATTAGGGGGCTTAACCCCTGGCCCGTGGCTGAGACGCAATGGAAAGAACTGAATTTGAAACTGTTGTCCGCTGCGGCTCAGGGCGGCGAAAACGATAAAAAGAAACCCGGTGAGATCATGGCCGTTAATAAAGACGGCATCTTGGTTAACACGGGGTCAGGGACTGTTTTGATCAAAGAATTACAGCCGCCCGGAAAGAAACGAATGAAAGCGTACGATTTTACTTTAGGCCACTCTGATTTTAAGCCGGGAGAAATACTGTCATGAGTGAACCAACCAAGAAAAAAACAGTTAAAAAAGCGGTTAAGGCCCTTGTCGTTAAAAAGACCGCCGTCAAAAAGCCTTTGAAGGCAAAGCCGAAAACGACGCCAGTTAAAAAAACCACACCCAAAGCGGTTAAAGAGAAATCGGCTCCAAAAGCCCGGATCAAGAAAAAGACGCCGACTGAAACACCCGTGCGCGCCAGTTCTGATAAAAAAAGAACTGGGACAACCAAGGCGAGTGCCTTGGCGGGTGACATCCACACAGGTGAAAAACAGCAGTTGGAAATCCCTGTGGTTAAGTCGGCGGTGGAAATGCCTAAAGTTGAGCAGCCTCGGGCGGAAGCTTCCGTACCAACGGCGCCCAGCGCGCCAGCGAATCCGGCTTTGCAGGCGCCTTATACTCCCAAGCCTCGTTTTGAGGGCCGTCCGCAGTTTAACAACCGTCCACAGCATTCAGGTCAGAGGCCTCAGTTTTCTCAAAATCGACATGATTCAGGCCGCCGTGATTTTAATCCAGGCCGCCCTGGCATGGATCGCGGCCCGGTGACCAGCCCCCGGGATACGGTTTCACCTTCGCGCCTAGAAGCGGCCAAGTCGCTCTACAGCATGGAGAAGGGCGCCAAGATTTCAGATGTTCTCGAACTGAAGCGCTATTTAAAACCGGAAGATGAAGCGTTGCTTCGCGAACTGGTTTATGGTTGTACCCGGCAAAAACGTTTGTTGGATTACCATTTGGCTTCTTTTTGCACCACTTCCTATGACCAGTTGCCGGTAGAAATTAAGATCGCTCTGCGTTTAGGTCTTTATCAGCTTTATTTCCTCGATCGTATTCCGCCTCATGCGGCAGTGCATGAATCGGTCAACTTGGCCAAGCAGGGCGGGCAGGAAGGCTTGAGCGGGTTTGTGAACGCTGTATTACGTACGGCCGAAACCAAAAAGGCTGAACGGGTGATCAAAGGCGAAAGTGAAATTGACACTTTGGCGCTCACATACTCTCATCCCACTTGGCTGGTAAAACGCTGGGCGAAAGACATGACGCCTGAACAGGTAGATCAAATTCTCAAAGCGGATAACTTGCCGCACCCGGTTTATTTGAGGGTGGCTCCAGGTTCTCGGGCCAGTGTGATTGAAACTTTGGGCCGTCAAAACGTTCGGGTTAACGAAACGGTTTGGCCGGTGGATACCTTGAGTCTCAAAAGCCATGAAGGCGGTTTGTTTTCAGGTGAAAGTTTTCAAAAGGGCGAATGGATTGTGCAGGACTGGGTTCCTCAAGCCATGCTGGATTTACTGCCTTTGAAAGAAGGCCAGCGTGTTTGGGATGTTTGCGCCGCGCCAGGCGGTAAAACGATCGGCTTGGCCTGGAAAACGGGTGAAAAGGGCCAAGTGATGGCCAGCGACGCCTCGGTCGAGCGACGTAAGCGTTTAGTGGAAAACATCAACCGTATCGGCTTGAAACAGGTATCGGTGTTTGATCACGAAATTACCAAACTGTCACCTGCTCAAAAGTTTGATTTGGCCTGGGTGGACGCTCCTTGCAGCGGTACGGGAGTTTTGTCCCGCCGGGCTGATTTGCGCTGGAGATTGATTCCGAAAGATGTGGTTGAGCACGCGGATCAACAAAAAGATTTGCTGGTTCAAGCTCAAGGCCATCTTTATCCCAAAGGTTTTTTGGTTTACAGCACTTGTTCGCTGGAACATGAGGAAAACCAACGTGTTGTTGAGAATTTCATTAAAGATTATCCCGAGTTCAAGCCGGTCGAACTCAAGGTTCCCGAAGGCTATCCTGAAATCATTAAAGATGATTTGGGCTTAACCTTTTTACCGACAGGCGAGCATGACGGCGGATTTATTTCTGTATTGAGCCGATAACCAGGGGAGTTTGTTTTGAAAAAAGGTTTTGTTTTTATTTTTCTTTTTCTCTTTGGCGCCTTTAACAGCGGCGCCGTTGAGACCCCTTTTTATGACGTGGTTCTTAAAAACGGTTTAGTGGTGGATGGATCCGGGCAGGCGCCTTATAGGGCAGATGTGGCTATGGCAGGGGGGAAAATCGCTAAAATCGGCGATTTGGGGGCTTATCAGGCGGTTCGGGAAGTGGATGTGAAGGGGTTGGTGGTAGCCCCGGGCTTTATTGACATTCTTCGGCACAATGATCTTCTGTGGTCCTTTGGCGAACAAAGTAGAGCGATTGAAGAGGGCATTACCTCGGGCTTGGCGGGCAATTGCGGTTTTTCCGTTTTAGATGTGGATAAGAATCTCACCAAAATCCAAAAACAACACAGCATGATTAACCTGGGCACCTTAATCGGGCAAGGTTCGGTACGGGATTGGTTTGTGAAAACGGGCCGCCAAAAACCGGCTACCGCGGATGAGATGCAAAAAATGAAGGCCTTTGTGCAGAAGTCTCTCAAGGACGGAGCTTTTGGTTTATCCAGCGGATTAGGCTATGAGCCGGGTGAGTGGTGTGAACCGGCTGAGTTACAAGAACTCACTTCCGTTCTTTCAGAATATCCTCACGCCGCTTATTACACTCACATCCGCAACTACCGCTCAAATGTTTTGGAAGCTATTCAGGAAGCCGTTCAGGTGGCACAAGTTGATAAAGTGCCGGTCATTATTCAACATCTTCTTTTTAAGTTGCCAAGCAACTGGGATCAGACCGAAAGCGGCCTTTTGCTTTTGGAACAGGCGCGGGAAAAAGGACTTTCAGTTTACGCTACAGTTTATCCCTACGATTTTTGGGGTAATGAAGTTCAACTGCCTTTGTTTCAATTTTTATATTTGAAGCCCGAATCGATTCAATGGGCTTCTTATCACACTGATGCCAAAACCACTGACATTCTTAATAATATCCACCGCCGTCTTCAGGAATATGGCGGTGGAGACAAAATTGAAATTACTCGTGTCCGCTCGAAAGCCTTCAAAAGCTTTTTGGGTTTCACCATCAAGGATTTAGCTAAACAACGAAAAATGTCCGAAGAGTCGGCGGTGCTGGCTTTGTTGCTTGAAAATGGCGGCGACGTGAAAATCTGTTATCACGGTCTTTCTGAAGAGGGGTTGATTAAGAAAATCCAAGACCCCAATGTCTTGTTTGGCTCGGATTCAACGGGCAATATCGCTCATCCCCGCGATGTGGGCGCCTTTCCGCGTTTAATCGGGAGTTATGTTCGGGACAAAAGAGTCATACGTCTCTCGGAGGTGGTGAACCGTCTGACGGCTGAGCCGGCTAAATTGCTGGGCTTGAAAGACAGAGGTTTATTGAAAGCGGGCTATTGCGCTGATGTGGTGGTATTTGACTATAAAACAATTGGGGATAACGCGACCGCTGTTTCGCCCTGGGAGCCTCCCCACGGTATTAAACTGGTATTGGTGAACGGTCAAACTGTTTTGGATGAGAACGGTATTTCGGGCCGTTATCCGGGCCATGTTCTGCGGCGCAGCGACGACTAACTTTTAAATTGCCAGCCTGTTTATTATTCACTACGCATCAATATTTTGTTTCAATAATGTAACTCGTTTGCTTTACAATCATCTCACTTTGACTTGAAGGCCAAAGAAGGGACAAGTGTATATGAAGCAGCTATTGTTGATAACGATATTAGTGCTGTCTGGTTTGACGTCCTTCGCCTGGAGCCAACAGGCTCCCACTGCCCAAGATTACATGCAAGCCGCCCAAGACGCTTTACAAGAAAACGACACCACCACCGCTATTCAGGATTATTTGCTCGCCATCCGCATTGACCCTAAAAATTGGCAGGCTTACCAAAACTTGGGCGGTTGCTATATTCAAATCCGCAAAATGGGCGACGCGAAAGCGGCCTATGACATGAGCTTGACGATTAACCCGAACAACCCCGAACTGCGAAAGTTCGTGGCTCAAGTCTTTGGCGGCCCTACGGCTACACCCACTTTTGAATTGATGGCGATTCCCACAGCTACCAGCACTCCCATGATTTATAACCCGACTTTAGCGACCCCAACCTCGACGCCCGGCTTTTTGGGGCATTTGGTGAATACATCCACACCCGTCTTCACGCCTACGGCAACGCCAACCTTCTTCGGTGTTTTGGCTAATACCTCCACGCCCACGCTGGTTCCGACTAAAAAGGTGGAAGTAGTTATTCCTCCATTTGTGGATGTCTTGACACCGACGGTTCCTCGGAATGGCGAGCACGCGCCGATTCACTTTAAAGGTTTCAAACCTTATGTCTATCAGGGGCTGGCCCGTTATAACCTGCCTGAGAAAAATACGCTGACGTTTGATTTTGGTGGAGCGGTTTGGTTTGGTGATATCCAAAACTTTAATGACTTTTTTGGACCTAATTTAGTACCGGCGGCTTCTTCTCATACGGGATGGGAATTTAACGGCGGCGCTGATTACACGATCCTTAATGAGTTTCAACTTGGTTTGCATTTAGAGGGAATCGCCTCGCCTGTAACCCGTTCCGAATTAGGCAGTCAGTTTGTGGAATGGGATTCATACGCTGCGGGAGGAGCTTTGTCCGCTAAATATTTGATTCCGATGAACTCGGCTATGAGCTTAGTGTTTCATATCGAGGGCGGTTATTACAGCCTGGTCGCTTCTGAAATTAAATGGGACAACGGTGCTCAGGGACAAATTGGACTGGGCGGCTCAACTATCGGCGGCTTGGGCGAAGTTCAGTTAGAATTATTCCAGGTGGCGGACAAAACCCTGGCGCTTGATTTTGGATTGGGCTACCGGATGCTCAAATTTAGTAATTTGACAGGTGTGGGCACAAACGGCATAACCGCTTCGGGAACGCTTAATAGCCCCTATACCGGAATTCCGGCCTATGTGGACTTCTCGGGCCCCCGCATCAGTATGTCAATTAGGTTTGTTCACTAGAAATAAGCTAGCCGTTAACTCCAATGGCTTTTATCCATTCAGGGGTTGGGTCAATCAACCGGCGGGTTTGAAGGTCAAAGAACCCGAAGGTCAGATTGAGCTCGGCGGCTATCGTTCCATCTTCTTTAATCATTTCCTGCTTAAATTTAGATATTTTTCGCTCGTGGTTGATGAGCTCCAGGGTGATTTTGATTTTTTCACGAAGTTTAATTTCTTTTTTGAACCGCATGGCCACATCC
Organism: Candidatus Firestoneibacteriota bacterium; assembly: GCA_013286205.1. Lineage (GTDB taxonomy): Bacteria > Oederibacteriota > Muellerivitia > Muellerivitales > Muellerivitaceae > Bog-1183. The sequence continues at coordinate 552 of JABDGD010000046.1, read as the reverse complement.
AAGATAACGGGTCCTTTTTGAAGCTTGATAACCTCGTTTAAGCCATAGCCATTATTGGTAATGAAATCCCACCGGGCTTCCTCAAACAACACCAGATAAGCGGCGTTATTCATGTGGCCAAAAGTGTCTAAGTGGGATTCACGGATAATCACTTCGTAAGGAGTAGGTAATGGGTTCATTGTGTCCAAGCCGATCGTTTTTGAATCTTTCACAGAATTTTATTTCATCAACCGGTAAGGCGCCATCCAGAAAGTATCGTTTTTTTGAACATCGCCATCAATGCGGTAATGAGAGCCTTCGAAATCGATATCGGTGTCAACTTTATCCCGGTTGGTCTTAACAACGGCTATCCGGGGTGTGCCGAATACCATGTCTTTATAAGCGGGGATTTTTCCCCGGCTGGGCCATTGGGCTACGATGATTTGTTGATCGGTCATCGCGGTGAGTATGTCGCCGTAGGGCCAATCCGCTAGAGCGCGGTTAATTCCAGCCTTCTTCATTTCGGCCAGCGACCACCGCATTTCTCTCAACTGATCGGGCGCCCGTAATAAT
>JABDGD010000045.1:13834-14721 GCA_013286205.1 Candidatus Firestoneibacteriota bacterium | reverse complement strand
TTGCATTTCTATGCGCAATCGGATTTGGTTTTTGGGGTGGAAATGCAAAAGCAAAAGGTGAAATTCCTTTTATGGATAATACCAAACCTATAACGTTTGGTTTGGCTGGAGGTTCTGCAGTTTTGGTTGTTGTTTTATGCATGTGTTGTCACTTTAATCCAAATATAACGCAAATAAACAATCGTGAAAAATACGCACATTTTTTATATGACTATAAAACTAAAAGTGATCCGCCTTTTAAATTTTGGGAAGACTTGGATGATGATTCGAGAAAACAAACAATCGTTGAGGCAGATGACAGAGCAAAGCAAAATGCGAACGCTTCCATTCAAACAATGAATGCCCCGTCGAATCAAAAACCGTCCGAAATTTTGCTTAAGGCAGGTAACAATGAATAACTACAAATTTTCTTTTTTGTTAATCTTAACTTATATTTTCCCTTTGGTCGTTTCAGCTAAACCGATTGAGGAACCGGAAAGTTATTCGTGTGCTTGGGACTATATAAATTCGGGGAAATATGACGATGCCATAAATTATTTAAAACAAAAGGTAGAGAATAATCCTGCGTGGAGTTATTCAAATGTTTTAATTGGTTTAGCCTATTTTGACAAAAAAGAATATAAAACGGCCTGTGCTTTTTTTGAAAAGTACATTTCAAAACAAGATGAAGCGAATAAAAATCCATTGAATTACTCGATGGCACTTCTTTATTACTTGCGCGCTGAAAATCAAGCGGATGGTTTTAAAACGGTTGAAAAGTACTATTTAAATTTTAATGACCGAGATGTTACTGGGTTTAATAGTAAGTTATTAGAGGCGACTATATTTTTGGAAATCGCTGAAAAGAAATCGTATTCAGAAAAGATGCGGTTAGATATTTGTAATCG
>JABDGD010000045.1:0-13824 GCA_013286205.1 Candidatus Firestoneibacteriota bacterium | reverse complement strand
CTTGAGTGTTTTGGATCAACTTCAAGCCGACGGAGCAAATAAAACTTGGTTTAATAATACTTATGCGCGGATATTAATTATTCGACAATCGTTTTATGAAAAAAAGGACGATCAAATCAATGATTTGAAAAAAGCCAAGAACCGTTTTTTGGAAGAACTCAAAATAAATAACGATTCAATAGTTTGCTTAAATCTTTCAATTGTTTGTAGATTGCTTGGTGAACATTCGGACAACGAATTTCAACATTCCAAAAGCATTGGTTCTGTTGAGAAGGAAAGACTGGTTCTTGATGCTTATCGGAATTATAAAGATGCTTGTGACAATATTGAAAAAGCTAAGTCCGCACTTAATTCCGAAAAGTATCCGGGCGACTTATCAAAAATCGATAAGTACAATCAAGATGTTTTTACTTTTTTTAAAAAAAGAAAATCCATTAAAAAAATACTTTCTGGGTTTGAGCAAAATGAAAACGGCGATTTGATCATGAATGAGAACGGTGATTACATTCGGCTGGGTAATAAATAAGAATATATTTTCGTTAGTATCTGGCGATGTGAACTTGTAGAAAACCGTGCTGTTTTACTTGTTGAATGACAACGTGGTCACCACTCCAGTTCAGGACTAACCTTCATCTGATCGTTCAACGATTTATTCCAATCAGTTGGCTTCATATCCTTCAACTTATCCAATTCACTGGCAGCCAAAGCCAGTTTGCAAATGGGAACTACTACGGCCAGGGTGATATCCGCGTGGGGCTTGAGGGCGCGCATGAGGGCGGGTTTGGCTTTATCTTGCCAATCCTTCGGGGCTTGCTGGCCTGACTTCAAAAACTTCAGGGCTTCTAAACCATATTGGGCGGCGGTGGAAAGATCTTCGGATTGGGAAGCTACTTCAATCGCGGTGTCTGACTTTTCTAAATAAGGGGCCAAAACCTTATGGTTGCCGGCCCAGAGCTTCAGCATATCGGCAATCGCCTGGGTGTCGCCCCAGTTGGGCGCGGTTTCTAAAAGCTGGTCCACATCTTTGCTAAACAGGCGAGCGGTTTCGCTTTCGGGGCGGGTGGCATCCACGAAGCGGTTGAAGGATAACAGGCTGGTGTAGGCCCGCGCGCGGTGGCGTTGGTAGTTTTTGAGGGGTTCAGACACATCGGCCAAAATTTTGAGCGAGTTGACGCCGTCTTTTCCCACCAGTTTTTCCAGCATATCCAGGTAGTTCGAGTTGCTCATCAGGCCCAGCTCATCTAAGCGAAGGTTTTCGACATTCAAACGGCGGTACATATCGTCCACATCTTTTACCGAGGAGGGGGACCAAAGGCGTTCGGCGATGGCCAGGGTGCGAGGCCAGACGCGCGAATCAATGGTTTCGGAGGTCACGTGTTCGCTCCACATGCAGCATTCGCCGCCGAGGATATGCGAAATTTGAGCGGGGGTAAATTTGCTATCCGCGGGGATGGGATCGTTGGCGTAATGAAAGGCCGCGGGTTGTTGAAGGTCTAAGTAATAGTTTTTAGAAAGAATCGCGTCATAGCCTTCTTGCGTGGCTTTGTTGAGGGAATCGAGCCCGCGCCAGGATTGAATGATGATGGTCTTCGGCAAGCCGGGGGTGAGAATCTCATCCCAACCTTCCATCTTTTTATGGTTCTTGGTGAGAATCGGCAGAATGCGGCTGTTGAAATAGGTTTGAAGATCTTCATTGGTTTTTAAATGGTGTTTGTACATGAAACGTTGAATGTCGTTATTCGCGTTCCATTCTTTACCGCTCACTTCGTCGCCGCCGATATGAAAATACTCATCGGGGAACAAACCTGCCATTTCGTGAATAAATTTGCCCAGGAAGGTATAGACCGCTTCGTTTGATGGATCCATCGAGGGATCGAAAACACCAAACTTGCGCTCGATGGTGTAAGGGCCTGGGCCGCTGCCTAATTCGGGATAGGCGGTCAACAGGGCCGTGCTGTGGCCAGGCATATCAAATTCGGGAACGACACGGATGCCGCGGTTGCGCGCGTAGGTGATGATGTCTTTGATCTGATCCTGGGTGTAAAAGTTTCCATCGGAGCCTAGCTCCTGCAGTTTCGGAAAGATTTTGCTTTCGACCCGAAAGCCCTGGTCCTCGCTCAAATGCCAGTGAAGCACGTTCATTTTGGCTTCTTCCAAACCATCGAGATTGCGTTTGATGACTTCAACGGGCATCCAGTGGCGGCCCACATCAATCAACAGACCGCGCCAGGCGAAACGGGGTTTGTCATGAATGGCGACGGCGGGAATGACATATTGGTCTTTCTGTTTCTCAACTAATTGCAGAAGGGTTTGAAGACCGTGCAAAACGCCCAGGGGATTGTTGGCGGAAAGCTCAATGCCCTCGGGAGTGACTGTCAGACTGTAGGATTCGTCTTCTTTAACTGATTGAACGGGCAGACCTTTTTGGTCGAAGGTGATGACCAGCGAGGGTTTGTCATCTTTAGGCGTGTTGGTTAGGGTGAGGCCGGTTCTTTTGGACAGGCGGTCGACAAACCGTTTCACGGCGTCTTGCACGCGTGGTTCGCTGGGGCCTTTGACGCCGACGTTAAAATCAGAACCGATCGTCATCGCTCCCTCGGCCCAAACCACCTCCGCAGGAACTGGCATGAGGTTGCGTGTGGTTGGAGCGTCCGCAGACCAGGCTTGAGAGAAAATAAGGAAGAAGGCGGTGAGGAATAACGTTACATTTTTCATGGGGATTCCTTCGGTAAAAGCTGTGTTTTGGAGGTGGTCACGGAAAACTTAACAAAAGGAATATATCAGATCAGGCGGGCTTTTTAGGTCAAATCGCTTTCGTACAAATTCTCGATTTTACCCTGGGCGTGAGAGTCGCCATGCTCAACGGCCCTTAAATACCACTTCATCGCTTCTTTATAGTCCTGCTTCACACCGAACCCGTTTTGATATAGAAACCCGATATTCGCTTCGGCTTCGGTGTTGCCATGGTCGACGGAATTCATAAACCACTTCATGGCTTCCGGATAGTCCTGCTTCACGCCAAGCCCGTTTTCATACAACAGGCCAATGCTGAATTCGGCTTTGGCATAGCCTTCATCGGCGGCTTTTAAAAACCATTTCATGGCCTCAAGATAATCCTGCTCCACGCCCTGGCCATTTTTATAAAGCAATCCCAGATGGTGCTGGGCCTTGATGTTTCCGTTTTTGGCGGCTTTTTTAAACCAGTTCATGGCTTCTTTGAAATCTTGCGCCACACCGCGGCCATTGAGGTAAAGCCATCCGATATTGCATTCGGCCTTGGCGTTGCCGCGCTCTGCGGATTTGGAATACCACTTCATCGCTTCTTTATCATCGTGCGGTACACCCTGGCCGTTTTGATAAAGAGAACCGATGTTGCATTCGGCGTGGGAGTTTCCGTGGTCGGCGGCTTTTTTAAACCAGCTCATGGCTTCTTTGAAATCTTGGGCGACCCCATCCCCGTTTTCGTAAAGAACGCCGATGTTGTTTTCGGCGTGGCAATTGCCATGCTCGGCGGCTTTTAAAAACCATTTCATCGCTTCGTGATAATCCCGCTCAATTTCAGAACCGTTAACGTGAAGAAGCCCAATATTGAGTTCGGCGGCGGAATTGCCGTGGTCGGCGGCTTTGGAATACCACTTCAGGCCTTCTTGATAGTCTTGCGTCACGCCCAGACCGTTCACATAAAGAAAGCCCAGGGCGTATTCGGCGATGGGGTTTCCTTGTTCGGCGGCTTTTAAATAGCGTTTGAGAGCTTCCTGATAATCTTTAGAAATGCCCTGGCCCTTTTGATAAAGCAGGCCGATATGGCTTTCGGCGGCGGCATTGCCTTTTTCAGCGGAGCGTTGAAACCATTTCATGGCTTCCTGGAAATCCTGGGCGACACCGTGTCCGTTTTGATAGAGAAGGCCGATGTGAAGTTCGGCTTCGGCGCAGCCATGCTTGGCGGCTTTTTGAAACCAATTCATGGCCTCGTGGAAATCTTGCGCTACGCCATGACCGTTTTGATGAAGTAATCCAATATTGAGTTCGGCATTTACTTTCATATCAGCGCCTCTATTCCGACTTTAAAAGCAGAACTTTGATGAGCTGTGAACGTCAAATGAAACTCTGGCGGAAGGTTTTCCGCCCGATAAATATTGTTCATTATATTAAAAAAATGAAGAGCGGCACAGATCAAATAAGGGCCTTTCAAAGGGAAAAGGCTTTCCTGCTCGTGCTGGGTTTTTAGTTTAAAAAGGCAGAGTGAACCGCTCCATCACCAGGTCATCCATTTTTGAACTATGGATTCAAACTTCCCGGCGAATACCAGGCTGAATATCAGTAATAGCCAAAAAAAGGCTGAAAAAATGAGGCTGAGATAAATGTAAAGCGGGTGATAGACGAATTTGATTTGATGAAGGCCTGGTTGATCCAGTACCACGGCACGGAAAGCCCCATCGGCTTTAAGAATGGGCTTTTCAACGCCATCGACCCAGCATTTCCAGCCAGGATAGTAGGGGTCGGAAGCGAAGAAGATTCCCGACTGATGGGTCTCGCAGGTGTAGTCCATTTCGTTATTGTCATACCGGGTAATGGCGGCGCTGGCGACCCACCCCTTTTTCCCGTTAAAGTTGGCCGGTGGTTGTTCCAGTAAAACCCCGCTTCGAATATCAAAAACCCTATTTTTAATAGCTTCTATCGCTTGAGTGGAGTTTGGCGTGAGGGCATAGCCGCCCACTACATAGGACCGGGGAAGAACCTGAGTGTTCACGACAATATCATCTTTAAAAGGTTTCCAGCGCCGGGTGGGATGGTGAAAGAAGTCGGGAGAATAAAGGTATTTAAGACTGATCAAGTCTGACAGGGGCGAATCATAGTTATCGCGAGTTTTCATAATGTATTGATTGGCGTCATCAGGGATGAGGGTTGTCAAGGTATAGGTGTTGAGTTGAGAAATATGGTCGATTAACTCAAAACTTCCATATTGGCTGTCCTTGGCTTGAATTCGGGGATAGCTGGGGTCTTTTTGAATTTTCTCCAGAATATCGCTGGGAACAATATTGGTTTTATAAAAGTAATTCTCCGAATTTACGGTAAAGAGAAAACGCCGGCCAAACTCAGTCAGGTCATAAAGGGTGTAAGCGATCAGCAACAGAGGCAAGGCGGTGGCCAGGACCCATTGGGTTCGGGTCGAGGACGACGACCGGTTTTGCCAAAATTGACGCCATAATTCCAATGTCAATCCAGCGGCACAGCAAAGGCAGAAGAAAGTTAAAACCATAATCCTCGCGACACTTCGATTGTGGTTAAAGCCGGGGAGAAAGTTGTAAAAGAATTGAAAAACTTCATGGGTCAAAGCGGTAGAGTCGCCCAATGCCAGCAGAGTAAAGAGAATGGATAGACCCCAAAACCAACCCAGAATGGGATTGCGGCGGATGAAGATGATCCCTGCCAGCGCCAAAAACAACGGAACCAAACCAATATAAGCCGCCAGCTCATGGTAGCCTCCGCCCCAATGCACCAAACGAAAAGTCCAGTTCAGGGGTGAACCAAAATAAAAAGGTTTTAAAAATAAAATCAAAAGTAGAGGGTGAAGATATTCGGTCATGATTTGCGTGTAGTCCCAATGCCAGCGGTTCGAAAGCGGAATTAATTCCAGCGTTGGAAGAAGCTGGCATAAGGATAACAGAACCGAAAAGCTCACCAGTGTCGCCCCGGCCATAGCCAGGTGAAGAAAGGAAGATCTTTTAGTCAGCAGAAGCCACAGAAGCCAAAGACTGGCGAGCAGGATTGTGTAATAACTAATTTGAGGATGACCTTCTAAAATTCCCAGCGCCAGCGCGCCGGACGCGGCGAATAAGTAACGCCATTGTTTTTTCTCGATAAAGACGGTGATTAAAAACAAGATTAAGGGCATCCAGGCGGCCACCCAGTCCAGCTGGGTATGGCCCGCCCAGACCCGAATGACAAAGTAACTGCAAAAGCTGAAGGCTAGACCGCTTAAAAAAGCGCCAGCCCATTGGGCACCCAGGACGCGGACAAACCAAAAGGTTCCCATGGCGGTGATGATGAAATGAAAAACATAAGTGAGGGTGATGGCATAGGCGAGAGGAAAAATAAAATTGAGCAGATTAAAAGGATAGTAAAAGGCAACGCCTGGAATGGCTAAAAAAGGCTGGCCCAGACTGCTGTAAGGATTCCATAAAATTAACTGGCCCTTTTGGAAGTACTCGGTCAAAAAGTGCTTTAAAGGAAACATAATTCGGATCATGTCTTCCGAACCGACCACTTTTTCAACGTGGGTTAGCGGATCGAAAAAGAAGAAAAGGGTATAAAGCGAGTAAGCCAGCAAAGCCCAAAGCGTAGTTCTGTCCCAGAGTGTGAAAACAGCCGGCTTCAATAAAGCGGGTCTGGTGGAAGAGTTCATGAAGGGAATATAGCAAATAGGTACTCGGGAAGGGAAAACCCTTTGATTTCCCACTTTTTCTGGTTGGTTTTAAGCCCAATATCTTTGAACTAAAGGGAATAAGGCCCGTCTAGAGGATAAGTCAGCTCCTATAGAGTGAGGTCATATATGAAGAAGGCGTCCTATTTAAATTGGTTTCTGATCTTAGCTCTGTTGTGGATACCTTCATCGCTTCTGGCCCAAACCCTAACTTATACACCGACGATTACTCCGACGGTCGCTCCCACCGTGCCACCCTCCAATGGGGCTTACAAAATCCTTTTTTATTACTCCAGCAACGACCCCTTTTCAAATTTGCCTTTAAAAGCCGCCACCGTTCTTCAGGCGGCGGGCAATATTGTGACGGTTGTGGATACGGGTTCCACCTTGTATGACCCTACTTCAGATAATTGGATGAACTACGATCAGGTTTGGGATTGCCGGTTTGACAACGTAACGGGTGCTTGTGGCAGCGAATCCCCTACCGCATTGGATAATTTCAATACGACCTGGCAAAACAAGTTCGGCGCCTATGTCCAAGCTGGCGGAAAGGCATTTTTATTGGCGGATAACGTTGGTTTCGCTAACCGCGACGAGGGTATCTACTTTTTCCTCCAGGGTGAAGGCGCGATTAGTAATAGCCTTACTAAATGCACGGGTAGTAATGGCAATGATGTTGGCCCCTCAACCACAACCTATGCCTCTACTTTGCCGGGTACCACTCAACTTTTTACGGATATTCCGGGCGGCATTCCTTTAAGCCTGATGACGGGCACGAGCTTCGCGCATTCCAGCACAGGTTGGGTTAACACAAATACCGATCGTTCTATCGCTGCGGGTTGGACTGTGTCTCAGATGAGCGGGCCGCTGGGCCCCTGCATCGGCGGCAAATTGTTTGTCCTTTGGGATGAATCCATGTGGAACGGCAGCAACTACGAGTCGAATCCCACTGCCCGGGCTATTACGGATAATTTCACGGTGCAGACCGCCAACTGGCTGGGCAGCGGTTTTAATTGTGTGGGACCGACTTTGACCAATACCTGTACTTCTACTGGAACGAGAACGACTACCAGCACGGCGACTTTGACAAGCACGCCGACAAACACCGTTATGGCCACATGGACCAATACTTTGGCGAGCACAATGGTTTATACGGCTACATTTACACCTTCGCCCGCGACGACCTCCAACGGCACGAACACAGTTACCGATACCGCCACCAGCTCCGCGACGAATACCTGCACCAACACGGCGACCCACACTACGACCAATACACCCACTAACACGGCAACCGCAACAGCCACGAATACCCCGACCAATACTTTGGTGAGCACAATGGTCTACACGGCGACCTTCACGCCTTCTCCCGTGACGACCTCCAATGGCACCAACACGGTGACCAATACCATGACTAACACCGCAACGAATACGGCGACTCATACCTGTACCAATACGGCTACAAACACAGATACCGCAACAGCGACGAATAGTGCGACCAATACTTTAGTGAGCACCACGGGTTATACGGCGACTTTTACACCCAGCCTGACTTCGACGGGTTCTTTCACGGCTACGAGTACGACTTCTTATACGCCGTCCGCCTACACCACCGCTCATGGGACTAATACGGTTACTAACACGATGACCAATACGGCTACCAATACAGCGACCCATACTTGCACCAACACGGCTACTCACACTTGCACCAACACCCCTACACCGACGGGCGGTACGGCCATGCCGTCAGCCACTTTTACCACCACTACGACCAACACGGCGACTAATACCTGTACAAGCACTTTTGTTGCCAGCCACACCTACACCACAACGCCGACCAATACGGCGACGAATACATGCACCAGCACCTTCGTCGCGAGCCATACCTTTACGCCTACGCCAACATCAACCTCTGCCTTCACAGGCACTCCAACTTGCTCGGGAAACACGCCTACCTTCACGCCGACACCCATGATGACTTGCGACCCGAGACCTTATCCGAATCCTATTCGCGGCGGACATATGCGCTATCACGTGGGCGGCGGACCTTATGAAAGAATCAGGGTCACGATTTACACAACCTCCATGCGCAAAATATATGACGTGACCTTTCCGGGTAATGGCCTAACCGACACGGATCTGGAATGGGACTTGAGGGACGCCGCTTCTCATGTGGTCTCCAACGGTGTCTATTACCTGTCGGTCGAAACCTATATTCATGGAACACCGAGGCGGTATATTGAAAAGGTGCTGATTCTGCTTTAATTCGCCGGAGGTTTAACTCTTGTGGAAGTGGCAGAGGATGCCGTAAGATTTGACCATAACTGATTGGTGATGGAGTTCGCCAGAACCGTCCCCCTCGAGGGGGCTAATGACTCCTACTGGGTAAGACCGGTAGGAGTTTTTTTGTTTAACGGACAAACATTCAATGAAGCCCCACGATCCCATAGGATCTTTGGGGCGATAGGCCGCTTTGTTGAACTATATTATTTTTTGCGGCCAGTCGGAGGCTTAAATGGAACAAATGATCTGGATCGCGATGGGTGCCATCTTGGGCGCCTGGAGCCGTTACTTTATCGGCCTCTGGGCCGCGGATAAATGGGGAAGCGCCTTCGCCATTGGCACCCTGCTGATTAATGTCAGCGGTTCCTTTTTAATGGCCTGGATTCTTTACCTCAACGCCACCCGGGGAGTCTTTTCTCCTAATGTCCGGTTGTTTCTAACGGTGGGCTTCTGCGCCACTTACACCACTTTCTCCACCTTTAGCTGGGACACCATGAGATATATCTCGGAAGGCAACTTTAAATTCGCCTCGATGAATATCATATTAAGTGTAGGCGCTTGTTTGCTGGGAACCTGGGGCGGCATTACGCTCGCCAAACTTTTATAAGGAGCCCATTATGAAAACCGAAATCAAAGCGAAAGTTTTAAGAATCTATCTGGATGAGAAGGTCAAATCGGGCAACAAGCTGCTTTACCGCGCCATTATGGAAAAATGGCTTTCTATGAAAATGCCGGGCGCCACGGTTTATAAAGGCGTCGAGGGATTTGGCGCGTCTGCCCATATGCACGACGCGGCTATTTTAGAAATCAGTGAAAACCTTCCTGTGGTAGTAGAAATGATCGAGTCGGAGAAACTGGTGAAGAAAGCTTTGAAAGCGGTAGAAGACCTTTTGCCTGATCATTGTCTGGTCACTTTGCAAAAGGTAAAAGCCTTCCGCTACCGGCATTACGAGAAAAAATAAGCCCGAAAGGGCTTTTGAACGGGATTTGGGCCAGATAAAACGCCCGCTGGGCAGGTAAAGGGTTTTTTACCCACGGGATTTTGTTAAAATTACAGTCTGTTAACACAGGAACTTCTTTTCCCTGAGGATGGCTTGAAACACAACGCTTTTAAAACTTTCGCCGCGGCTCTTTTGCTTCTCCTCAGCGGTTCCTCCCTTTGGGCGCAATCCGACAAGTATGTGGTTTCGGCTCAACTGCGTATCTCGCTCAGCCAGCATGAACTGCCGGATGTTTATCTGAACGGGCATCAAATTATCAATTCCAACTCGGATGCCCATCTTTTTGACTCTAAAATCGACATTACTCAGAATTTTACGACCCCGCAACTTTGTTATTTCTTAAATAACAATACCATCGGCATCGAAGTGGATCAGATTTTAGGATCGGTGGGAACGACGGATTCGGCGCTGGGAGCTACGATCGGGGTGGCCTATTATTTGAAAATCGTTCTCTCGGATAATTCAGTTGTATGGATTACCAGCGATGACGCTGACGCGCATTCGAGCTATGTGAAAAAAGGGAACTCGGAACCCGCGGGATGGGCCAGCGCGGATTATGACGACAGCTCATGGGAAGCGGTTCAAGCGTTCAAACCGACCGCGATGTCAGTGACCCTGATTAATCCTCAAACCAATTTGGTCTCAAAATATTATCCGTCTTTTAAATATTCCGCGGACTTGCCTGAAATCTTGGGCGACAAAATGTTTTTCCGTAAAAGCTTCACAATGGATGTGACCACGCCGCCAGGCTGTGTGGCGCCCCGTCAAAAACCGCCGACGAAGACTCCTACGCCCGGCAAACCGACGGCCACCAATACACCGCCTCCTCCGCCACCCGCCACTCCAACGGCTCGTCCGACGAAGACGCCCCGGCCCAAACCGACCGCGACCTATACCTTTACAGTTCGGCCGACGAATACGTCTGTGCCGCCCAGACCCACTTCAACACCCCGTCCGGCTTTTACAGCCAGACCGGCCCGCCCGACCGCGACCGATACGGCTGTGCCGGCTTTTACGGTAGCTCCGCCTGAACCGACCGCAACGCCTCGGCCCAGGATGAAGCCCAAACCCACCAGGGTGCCGAAGCCGCGCAAGCCCACGGCCACGCCGACGCTTTATGTGCCTCAAGATACGCCCACCGCTCCGCCGGTGGAGGCGATTCCGACCCATACGCCTTTGCCAGTACGTAAGAAGAAGCCTACCCCGACGCCCACAGTGGAAAAAGCGGCTGTGCCGACTTTCACGCCCATTCCGCAGCAAGACATGGGTATGGCCGCGACCATTGTGTTTGTGAATCCGCCGGTGAATATCGACGCGAGCTTCGCGGACGGACCGGGGCGCTACAAGTTAGAAATTGTGGATGACCAGGGCAATCACGTGAACACGCTTTATGACAAACACGTGGGCTTTGAAAAAGAAACGTGGATTTCGTGGGATGGAACCAACGAGCAGGGCCGGTTAATGCACTACGGCCAGTATTTCGCCTTGTTCAGCAAAGATGGAAGAATGATTCAGAAAATCGCGCTCACCTGGATACCGCCCAGCCAATCTGAATCTAATCCCTAACCAAAATCATTAACTTCTTTTGTAACTCTGATAAACGCAGATGCACGCAGATGAGGCTTTAATCATAAGGAATTATCAGCGTTTATCCGCGTTCATCTTAGTTTCAATGATGTTTTTGTGAATGTGTATGAGAGAACAACCAATGGGGCTGATTAATTTGCTAAAATTATCTGTCTTGGTTTAAGACTTTTCTTCACTGAGGCTTGGCTTGAAATACAACGCTCTTCGAACTCTTATTTTATGCTTCGCGCTTCTGACCTGCGGCTCATCGGTTTGGGCCCAATCCCAAAAGTATGTCACGGCGGCACAAATCCACATCACCGCCACCCACCTGGTGATGCTGGACTTTTTCATTAATGGCGAACCGATTGTGAAGTCTGACGACCACTCGAATGACACGGTCATGGATGTCACGCAAAATTTCACCAAAGATCAGCTTTGTTTTTTTCTCGATGACAACTGCGTGGCGATAAAGGTTCTTCAAAGTTTAGAAAACTCCACCAAGACCAACGCGGATATCGGTATGGCCTATGTGCTGAAAATTACCCTTTCGGATAACAGCACGACCCTGATTACCAGCGACCAGGGTTTAGCGACCCAATATCACCACGCGGGCAACGAGCCTTCGGGCTGGTCGACCAGGGATTACCACGATACGGGCTGGGATCAGCCGATTCTTTTTGACCCCACCTCGATGGCTACGACACTCATTAATCCGGATAGCAACGCGCCGGCGAAATATTTCAAAACCTTCAGGGATGGGGATAACAACCTCATGCGCTCGACACTGGGCGAGAAGTTTTTATTTCGCAGGAAGTTCAGCATGGACGTAGGCGCTCCGCCGGGCTGCGCGCCTCCGACTAAGACACCTGAACCCGCATTGCCCGTTCAAGTCGCGGCGGTTCCGCCGACGCTGACCTTTACACCGGCGCCGCCCAAACCCACGTCTACTTTTACGCCGCCGCCTCAAGCGACTTTCACCTTTACGCCCAGGCCGCAACCGCCTACCGCGACTTTTACGGCGCCCTTTACGTTGACGCCTGTGCCTTTCAGGCCCACTTCGACTTTTACACCGATGCCGGCTTCCCACCGCGTCCACCGCCAGATAAACCGCGAAACCCTGGGCCATTAAATCCAGGCTCGTCTGAAGCACACAGACGTGCGCCTCGATACCCGTGACTAATATCTTTGAGACCTTTTTCGATTTAAAAAAATCAATCACTTCGGGCAAAACGCCGCAGCTAAAAGAAACTTTTTCCAGTTTATCGGGTAATTGATCCGCCAGTTCAGGAACCGTGGACCCCAGACCTTTGGGATATTGTTCCGTCGCGTAAACCGGCAGGCCTAATATGCCGGCCCCTTTGATCAGCTTTTCCGTATTGGTTACCACTTCGGTTTTTTGCGGGATTTTTTCGATCAGCTTGGCCTGGATATCAATCACCAGTAAACCCGTATCATTTCGGCTCATCAAGTGGGAGCTGCGCATGGCCTTCTCCTGAGTTGACTCTATGGGTAATTCCATCATAGCCCGTCCCCCTTCGCCAAGGCTACGGGGGATTGTCCGCGCCGACTGACGAAGTCCGCCGAAGCAGTACAATTCCAAACTGACAAAGAAAAGTTATGTCTGCGTAGGCGGACAAAAACCCTTATTGGTATTCCACACGTCTGAACGTATCATAAGCATAGAAGCAAAACCACAGCCCATCGGGCTATTCACTGGGATTTAATACATGAAGAATGCTCGTTTTTATCTCTTTACCGCGGCTTTAACCCTGCTGATTTGGGGCTGTACCGGCCCCAAGAAGGTTCAGGGCACTTATAAGGTCACTGGCTCTGCCGGCGTCACCGCCAATATCATTTACGCGGCCAACGGCATGGGCGGCAACTCGGCCGCCAACAATCAGGTACTTCCCTGGCAGACGAACTTCGACGCTTATGAGAGCGAGGGTAACTATCAGGGCACTTATGTATTTCTGACCGCAGTAAATGACGCGCCCTCTGCTTCCAGCACCTCTATCACCATTACCATTTTGGAAGACAACGCGGTATTTCAGTCGCCTAACTACGCTACCGGCGGGGGCAACGCGATTACTCTTTTAGGTAATTTTTAGCTTTTACTGCGGCCTGCCCCAGTTAAGCGGTATCTTTCGAATCAACTTTCCATCTTTAGTAAACACCGCGTAATACATTCCATAGCGCACTTGCTGGCCCTGGTCATTGGTCGCGTCCCAGGAAATCCAGGTTTGTTTTTCAAATGACACCCGCTTGTTGAAAACCGTGTTCACATGATTCCCCTGAGAGTCCACAATCTCGCACTGATAAACCCCCGGTCCATCCCCAAAGCTCGCATCAATATTCACGGGCAAGCTGGAGAAAGCGATCACTGACCCGCTTGCTCCCGATCCACTGGGTGCGGGCACCGCCGTAAAGGTCGGCGCCGCAACGGGTTTGCGTTTCACGGGAACCGCGGCGGGCCGTTTTTTCCGGACGGGTATTGGCGTGGCGGTTTCAGTCGGCGGAACCGGTGTGGGCGTAAACCGGCGCGGGCGGGCC
>JABDGD010000044.1 GCA_013286205.1 Candidatus Firestoneibacteriota bacterium | reverse complement strand
ACAACCGCGACCACATCATGGGAAGTAAAAGAAGATGGCTTGTTGACGTTTAATACACCGATCATGCCAACCTATTTCAGAACTTTTTTGCAAACCTTCAACACCTGACTCAGGGCTTCTTTTAAAGGCCCGGCCAAAATAGCGCCGGCCGCGTAGGTGTGCCCGCCGCCACGAAACTCACGGGCCACATTCGCCACATTGACCTTTTCATCGCCCGAGCGCAGAGACAGTTTAATTTTTCCATCTTTGCGTTCTTTGAGGAAAGCGGAGAAACCCTGGGGGTAGGCGGCTGTATGGAAGCGTTAGAGCGTACCCGGGTGGGCCCCTTTTCATTAGAAAACTCTATTTCGCTCGATGAGATTAAAAAAAACGTTGAAGCCCAAAACCTTTCGGGTATGTTGCTTGCTTCCAGTCTTTTGGTGAAACATCTGCCGGAGATTCATTTGGAAGAAAGCCAATTGACCGCTTTGTGTTTGGGACAAAAGCTTAAAAGCGAGAGACCGGAGCTGGGACTTTTCCGCGTGATGAACGCCCAAGGCCGGCTTTGCGCGATAGTGGAAAATATGCCCGAGGGAATTTTAAAACCCCGTAAAGTTTTCGGAATAGAAGGAATGGTTTGATGTCAGTTAAGTCCATCATTTTTACCATCGGCGTTTTTGACGGTGTTCATCTGGGCCACCAGGCGCTGGTGCGTGAAACGGTCGCTTTAGCCAAAAAGCTGAAGGCTCAACCCCAGGTTCTCACCTTTCATGACCGGCCTATTCATGTTCTTAAGGGCGGCCCTAAAGTCCCATTTTTACTGACAAGACAAGCCAATTTTGAATTACTGAAGCTCAAAGGCGCCCGGGAAGTTCACGTCGTTCATTTCACGAAGGCCTTTTCCCAAAAAAACACCCGAGCAGTTTGTTCAATGGCTCCGGTCGAAGGGTCATGTCAAAGGCGTGGTGGTCGGCGAGAATTTCCGTTTTGGCCAAGGCGCCCAGGGCGATGTGAAACTTTTAACCGAGTTGGGCAAAAAGCATGGGTTTGTAGTGAAGGCGGTGAAGCCGGTACGTCTGCAGGGGAAAGTTGTTTCTTCCAGCCGTATCCGTGAGGCCTTGGCTCTGGGTAAAACCGAGGCGGCCAACCGAATGCTGGGCCGGCCCTATTCCATCGATGGGTTGGTCATTCACGGCAAACAAGTGGGACGCCGGATTGGTTTTCCCACGGCGAATCTCAAAGTGAAAGAAGACTTACTGCCTAAGGATGGCGTTTACGCCTGCGCAGTAAAACTGGGGAATCAATTCTACCGGGCGGGAATGAACCTGGGACGCCGTCCTACCTTTAAAGACGACGATCATCACCGCCACGCCGAAGTGCATCTGCTTCACTATTACGGCCGTCTCTACGGCAAACAAATGCGGGTTCATTTGCTGGGTTATGTGCGTCCGGAAAAGAAATTCGCCTCAACTCCGCTGCTGGTGAAGCAAATTAAGAAGGATTTAGTGAAGATTCAAAAAGCTTCTCTCGCCAGCCTCAAGTCCTAGAAAACCCAGCCTTTTAGGCCCTTTTGCGGGGCTTATGTCCTTTACACCATTTCTCAAACCCCCTAGAATGACCCCCCTTGCTGAGAGAAATTCTCTCGCCAGGGTGCAAGACATTGATCCTTTTCTTGGTTCCCGTCCTCTCTGACGGCTACTCGGATGAAGGGGAGTCCGGCAACAAATTTAATTTTTGAGGAGCCTCACCATGATGACGAAGGAAAAGAAGATTCAGTTGGTCCAAGATTTTAAGCAAAAAGAAGGAGACACTGGGTCTCCGGAAGTTCAAGTCGCTTTAGTTACTGAACGCATCAAGTACCTCACGGAACATTTCAAGACCCACCCGAAGGATCATGCTTCCCGCCGCGGTTTGCTGAAGTTGGTTGGCCAACGCCGCCGGCTTTTGGACTTCTTGAAAAAGAATAATGTGAACCGTTACGCCGCGCTCTTGGAACGTTTGGGCCTTCGCAAATAACTTCGCTTTTAGCCTAAAAGAACGCCGAAAAATGGTTTTCGGCGTTCTGTAAAAATTCCAAGGAGGAATTAATGGAACGTGTCAGCACAACGCTAGGCAACACCACGCTGTCGTTTGAAACAGGCCGTATGGCCAAGCAGGCTGATGGATCAATTTTGGCCCAACTGGGCGAGACGGTTGTTCTCGTCGCGGTCGTTGGAGCTAAAGATCCCATGCCGGGCAAAGACTTTTTCCCTTTAACCGTTGAGTACCGTGAAAGATCCTCGGCCGCCGGCCGTATCCCGGGCGGATGGTTTAAGCGTGAAGGCCGTCCCCGCACCAAAGAAATTTTAACCTCTCGTTTGATCGACCGCCCAATCCGTCCTTTGTTCCCGGATGGTTTTTTTAACGAAGTTCAAATGCATTGCACCGTCATTTCCTCAGATCAGGAAAATGACTCGGACGTCCTGGCGGTTTCCGCCGCGTCAGCCGCTTTGGCTGTTTCGGACATTCCGGTTGCTGACAAATTCGGCTGTGTTCGTATTGGCCGGGTGAACGGCGATTTAGTCGTGAATCCTACTTTCAAGCAGATGGAAACCAGCACGCTCAATTTGATTGTGGCTGCCAGCCGTAAAGCGGTGGTCATGGTGGAAGGCGGAGCGGATGAAGAATCCGAATCCGTTCTTTTGGAAGCCGTTAAATTGGCCCACAAAGAATGCCAGAAGATTATCGACCTGCAAGATGAGCTGGTGAAAAAAGCCGGCAAGCCCAAGCGCGCTTTGACTTTGGTCAAGGCCGATGAAGCTTTGGTCGCTGACGTGAAAAACTTCGCTTTGGCCAAGATGAAGACGGCCATGGGTGAAAAAGACAAGCTCAAGCGCCAAGAAGCGATTCACGCCGTTTCAAAAGAAACCGTGGAAGCCCTCAAAGAAAAGCATCCGGAAAAAGGCAAAGACATTCATGGAATCCTGCATTCCATCGAATCTGACTTTGTCCGCGAAGCTATCTTGGACCGCCACGAACGCCAGGACGGCCGTAAGTGTGACGAATTCCGTCCGATCGCTACCGAAGTCGGTGTGCTGCCTCGTACGCATGGGTCCGCTCTCTTTACGCGCGGTCAGACGCAAGCTTTGGTTACCGCTACTTTGGGTACCAAAGACGACCAGCAAATTTTGGAAGAACTCGAAGGCGAACAAAAGCGCCGCTTCATGCTTCACTATAATTTCCCGCCTTACTCAGTCGGTGAAATTAAGCGTTTGTCGGGTCCGGGCCGCCGCGAAATCGGTCACGGTAACCTGGCGGAACGCGCGCTGGAGCCTCTCTTGCCCTCGAAAGATTCTTTCCCTTACACCATTCAAGTCACCTCTGACATCCTGGAATCGAACGGTTCGTCCTCCATGGCTTCTGTCTGCGGCGGCTCGATGGCCATGATGGACGCCGGTGTTCCTTTAAAGAGCGCTTGCGCCGGTGTGGCTTTAGGTTTGGTGTCGAATGAAGACGTTTCCAAATACGCCATCCTGACCGACATTCAAGGTCTGGAAGATCATTTCGGCGATATGGACTTTAAAGTGGCCGGTACCCGCAAAGGTATCACGGCTATTCAAATGGATATCAAAATCACCGGTCTGCCTTTTGAAGTGATTGAAAAGGGTTTGGCGCAAGCCAAGCAGGGCCGTTTGACCATCCTGGATATCATGGACAAGACCTTAACCTCGCCGCGCGAGAAGATGTCGGTTTACGCGCCGCGTATTGTCTCCATGAAGGTTCCTGTGGATAAGATCCGCGAAGTCATCGGTAAGGGCGGGGCGACCATCAAGAAAATCCAAGAGGATTTCAAAGTGGAAGTCAGCGTCGAAGATGACGGAACGGTCAGCATTTCGTCCGCCAATGGAAAAGATATCGAAGACGCCCAGAACTTTATCACTGGTTTGATGGCGGAAGCCGAAGATGGAAAGATTTACTTCGGAACCGTCAAAAAGATCATGGACTTCGGCGCGTTTGTTGAAATCTTGCCGGGTACGGATGGACTGGTTCATATTTCCCAATTGGATACCAAGCGGGTGGAACGGGTTGAAGACGTTCTCAAAGAAGGCGATGAGCTTTTGGTGAAGTGCATCGGGGTTGACCCGAAGACCAAGAAGATCAAGCTTTCCCGTAAAGACGCTTTGGGATTGAACATCGCTGATTACAAGAAAAAGTAAGATAATCAGCAATATATAGTTAAAACCAGCAGTCAAAAGCCCCGTGCTAACGCCCGGGGCTTTTTTTATGTCCGCGTCCAGCCAGAGGAGTAAAATAAGAACTCTCTCGACGTCCGCGCGGGCACTCCCGCGCCTTGAGGTGTAAAGTTTCTTTACCAGTTTCTTAGAGGGATTCATGGCCAAAACGATATTAAAAAAAGAAGACTGGGGCGGGCTCACCATCATCGCTCTGCTGGCGGCCTATGCTTTTCCCCCTTACTTCATTTATCTCATGACCATGGCGGCTTTGACTGAGTTCGCCCACTTGTGGACGACCAAATTATCCCGCGAGGACCGCGATCGCTTTATCGCTTTTGAAATAGAGTTCCGCAAAGGCTACAAACTTCAAAAAGAAGGAAAGACCGAGCAGGCCCTCAAGTGGTACCGCCATCTTGAGAATAAATACGCCGACCTTCCCCAGGGCGCCAAGCTGGCGACGCTTCAAATCCGCCAACTCGCCGGTAAAACTCCGAATGTTTCAAAATCCTCACCGAAGCCTAAAAAGAAGGGCCGGTAGCCATGGCCACTTTCTTATGCCGGGATTGCGGCGAGCAAACGACCGAGGCTTTCCGTTTTTGCCCGATTTGCGGTGTGGCTTATGAGCCGATGGATAAGGCGACCGCTGAGGGAATCGACGCTTTTGAGCAGGGTGAATATGCCCAGGCGCTTCAATTGTTTCAGACTGTTCTCAAAAAGAAGCCCAATAGCTTTTTTGCCTTGCGCGATATGGGCCACGCCTCTTTTCACCTTCAACAGGATGACGCTGCGCTGGGTTACTACGAATCCGCTTTAAAACTCCGCCACGATCTGCTGGATGTGCGCTTTAACATCGGCCTCATTCACCTCAAACGGGGCCGGGTGGGCGACGCGATGTTCTCTTTCGCTGAAACTCTCCGACTGATACACCCTTTAACGCCCGGCAGCTTTTATCTGGGGCTTTTTCACACGCAGGAGACGCTGGGGGTTCAGTGCCATCTCAATTTGGGCATGCTTTATAAAGAGCGGGGCGATGTCGAAAAGGCTTTAGAACAATACGAGATCGTCATCCGGAATTATCCCAAAAACGTTCTAGCTCTGGGCGGGTTGGGCGACTGTTTAATGACGCTAGAACGCTACGACGAGGCCATTCAGGTTTATAAACGCGCGCTCAAAATACTGCCGGAAGGCGACGAGAAACTTAATATTCAGAATGACTTAGGGGTTTGTTATTTCAAAAAATCTGAGATGGAAAAAGCCATTACGGAATTTAAAGCGGTTCTTCAAAAGAATCCCGATCACGTCAACGCTATCTATAACCTGGGCCAGGTTTATTATCACGAGGGCCTCACGGGCCGCATGAAGCAAGATTACGAGGAGTTTGTGAAATCCTCCAAGAACGCCGCATCCATTTTATTTTCACTGTCTAAATCCATGGTCTCCGCCGCCGCCGCGCCCGAGCGCAGGGGGGATGAAACTTTACTGGTGGGCGAGAGCCCGGTGATGAAAAAGATTCACGAGCTCATTAAACGGGCCGCCGCCAGTGACGCGACGGTTCTGGTGCTGGGCGAAAACGGCACGGGTAAAGAACTGGTGGCGAAGTCCATTCACGAATTATCCAACCGCCACGATAAACCTTTCGTGCCCATCGCCTGCTCCGCTTTAAGCGAGTCTTTGCTCGAAAGCGAACTCTTCGGCCATGAAAAGGGCTCCTTTACGGGGGCGGTGGGGCAGAAGATCGGCAAGTTTGAGGCCGCTAATCTGGGCTCGGTTTTTCTCGATGAGATCGGTGAAATTTCTTTATCCACCCAGGTGAAACTTTTGCGGGTGCTGCAGGAACGCCAGCTCGAAAGGGTCGGCGGTACCCAAACAGTGAAAGTCGACATCCGGGTGATTGCCGCGACCAACCGCGATCTGAAACAGGCCATCCAGCAGGGCCGGTTCCGCGAGGATCTTTTCTACCGCCTCAATGTCATTGTGGTCGAAATGCCGCCGCTGCGGGTCCGTGAAGGGGACTTGCCCATCCTGGTGAAACACATTCTGGCCAAGCTCAAAGCCAAGCGCCAAACCCAGTTTGAGGGTATCTCGGAGAAGGCTTTACAATTGATGCGCCAGTACCGCTGGCCGGGTAATGTGCGCGAACTGGAAAACGTCATTGAGCGGATTGTGACGCTCAATGACGATGTGCTGATTATGCCGGAGCATTTACCGGCTGAAATGTTAGGTTCCTCTATGCCTCTATCCACGGAGAAGGACGCGGTTTTGCCCCCGGCGGGGGTATTGAAATCGGTTGAGAAAGACATGATCTTAAGAGTGCTTCAGGAATCCCGCTTTAATAAAAAGGAAGCGGCAGAGCGCTTGGGCATTAGCCGGCCCACGCTTTACCTGAAAATACGCAAATATGGGTTGAAGGTTGATTAGGCTGAGTGTAAAGTAATAATACACTGTGTAAAGAGTGTAACTATTATTTACACATTTTTCGTGGGTTTTCTTACTCTCGCGCTCTGATATTGGCTGTTTTAAAGGGGTTTCGTGAAAAGCCCCTATTGGCACGATGGTTGCTTTATATAGTTATCGAAGCAGATCCAACGACAATTGGTTTGCTTTCCAACGAATCAAAATCATATCAGCCTCCAAGCCCCGGTCCGACCCACCGGGGCTTTTCTTTTATAGGGCTTTTTTCTTCGGGCCTCGGTTCCGGCGCTTTTGGCCTATGTTATAGTGCTTTTAACTTCTCACTCTTCCGGTTTCCCAGGCGGCCGGGTCTTAGTGCAATGGCCGGGGAGGACACCTTTGAACACCAACTGGATCATCTTTTTCGCCGCTTTTGTCTTAGCCCTCGGGCTGACCCCCGTTTTCCGTAAGATCGCCCTCAAGTCGCAATTTCTGGATACACCCAGCGGCCAGCTTAAAAAACACACGGCACCCATTCCTTACCTGGGCGGCCTGGCGATTTATTTTTCCTTCCTCCTGGTGATCTTCGGCAGTCTCAGCATTGTTCCCCCGCAGGATACCCAACCCATCTACGCCATTTTGGTGGGCGGCACCGTGGTGGCTCTCATGGGCCTCGTGGATGATCTCTTTTCTCTCAGCCCCGCCTCGAAGTTTCTTTTTGAGATTGTGGCGGCGGTTCTTCTGATTGTGTTCGGCCTCAAGCTCGAGTTTTTACCCGGCCATCCCATTCTCACTTACGCGCTGACCATCTTTTGGGTTTTGGCGGTGACGAACGCGGTCAATATTATCGACATCATGGACGGTCTGGCCGGCGGGGTCGCGGCCATCGCCTGTCTGGGTTTTGTGCTGGTGCCCTTTGTGGACGCTCACAGTTATGTTCCTTTTATCGCGGCGGCTCTGGGCGGCAGTGTGCTGGGCTTTTTGCCTTACAACTACCAGCCTGCCCGCATTTATATGGGCGACTCGGGCGCTTTATTTTTGGGTTTTCTTCTTTCCGCCATGGCCATGGGCCACGGCTACAGCCAAAACAATTTAGTCGGGTTAGTAGCGCCGCTCTTTATTCTCGCGGTTCCGCTTTATGACACGGCTTTGGTGATGATGATCCGCTTCATCCGCAAGCGCTCCATGTTTCGCGGGTCCAATGACCATTTGGCCTTAAGACTCCGCAAGCTGGGCTTCACGGTCAAACAAACGGTTCACGCCTTGTGGTATGTGTCCTTCATGATGGTTTTGGCTGCCGGGTTTTTGGTCCGGCTTTCCGAAAAGCGCGCGCTCATTTTCATTTTATTTTTCTTCTTTGTGGTCATGCTGATCACCCTGTTTGTAGCGCTCATTCCCATGGATGACAATGTGACGAAGGTTAAAGAAAGCCCCTTTCAAATTTTCCTTAAAGAACCCTCCAGCCTTCCCGTGAAAAAAAGGCTTAAAAAGTGAAAGTCCAAACGCTGATCGCCGGGGGCGGCCTGGCGGGCTTATCCTGCGCCAGAGAACTATCGGACGCTTCGCGTTCTTATCTGCTCGTGGAAAAACAAAAAGAGGCCGGCGGCTTGTGCCGGTCGGTTATCGATAAGGGTTTTTCCTTTGATTACACCGGCCACTTTCTTCATTTTCATAAACCCGCGATGCGGCAGTGGGCCTCCCGCTTTATCGGCAAAATCTTTAAAGAACGCCGCCGGCACGCGGTCATTTACAGCCAGGGCGGCTACAGTGAGTACCCTTATCAGGAAAACAACGCGGGCCTGCCCTCCGCCACCAACCGCGAAAATGTTTTGGGCTATCTGGAAGCGGCGCTTCATCAGCGATTTGGTAAAAAGATCAACGACTCCCAAAACTTTAAAAGCTGGTGCTTGGATTCGGTGGGCCCCGGCATCTCCAAGAACTTCATGTTTCCTTACAATCAAAAGCTTTGGAAGTTTCCCTTAGATCAAATGACCACCCATTGGATGGGCCGCTTTGTGCCTTCGCCTAAAATTAAAGAAGTGGTCGACGGCGCTTTATCGAAAAAAACATCCGACAGCGGCTATAACGCGACCTTTCTTTATCCCGACAGCGGCGGCATTTCTCTTTTGCCCCAGGGCATCGCCAAGGGTCTGTCTTCCCTCTGGCGGGGAGCGGGCATTCAAAAAGTGGATTTAAAAAAACGGCGGGCCTGGTTGGACTCGGGTTTTGAGATTGATTACGAGTTTTTAGTTTCCAGCCTGCCCTTAAACCAGCTGGTGGAGTGCACCGAAGGCCTTCCCATAAAGCTCCGCGCCAGCGCCAAACAGCTCAAAGCCACCTCGATCTACAACATCAACTTCGGCCTCAAGGGCCAACAGCCCATTCCTTACAGCTGGGTTTATTTTCCGGAAAATGAATTTCAATTTCATCGGGCGGGGTCTGTCAGCGCCTGTGTCCCCACCGTGGCACCCAAGGGTCATTTTTCTCTCTATGTCGAGTTTTCATACCGGGGAACTAAACCGAATCCCGCTCAACTGGGCAGGCACGCTATTCAAAAATTAAAACAGCTGGGCTGGATTGATTCGGAAAAGCAAATTGTCAGCCGGGTGGATTTAGATCTGCCCCATTCTTACGTCATCTATGACCGCTACCGGGATGAAGTAACCGCCGAGCTTTTGCGCTTTTATGAAAAGAACGGAGTCCAATCCGTGGGCCGCTATGGCCGCTGGGAATACGGCAGTATGGAATCGGCTATGGAGCAGGGAATTCAAGCGGCCCAAGGCATTTTGACCGGTTCAAACGTCCATAAGAAGTAGTCCGGCTCTATCTTTTCTACAAAACAGAGATGGTATAATGCCTGCTCTATTCCAGAGAAAGTATGGTTTATGAAAAAATCATTATTCGTTCTCACACTCCTATTGGCTTTAGGGGCCTTCCACAGCCCGGCCGCGGCCGATTCTGAGGATCATCTCCAGGTCGATCCCCGGGCCTATTGGCATTATGCCTGCGCCCTTTACGCCCAAGTGCTTCAGGATGGGGGCCGTGCCACAGTGGAGTATGACCAGGCCGCCCGTTACGATCCCACTTCTTCCACCATTCATGACCGTCTGGCCTCTCACTACTATGTAGAAGGTCTGGAATATAAAACCGAGGAAGAGCTTCAAAAGTCCATCCGCTTAGAACCCAACAATATTCAAACCCGGTTATTGCTCGCCAATCTCTTTGCCACCCAGGCCGAATATGGAAAAGCTCAAAAAGAGTACAACAAGATTTTGGAGATCGAGCCTTCCAATATGGAAGCCCGCTATTATTTGGCCGGCGTGCTGGCCAATCAAAATAAACTCGAAGACGCGCTTCAGACCTATCAGCAAATTCTCATGGCGGACCCCAAAAAGGCGGGCGTTTATTACAACATGGGGCTCATTTACACCCGCGGCAGCCAGGTGGCTAAAGCAGAGGAAGCTTTTAAAAAAGCCATCGAGGTCGATCCCGAGTTAGAACCGGCCTATACCTCTTTGGGATTGGTTTATGAGCTGGACCAAAAACCCAAAGACGCGATCGCGACTTACGAGGCCCTGGCCAAGATCAATCCCAATAACGCTCAAACTTTTTTGGCGTTGGGTGAGCTTTACTACAATCAAAAAGACCATCAGAAAGCCCTGGAGGCTTTTGAAACTTACGCCAAGCTCAATCCGAAAGACTCGGCGGTTTATGACTATATCGGTCTTTGTTATTTCGGTTTAAAAGACAGCGAGAAGTCGATCGACTCTTTTAAAAAGCTGCTGGAAAGCCAGCCCACCAACGCGCTGGTTCATTTCCGCCTCTCGGCGGTTTATGAGGATATGAAGGATTACGCCAACGCTGAAAAACAAGTTCAGGACATTTTGGACAACGACAATAAATCCGTGGATGCCTGGGTGCGTTTGGGCATTCTTTACGACAAAGAGAATAAAAAAGAACTGACCGCCAAGACCATCGATGCCGGTCTCAAGGCCAATCCCAATCATCCCGAACTGGTTTTAATGAAAGGCATGCTGGCCCAGGAGAATGAGAACTTTATTGAAGCTGAGGCCGATTACCGAAAAGTCATTGAATCCGAGCTGTCTTTTAAAAATAAACAGCAGGCCGATTACAATCTGGGCGCGCTGGTGCAGGCTTATTTCGATTTAGCCACGACTCTCGATAAAGAAAACAAGTTTAACGAGTCGATGGACGCTTTGAAAAAAGTCATGCAGATTCAGCCGGACAACGCGGAAGCCTACAATTACGCCGGCTATTCTTACGCCGACAAGAATCAAAACCTGGGCGACGCCCAAAAATATATCGAGACCGCGCTGAAGCTGGATCCGAACAACGCCTATTATTTAGACAGCCTGGGCTGGGTTTATTTTAAGCAAGCGCGTTATTCCGAAGCGAAAGACGCTTTTGAAAAGGCGTTGAAACAGCTGCCCGAGAAAAAGCAAAAAGATGACGCGGTCATTTATGACCATCTGGCGCAAACCGACGTCAAACTGGGTCAAAACGATGAGGCGGTCGCTCAATGGAAAAAATCCCTGGAGCTCGACCCCACCAATAAAGACTTTGCCGCCGAGCTGCAAAAGTACCAGCCCGCCAGCAGCGGTCAGTAAATCCTCCCGTGCTGACAGTTCAAACCCCCGCGAAAATTAACCCCGTTTTAGAAGTCCTGGGCCCGCGGCCCGACGGCTACCATGATCTGGCGTTGGTTTTTCAGGCCGTAGCGCTTTATGACCAGCTGAGTTTTGAAAAACAGCCCGGCGGGGTAGAGCTGGAAATAGCGGGGGCGCCCGGCCTGGCGGTGGATGATTCCAATTTAATCGTCAAAGCCGCGAAGCTTTTTCTGCGGGAGGTCTTGAGGGATTCGGGGGGTGTTAAAATAACCCTGCGTAAAAAGATCCCCATGGCCGCGGGTTTAGGCGGCGGCTCCAGCGACGCGGCAGCCACGCTGATGGGCTTGCAGTGGCTTTATGAGACTAACCTGTCCGACTCCACAATGCATGCCATGGCCGCGGGGCTTGGTTCGGATGTAAACTTTTTTTTAACCGGGGGCGCGGCGTTAGGAACGGGCCGCGGCGAAGTGATTACGCCCTGGAAAAGCCCGGCTTCTTTAGCTGTTTTACTTGTCAAACCGCCCGAGGGATTATCGACCCCGGCGGTTTACCGTTCGGGCAAAGCCTTGATGACTTCGGGGGACAAAGCTAAAAACTTTCAAGCGCTGTTAACCCAGGGCGATCCGGCGAAAATTGGCGCCCATTTGTTTAACGGGCTCGAACCAGCGGCCTTTTCTTTAAGGCCTGAAGTCGAACTAATTAAAAAGAGAATGATGAAAGAAGGCGCTTTAGGATCACTGTTATCCGGCAGCGGGCCTACGGTATTTGGGGTTTTCGCGGATAAGGCAAAGGCTAAAGCCGTCAGCCAAAAGTTTGAGGGTGAGGGTTTTGAAATCATAGTGACGCAAACCATCGCGACAGGCGTTGAAAAGATATGAATAAAAATAAAACCCGGCCGTTAAAAATAGTTCTTTCGGTTTGCTTTGTGGTTTTTGTTTTGGCCCTGGCGGGCTTTCTTTATTTCGCTTATGTCTTTCTGCCCGAAAAAGTGGCCGAATCCATCGTGGCCAAGTCTAAAACACGCCTTCCGATTAACTGGACTCCACAGGATGAGGGCATCCCTTATCAAAATGTTTCATTCACTACCTCGGACGGCGTCACGCTATCCGGCTGGTACATCGCCGCGCCTAAAGCGCGAAAGCCTCTGGGCACGATTATTTTGTCCCACGGTGTTTTTAAAAACCGGGGCCAGGTTTTAAGCCGGGCTGTTTTTTTAGTGAAGAGCGGCTATCAGGTTCTTTTGTTTGATCACCGTGGAGAGGGTATGAGCGGCCCCAGCCCTGTGACGGGCGGCGTGCTGGAATCAGAGGACTATTTAGCCGCGGTGGCTTACTTAAAGACAAAACATCATTTGAACAAGCCGGTGGTATTTTTAGGATTCTCACTGGGCGCCATTAGCGCGCTGCGGGCCACGCCCCCATGCCCGGAGGTGGACGCGGTCATCGCGGACAGCCCCTTGCCGAACGTAAAGTCTTATGTTTCCCGCAGGGGTATGGGCGGCCAACTGGCGAACCTGCCGGGCTTTTTCGATTGCTGTTTAAAGGACTATGACCAATTGACCGGGTTGTCGTTAAAGGCTTCCGACTTAGATCTGGTTCCGGTCGTCCGGCATTTTGATGAGAAACCCATTCTCTATATCACCGGCGAGGCGGATGACCTGGCCCGCTCTTCCGAGGTCAGGGCCCTCTTTAATGAGACACAAACCCACCACCGCTCGCTGGTTTATATTCCCGAGGCCGGGCATGAGCAGACTTATTCTTTATATCCGGCGGTCTATGAGCAGGCGGTGAAAACTTTCTTAAATGAAGTGCGTGAGAACTTTCCGGAACCAAAAGAAGAAGAACTGCTCAAGCATTTCAAAAAAGTTCCGGACGCGGTGAAGCCCAAAGGCGTCCTCGACAAGATCAAGGCTATTACTCAACACAGCCTGTAAACTCTTCGGCACAAACAATAAAACCCAAACTCCCTCTCGGGAGCTGGGTTTGTTAATGGCTGGGGCGGTGAATGTCGAACCACTTCGTTTACAGGGGAAGTTCCCCCTGTATACCCCTTTGAACAACATGGGGAATCCTATTCCCCATACCCCTTACGGTTCGAATCCTATTACTCCAGAAACTAAAAACCCCATCCCTGAAAACAGGGACGGGGTTTATAAATGGCTGGGGCGGTAGGATTCGAACCTACGAATGCCAGATCCAAAATCTGGTGACTTACCGCTTGTCGACGCCCCAATGTTCAATTGCTCTTCATATTGATAAGAAAAGCTAATGAAACGAGGGTGTAATTTAATGGGCTTACCGCTGTTAATCAAGTGTAAAGAGGCCCTAGTGAAGCGCTAAAACCCGTGTTAATGTTGGGGAATGAGTGATGAAAAAGACCTAACTGTTATTAAATCCCTTCCCTCGCTTTTAGATCTCGGGCGCATTGCCAAAGGCGAGCGCTATGCCAATGAAACCGAGGAGCTCTTTTACACCTGCCCCCAATGCGGCCACCCCATGGTGACGAAGAAGTGCAAAATCGTCTGCTACACCTGCCATTATTTTATTGGTTGTGTGGAATAAATCTTTCTTCATTTAGCCCCATAGAGCGCTTTAGGTTCTTCGAGAAAGCCGATTTTTCTTTTGGGTTTTTCAGGGGTTTTCATCAGTTCGCGGATGGCGTCAAAGACCGCCTGGATTTTGACGTCCTGGTTTCCGACCCGTTTTTCTAAGGCGTCTAGCTTTTGGGCTAAATCTTTGTGGGTGGTCAATACTTTACGCAGACGAACAAAAGCACGAACTATTTCTATATTCACCAATATGGCTCTTTCACTGTTGAGGACGGAGGACAGCATCGCGACGCCCTGTTCGGTAAACGCAGATGAAGCATATTTTGAATACTTACCTCGGCCTTTCTCTAAGGTTGCATTTTGCAACCTTAGAGATTGATCTTCTTCTTTAGTAAGCTGAAACATGAAGTCGGATGGAAACCGCCTAATGTTTCTTCTGACCTGTTGATTGAGATATTTGGTGGAAATCCCGTACATTTCAGCCAAATCAGCGGCCATCATCACTTTATGGCCCCGAATAATGAATATCTTTTGTTCAATCGAGATATTGGGGATTAATTCACTCATTGATTCTCCTTGGTTCAAACTTGAGGTCACAATTTGTGACCTCAAGTTTGTGTCTTTTGCTGGCATTTCGGACTGTTTATAATCTTAAGGTCACAAATTGCGATCTTAAGATTGCGGCTTTTATCGGCAATTCGGGCTGTTAAAAGCTCTAAGGTTCCAAATTGGCACCTTAGAACTTGAGGTCGCAAATTGCGACCTCAAAGACTCTGTTCATTAGTATACATAAGTATACTATCCAGACTTTAGATTTCCAAGCCAAACCATTTTTGCTACAGATGTCCCGCATTCCATAAGGCTTTTATGTAAGCGGGACAATACCGATCTCTATAATTTTTTATGGAAGATCGGCATGCAGGGGACAGATAAAAAAGCATAATTCTGAATTCTTAATTTTGAATTATGAATTGTTGTTCGTCCCCTGCATCTGTGGCTAAACATTCCTTTTCGTTTATCCGCGAATTATCAATTTTAGTACGTTATCAACTTCAGAAACGCCATATCAATTTCAGGTACAACAAACTTTTCACTCCACTAACCTCCCGCGGGTAATCTCAACAGACGAAAACCATTCCGCTTTTTTTGCGGATCGGTTTCGTCCGTTTCGTTTTTCGGTTTCGTTTAAAAACGTTATTAGCTGTGCGCATGGCGCGCCATGTGCCTTATCGATTCTCGGGGGAATAGAAATGAAACTACAATTTTTACTGATCGCGGCCATCTTGTTTGGGATAACGATGCAAGCCGGAGCCGCCAATAGTTTGAAGGCAACTTACCCACACGGTGCGGCCCCAGCCGCCACCGCGACTCCGACCAAAACTACCGCGACGGCCCAAGCCCCCTTGGTCACCACGCGTTCTACTAATGCCGCCTCGTCGCTGGTTGTCACGCCGCAGTCCACCTGGCGCGTTCACGCCGGTACCGCCTACACCGACAGCCAGGGTAA
>JABDGD010000043.1 GCA_013286205.1 Candidatus Firestoneibacteriota bacterium | reverse complement strand
GAATACCCCCACCAACACCAACACGCCGACCAATACGGCCACCTCGACGGATACCAATACACCGCTCAATACCCCGACCTGGACTAATACGCCGACCAATACGTTTACTTCTACTTTCACCAACACCCCGGTCTTCAGCTTCACCTTTACCAATACGGCTACGGATACGGCGACCGCCACCTACACCAACACGCCGGTGGATACGCCCACGCCCACCAACACGGCGACGAATACGACTACCGCTACTTTCACCGATACTCCGGTTGATACCTTTACGCCGACCAACACGGCCACGAACACAGCGACCGCCAGCTTTACCAATACGCCGGTTGACACTTTCACCCCGACGAATACCTTCACCAGCACTTATTCGTCCACGCCCAGCAATACCTTCACCAGCAGTTTTACGCCCACAGCAACTTCGACTTATACCAACACATCTACTTTCACCAACACCGCCACCTCTACCTTTACGCGGACCTTTACCAGTACGGCTACTTACACCTTTACCAATACGGTCACGTCGACTAATACCAGCACACCGGTCAACACCGCCACGAATACGGATACGCAAACACCTACTTCGACGCCCACCACGGGAGTGGGCATTTCCAAGAGCGTGTCGAAAAACAGCGCCTACTCCGGCGACATTTTGACTTACACCATCGCGGTGACGGTGACGGGCAATAGCGCTACGGGATTGGTGGTGACGGATACCTTGCCGGCGAACATGACTTTCACCTCTTTCTCCAGCACCAACATTGTCAGCGGAACCTTTAATACGTCGACTGACGCGTTGAGCTGGGTGATGCCCTCGCCCCTGGCGGTGGGTGTTTACACGCTGAGTTATCAAACCACCGTGAATCATTTTGTGCCGGCGAACACCGTGCTTTTAAACAAGGCTCAGTTGACGAGTATGGGATCGCTATTGCCGATCAGTGCCAGTGTGCCGGTCACCGTCATTGGAACATTTACGGTGAAAGTGAATGTGTATAACAGCGCGGGTGAAGTGGTGAAGAGTATTGTGATTGAGGCCTTCACCGAGCCGGTGGACAACATTACGTTGAGCACTACTAACACCATTACGACTTTATCGGGCCCCGGCAGCAGCATTGAAATATTCTATAACGGGTATTTGATTGGCACCTGGGATGGAACAAACAACTCGGGTTCGCCGGTGTCTAACGGCAGCTACAAGATACAGGTCGACAATGTGGCCCACTCGGGCGTGGTGACCAGCGTCGCCCAAACCGCTGTGGTGAACCGCAAGTTGGCCAATATCACGGTGAATGTTTATAACGAATCCGGCGAGCAGGTGAGAACCCTGTATAACCTGGTGAATGACGCGATGGGATCGACCATGACCAACGTCAGGCTCAGTTCTAATGTGCTCAAGCCGGGCGTGATAAGCGCTGCCGGCGGCGCACCCGTTTCGACAGCAGGCTATCCCTCGAATATCGCGGCCATTTTCATTGAGACTTCAGGCACTCCCGTCACGCTCATCTGGGACGGAACAGACAACAACGCGGGTTTTGTGACCCCCGGCGTTTATACCGTTGAGGTTCATTGGAATAACGGCAGCGGCGAATCGACGGATATTAACCGCGAAATTGTAGTGCTGCCTGGTTATGGCATCAGCGGCATCGCGCTGGCCAAACCCAATGTTTTGAACGCGGCCAATGGAATGACGACCCGATTTGACGCGGGCGGGGTTCAAAATGCTTATTCGATTAAGGTGCAGATTTATACCCTGAGCGGTCAGTTGATACAGACACTGACTTCGCCCGCGGGTTCGCCCCAGGTTTCGTGGAACGCCACAGGCATGGCGAGCGGTATTTATATCGCGGCGATGGAAATTGATAACGCCAACGCGGGCGTCGTGAACCGCCAGCGGTTAAAGGTGTTAGTGATTCATTAAATGCATGAGACGCGAAAAGATAATTTTAAATTTTGAATTCTAAATTTTTAATTATTGAGATTCTCTGCGCGAATGATTTTTTTAAAGCCTTTAAAAATAAACGTCCCAATGGGGCACAACAATTTAAAATTATCTTTTCGCATTTCGCACATCTGCGGCCAAAAATTTTAGGCGTTGGGTATGGAGTGTTTACGGGTTTAGCTTAAATTTTTGAATGCGGTTGCCGACTAAATCCGACACATAAATATTTTCTTCCGCGTCTACCGCGACCGCCACAGGCTCCCGGAATTGGCCGTCCCCATCACCCGAAGTCCCGAACTGGGTCAGATAGCCGCCCTTGGAGCTGAAAACTTGAATCCGGTGGTTTTCCGTATCGGCCACAATGACGCGATCAAATCCGTCAACGACTACACCTTCGGGAGAATAGAGCTGACCGTCTCCGCCGCCTTTTTCTCCCCACTGAGCCAGAAACTTTCCGGCGTGGTTAAATTTCTCGATGCGGTTATTTTTGGTGTCTCCCACATAAATGTTTCCGTGGCTGTCGATGGCGATGCCGGTGGGGTTATTGAATTGTCCGGGTTCGCCGCCGAAAGAACCCCATTGAGAAACGTATTGGCCCGAAGCCGAGAACACCTCAACGCGATTATTGCTGGCATCTAAAACGTAAATCTGGTCTTTGGAGCCAAAAGCTATAGCGACCGGGTTTTCTAATTGACCCTTCCCGCTACCCAGGCCGCCCCATTCAGTGAGAAAGTCTCCGGCAGGAGTAAAGACTTGAATGAGGCTGTTAAGCGTATCGGCCACGTAGACTTTTCCTTTGGCATCCACCGCCACTCCGAGGGCATGGTGAAACTGGCCGTGACCCTGGCCCTTCTTGCCGCCCCACTGGGTTTGGTAAAGGCCGTTCAGGTCAAATTTTTGAATGCGCTCGTTGGAATAATCCGAGCTGTAGAGACTTCCTTTTTTATCGACCGCGATACCGCTGAGAAA
Source organism: Candidatus Firestoneibacteriota bacterium (assembly GCA_013286205.1). Classification (GTDB taxonomy): domain Bacteria; phylum Oederibacteriota; class Muellerivitia; order Muellerivitales; family Muellerivitaceae; genus Bog-1183. The sequence goes on along the minus strand of JABDGD010000043.1, from coordinate 13,696 downwards.
GGAAAACTTTCCATTCTCTGCTCCCTGGCCGCCCCATTGGGCGAGATAGGTGTAATGAATAGTGTCGGCATGGGCCGAAAAAAGGGTGAGGGAGAGCCAGAGGATGAGGGTTAAGGACAAATGCTTCATATGGGCCTCGTAGATTTAAAGAAGCTGGGAATAGCATAAATCGGGTTATTTCTTTTATGGCATTTAGTTTTCGGGCAAAAGGGTAAAATGTGTTTCAAAGATGTTGGTAGAACGGTTCGAGTCAAACAGGGGAGACTTCATGAAAATTCAATGTCTTAAATCAATGTTACTGTGTTTCGCGATGCTGTTTGTCGCGTCCGCATCCTGGTGTAACCTTCTCGACGCTTCGGGAACGGTTTTTATTCGCCAACACACCAAGAGCATTAAAACTTATCGAGAAGTCTTTTTAGGGCAGGCGCAAAACCTGAAGGCACATGGGTTTACCGCTTATAGTCTGCACCGTGATTTGAAGGATTCCCATGTGGTGATTGTGACTCTGAAATGTTTGGATTTGGAAGAGGGCGTGCATTTTGTCCGCTCAGCCGAATTCATGTCCGCGATGGATAAGGCGGATGTCCTCATTCCCGTGGTTTGGTATGGGGTCGATTTAACCAACTGGGGCACGCTGAAAATAGACCCTCGGCAATACTCCAACCAGCCCAAGATGACGGGCGGCATTGTGATCGCCCGCAATGAAGTGCGGGACTACAAGTTCTGGCTGGATTGCTTCTATAAAGAGGACGGTGGGAAGCATAACCACGAGGGCCGGAAGTATAAGAACAGCAATTACACCATTCACTACCTGCCTGGCAACCCGGAGGTTGCCATTGTGGCCCACGAGGCATCGGATGTGTCCAAGGCCCCGGTGTTTATGGCTTCGGATGCCATGAAGGGTGAAATGGAAGCGACGGGCGTGATAGGTTTGGAAATCTGGTTTGGGATCAACCTAGAAGAAGGAACATTTTAAGGCTGTTTAACCACCAAGACACCAAGGAAGGCGACTGATAATTTTAAATTCTTAATTTTGAATTATGAATTGTTGTACTTGGTGCCTTGGTGTCTTGGTGGTGAAAGAATCAGTTCTGGAGGAGTTGTAATGCAAAACACGGATGCGGTGCAAGAAAAGCCCTTAACGGTTCCTTCCTACTCCAAATGGACTGACGAAGCGGTGATGAAGTTTACGCCCAACGAGTTTATGCAGGCGCTCTACCACCGGGCCAAGGACATTGGCGACGATCTTTATGATTCCCGGAAATATGAGTTCATCAAACTTGAGCCGGAAGTTTTCAAGGATGCCCTGATTACTTATATGAGGCGCCGTGCCTGGTCTGAATGGTATTTCGGAACGGTGGCGCAAGCCCGCCAAATCACCCTTTTGCCGGATAACCAGGTCGACCTGAAGCTAAGACTGGCCCGCCAAATTCGCGATGAGGTGCGGCATTACGATGTGTTCGCCCAGCAATTGAAGCGGTTTGGGTCTGAACCCCGGATATCGGAGTTCGTTCTTCCTGAAATTCTAGTTCAAATGCAAAAGATTCAAATGGAAGTGGAAACGGCTTCCGAACTCGCCGCGGCGAACCAGTTCGCGGGGGAAATTGTGCTTTCTTCTATGACCGATTTGGAAACCAGTATTTTTAAAATATTCTTTGATAAAGAATTAATGGACGCGGTGATCGATATTGAAAATGATGAGCCGCCCCACATTGCCAATGGCAGGGACATGGTGTTGCTGTTTTGCGACACGGTGGACCATCGAAAGCGTCTTGCCATCGCGCAGGAAAAATATCTCAGGGCGATGATGCAGCTGCATTTTACGGAGATTGTGAAACTGGGCTGCCGCCGGGTAGCGCCGCTCCCGGTATTTGATTAAGGCTGTTTAACCACGGGCCGCCTTCGGCGGCGCACAGAGTACACAGAGTTTTAAGCGAACTGATTTTTGATTAACATTTTTTCTCTGACTTAATGTTCACTCTGTGTAACTCTGCGAACTCTGTGGTTAATTGTGTTTTGCTGTTACGAATTCGTTCAGGTGATTAAAGTAAGTTTCCCAAACGGATAAGCCAAATTTAAAGCCTTCCAAAACTTCTTCCCATCCGTCATCGGTTTTCGCTTCGCGGGCGATGATGGTAGTAATTTCCTTCACGTGTTCTTCCTCTAATACCAAATGCTTCGTGAAATATTCCTGATCGGCGTGGGTGTAGTGGGGATGGATGGCCGAATAAATTCTCGAAAGCGCGGGCTGGGCTAAAAATTCACCCGCGGCCAGAGTGCCCAGAACGGCTCCGGTGCTGTCAGTTTGCTGGATATATTCAAATAAGCGGGTTTTCCATTCGACGGCGAAAGTGTTTTCCGCGCCGGAGGGAAGGGGAATGCCGGCGGTGGTTAAGAACTTGCGGTAAATCGCGTGATGGGTTCGGCTGGCGTCGCCCTCGCCGCATTCCTGATACAAATTAACCGCTAAAACCGCGCGGGTTGTCTCATCTTCGGTTCGGGCGATGCCGGCGGCGATAAGGCCCGGGAAGCTATCGACCAAAGTATCGAATGAAATCAGGAACTTTTGGGCTAAAGCTTGAGTGACCCGGTCAGCTTTCCAGAAACGAAAAAAGGAAGAACTCTCGATGAATTCATCGATGAGCTGGTTGAGGCTGTCTCTCATTTTTGTTTCGGAGAGCATTGAGTCTTATCCTTAGTTTTCCGTTTTAGGCGCGGAGGTTGGCGCGTGAATCCTCACGGCGCGTCTCTATAAGGTACCTCAAAGGGGACGGTTTTTATTTAAGGATTTGAATCAGCGGCTATTTTTTGGCTTTGAGCATGACCGCGGGCATCGGTATTTTTGTGTCTGGCTCAAAGGCGGACTCGATGACCCAAGCCATCACGGCGTGACCATCCGTATTGGGGTGAATGTCCCCATTCACAAACCATTCAGGGTGGCCCATCATGACTTTATAAAGGTCGGCCACGGGAAGCCCGTTGGCATCACCCAGCTCATGAATTTTCTTATTAAATTCTTTGATCAAACCCGCCGGTTTAAAGGGGCCGAAGGTGCCTTTGCCATCATTGCTGGGATCGGGAACCGTGCACAGAACTAGGTTGCAGTTCGGGTTATATTTCATAACGTCATCAATTAAGGATTGGATTTCTTTTTTATAGTAAGTGACCGATCTGAGTCCGCGGTCATAAGGGCCGTTAGAGGTGCAAGAGTCGCAGCCGTCATAAATGGTGAGCAAATCGTTGAGGCCGATTAAGAGGGTCGCGCGGGCCAGGGGCTGTGGATTGGTAGCGGGCAACTTGGATAAAAAAATCGGTAAGTAGGTAACGTAGGACTGGGTCGTAGAACCGCCTTCGCCGTATTTGACTAAGGTAATAGTCGGGTGCAACTTGTTCAAATAATCGGTCGTCAGGGAAGCGAAGCAATTGCTAAGCGGGTCAGCGCCAGCGCCTTCAGAGATACAGTCACCGAAAGCGGCGTAAATGGTATTTCCGGTATAGGGTGTTCTTTTGACTAACCGCGCGGTGGTACAGCCGGATGTCAAAATCAACAGCATGGCCATGACGATGTTTCTTTTCATAAATACCCTTTGAACTTAAGAATAGAAAACGTTTTTGCTTCTTTTATTTTTTTCGCGATAAAGCCACACTAACATACTCATCCCGCCATGCGCCTTAAAAGAGCGGGAGGTCTTGGAAAAGTTTAATAAAAGCATGGTTTTTGTCATTAAATTTCACGAGGATTAAACCAGTTCGGTCTTAATTCTGTTCTCGAAAAAGCGAAGAACTGGCGCGCCAAAAAACAACGAGTTCAATGTTAAAACTACTTAAATTCAAAACAGGTTAAACGATGATCAATTAACATTGTTTTAACTTTCTTTAACCTTTCCGTTTACCACCCATTTCCATAATCACCCCGCTTCAATACGCCTTCATCTCAAGGCGATCATATTGTGATTAAAGGGGCTAGGATGAAATTTCAAAAGCTTTTCAGCGTTTTATGGATGGTGCTGATGTTGGTTGGTTTTGGTCTGACCCAAGTGAACGCTCAAGACCAAACCCCGGAACCCACTCCCGGTCAGGCTGCGGCCCCGGTCAAAGTTAAACACGGTAAAAAGAAGGCGATGGAAGCGGCGAACGATTCGACCGACATCCAAAGCCAAATTCAGGCTTTGCAGCGGCAAAATGACGCTTTGCAAAACCGCATTCAAGCTATAGAAGACGCCGCTTTGTCCTCTCCCCAGGCCGGTACGCAAGCCGTGATGGAAGCCCAAAGCTCAGCCGAGGGCGGCGATTGGACTAACAATCAAGGAATGCATAACGCGGAAGCCAGCTATTCAGACGCCAGTGAATATATCGACTCTGAATCACGCTATATCGCTTTCAGCAACAACAACGGCAACATGCAGTTCCGTATCGGCGGTTATATGTTCGCGGACGCCGAACTGAATTTCTTTCCCTCAGGCATTTATTTAAATAACGCTTATACCAGCCAAAGCACCACGGGCAACTACAACGGTTTCCTGGCCCAAAAGGCCCACTTATCCTTTGACGGCCGGTACGACAAGATGTTTGGTATGTCGATTGGTATTGAAGGCGACAAGTCCACCTCGGTGAGCATCGGCTTCTTCCACGCTTACGCCTATGCTGAATTCGACAAACACTTCAAAGTCCTCATGGGTAAATTTACCAATCCCTTGAGCCTGGAAGGCCTCCAGCCCAGCGCTGACCTGCCGTTTATGGAAGCTTCGATGATCGCTGACTTAACCCCCAATAAAGATATCGGCATCATGGCTGTCGGTTCTTTCAGCCACTTCATGGATTATGCTTTGGATGTGGCCAATGGTGAACAGGACAACGAATCTTCCGCTACGGGTCCGGGCAAACCGGCTCAAGCCGGCAAGGCCATCACGGGCCGCGTGTTCTTCACTCCCTGGGAAAAATCGGATGATGAGGATTTAAAAGGATTAGGTTTTGGTATCGCCGGCTCCTGGGATAACGAACAGGCGGGAGACACCGCGGTCTGGGCCAAGATGGAAACTTCTTTGGGCGGCAATTCTTTTATGGCCTATTCTCCCACGGTTGTTCCCCGGGGCGACTTCTGGCATTGGGATCCGCAAATGTATTACTACAACGGCAATTTCGGTTTGCAGAGCGAATTGGTTCAATCGATCCAGCAAGTGGGTTTCGGCGCGACTTTAACGCCGGTTCTTTTGGTTAATACCGCCTGGATGGCGCAAGCTTCCTGGGTGATCGGCGGCAAGCCGACCTTTGAAGGCCCCAAAGTGGACAAGGAATTTGATCTTTCCAAAGGCGATCTCGGTGCCTTTGAGCTGGTTGCCCGCGTACACCAGGTTTACATGGACGCCAATTCTTTCTACGGCGGACAGCCTTTCTCGCCTGGCGCGACTTCTGGTTTGGCGACGGGTGCCCAGGTGGCGACCGCTTACGGTTTGGCCGTCAACTGGTGGTTTAACACCCACTTCAAAACTCAGTTCGATCTGGAACGTACTGACTTCTCCGGCGGCACGCAGAATGTTGTTTCCGAACAAGTGTTCTATACCCGTATGGCTTTCATCTTATAAAAGCTGAAACTTCCTGGGCGGGGGCGCAAGCTCCCGTCCGACTTTAATGGCTAAGGAGCCAAAGCATGAAAGCGAATAAATTTAAAAACCTTTTCCAACGGAATTGGGTGGCGGGTGCCGTCTGTTGTCTGTTGGGTCTGGCGGGCGTTTTGTTGGTGTCTTGCAGCGCTACGGTGAACCCGGCCTCTTTTCCCAAAGTGAATGGGGAGTCGGTCATCAATCCTGGCGACATCGCTTTTACCTCAGCGATTTATAACGGAAATTCGGAATTTAGTTTTGTTCCTACGACCAACATTGCCGCCGGGGTGAGCATCTTTTTTACCAACTATAGCTACGATCCGACTAACACCTCGTCCGGTCTTGGCGGTTCGTTGGTAGATGAAAGCACCACTATTTATCCTTCTTCTAATTACCCGGGAATAGGCACGGTCAACTGGTCCACCGTAGTGAATGGAAACAGCACGGGTATTACAGAAGGAACAGTCGCTTACACCGTGGGTTCCTCGGGGCTGGCCGCTTATAGCCAGGTCATTATCGGCAATACATCCAATTCGACCAATCAGCTTCAGGGCGGATCGGTCACGCTGGTATCCGGGGGATCGTCCGGCAGCAACTGGCTTTTACTGAATCACAACGGCGCCGGGCACAAAATTCTGGCCTACACGCTTACCGGATCAACCTATACCTATGTGGCCGCGGTTATTTTTGGGCCCGATACCTGGCAGACTTCCGGCTCCATCGGGGCTGGCGCTTTCTGGGACAGCTATCTTCCGGCGGGATTGTCCGCGCAAAATTCCACGGATCTTTCGGCTCTTTGGAACGGCACTCAACCGGGTAATCAGGATGGAAACATGGGCCAGTTCAATGTCAACGGAACGGGATCGAATCAAAACGGTCAAAACCAAAACGCGGTGTTGAACAGCTGTCAAAGCACTTTGGCGGGAATTGTGAATCCGCTGAATTGGCAGGCGGATGGAAATGACTCCAAGAGCAAGGTCTCTTTGAATCCAGTGATAGGGCTCTCAGTTTGTACGAACGCCGGTTATACGGGACTTATTCCGTAAAGGCTGAAAGTTTAGAAGTGATTCAGCCGGGGCTCGCGGTACGGCGAACATTTATTTCATTTAAGGAGTGTTTATGTTTACCAAGAAATTCTCGAAAGAAAAGATCAGCTTTGTCGCGCTGTTCGCGATGCTGCTGAGCGGCATGGGTCTTTTAATGACCGCCTGCAATCCCTCGGTGACTCCGTCCTCGCCCGGCATCGCCACGGTCACGAAGACGCCGGTCAATACGGCTACGGCTACCTACACCCCGAACGTTTCTTTGACCCCTTTGGCCAACGGCACGATTCAGTTTATCGGCTGGGCTCGTAATGGTGCGGCTCAATTTGGCTTTATCTCGCCTTCGGCAACCTTACCGGTGGGTACGGTTATTTATTTCACTGACCTGAGCTGGGATAACACCCTCAATAGCGGCGCGGGTGGATTCTCGGACCAGAGCGTCTCTATCAGCTCCAAACAGGTGGAAGTGGAAGCGGTCATCAGCTGTACTTTGACTAGCTCTTTAAGCCCGAATACGCCGGTCTTTATCGGCAACACGGCGGACGCGACCAATAGCACGGGTATCAGCGTGGCTAACATCGCCTTGTTCGGCAACACGACTTCGACACCTCCGGGCAGCAATTTGGCGGGCGGGGCGTTTTCCTCGACCAGCACTTTCCTGAAGCAGAGCGGTCAGGGTAACGGGGACAAGATTATCGCTTTCACTGTTCCTTACGGCGGATCCGCGCCGAGCGCCGCGAATAATTACCAGCCGACGGGCACTGTGTTCACGACTGAAATTATTTTTGGAGCGGATGCTTACAGTTCCTCCGCCATTACCCATTATTACGATTCAGGTGTGGCGACAGGATTAACCAGCGGAACGACCGCTTTGGACCTGCACCAACTGTGGGCTGACTCGGTAGCTAATTTCGTAGCTCCGATGCAAACTGCCATAGCGGGCGGCGCGAACGAAAACGCCATGCTCAACGGTACTACCTGCCCCTCGGGCGCGGTTTATACCAACAGCAACTGGATTGGCACAATTCAAGGGGCCAGCGGATTCAGCCTGGCCAACGCGGTGACCGTGGCTAACCAGGGCAACGTTCCTTGCTCGGGCGGCTATGGTTTCGCCCCCACTCCGACTTTCGTGATGCCTTATTGATGAGTTGTTGAAGAAAGGTTTGTGAATAAAGCCTGGAAGGAACAAAATTCTTTCCAGGCTTTTTTATTTAAAGGGGAAATGAGATGAAACTCAAAATAGTGGTTGGACTTCTCATGGGCTTACTGATGCTTCCGGCGATGGGATGGTCGAAAAATAATACGCCCTGGAAAATCGGCAAACATGAAGGTGTCTTTTTAATGATGTCGGATATTCACTTTAACCCTTTTGATGACCCGGCTTTGGTGAAACAGCTGGCGGCGGCCCCGGTGGAACAGTGGACTGCCATTTTGGAGACCTCAAGCCATAAAACATTCCCGGGCTACGATGGGGATCCCAATTACGCTTTGGTAGTCTCCTCTTTAGATAAGGCGATGAGCTTGGGCGTGAAATATGATTACGCCATTATTACAGGCGACTATGTCTCGCATAACTTTAAACAAGCCTTTCAAAAATATGTGAGCGGAGATGACAAGGCGCTTAAAGAATTCTCAACCAAATGTGAGGTGTTTGTGGCCCGGACGGTGCAAAGTCATTTGGCGGGAGTGCCGGTTTATTTCGCGGTGGGCAATCATGACTCCGAATGCGATAACTACGCCATGACCGCGTCGGATGATCTTTGGAAAGTTTTGGCGCAAGAATGGACTTCAGTCGCGGCCAATCCGGAAGCCGCTCAAAACTTTGTGCACGGTGGTTATTACGCCGCGCCCCATCCGACCCTGAAAGATCACGAGATTGTGGCGTTGAACAGTGTGTTCTGGGCCAAAAAATACGAGGGCGGATGCAAGACTGACTCCGCTAACCCGGGTGTGGATGAAATGAACTGGCTGCAAAAGGTGCTGCAAAACGCCAAAGCGAATCACCAGATCGTTTCTTTGACCATGCATTTGCCGCCGGGCGTGAAGGCTGAAAAAGCCGAGGCTAAGGTAGAAGAAAACAAACTGCCTAAAACTTATTGGAAGCCTGAATATGAAAGAGCCTTCGCTAAACTCTTGCGAATGTACGGCGACATTATTGACGCGGGATATGCCGGTCACTCCCATATGGATGACTTTAGGGTGGATACCATCGCGAGGGGCAAACCGCTCTTGCTCCATATCTGCCCGGGGGTTTGCCAAATTGACGGCAACAATCCCGGTTTTCAGATCATGCTTTACGACAAGAAAGATGGAAGTTTAAAGGATATGGCGACCTACTACGTGCCGGACTTAAAGACCGGAGCGACAGGGCAGGAAGCCTGGAGCCTGGAGTACAGCTTTGATGAAACTTATGGGTTTAAGGGCTATAACGCGGAAAACTTGCTAACGCTGGCTGGCCAGATTGCTTCCGATCCGGCGGTTCGCCAGAAATTTGATGAGTTTTACTCCATGAAAACTCCCGCGGATCAGGCAATCACGGATAAGAATTGGAAATTTTTTAACTGTTCCCAAACCCACATGGACCCGCAGTCTTTCGCGGATTGCGCCCGATAGCTTTGGTTAGCGGCCGGGGTTGGCGCAGACCGGGTCGGAGTCAATACTGCCCGCCGAACGATAGGCGGATTGAACCGAATTTTTGGGCACGACGTTAATGAAAGTGACCAGGCCGCCCATGCAAGCGGCGTCATCATTCTCCACGCCGGTGCTGGAGGGATTGATCATGTGGTCCAAAATGTGGCAGTGAAACATCCAGGATCCCGGGTTAGACGCGGTAAAAGCGATGTCGGCGGTTTGGGACGGTCCCAGCAGAACGGTGTTGGCCTGATAGGGATGCGCCAGGGGATTGCCATCCAACGCGTTAACCGTAAAAGTGTAGCCGTGCAGATGCATGACATGAGATTGCTCGGCGCTGGCATTAACCAACCGTAAAAGTACTTTGCCTCCCAGCGGAACATCCAGCGCGGGCGCGTTGGGATAAGCCAGGCCGTTGAGCGCGAAGGCATTCTCCTGATCAGTCTTGCCAATCTTGAAAGACGACATCTCGTAAATTCCCTCGACGGCATCAGCAGGGGAGGGCTCCGCCGGATCGACGATCAACACCCCGTGTAAACCCATGTTCATTTGCAGGTCGTCCCGCACATGGGTGTGGTAAAGATGGGTGCCCGCCATTTGGGGCGTGACGGTAAAGGCGTAGGTGAACTGGCTTCCGGGCTGGATCGGTTTCTGGCTGACGCCCGGTACACCGTCCTGATTCTGCGGTACCGCCAGGCCATGCCAATGCAGGCTGGTGGGTTGGGGCAGTTCATTGCGAACCACAAACTTTACTTTTTCTCCTACTTTTAAACGGATCAGCGGGCCGGGCACCTGGTGGTTATAACCCCAGGCTTCTACCGCCATACCCGGGTAAAGTTCTCTTTTAAAAGCCGAAGCGGTCAGGTGATATTCCCGGGTGCCGTCGGGCAGGATGACCGGGGCCAGCGCCTGATGGTGCAGCAGATTGTTGGCGGCTTCTTGCTGGGCCTTCAGTTCCTCGGTAGAGATCGCCAGCGAAGCTAGGGGGGCGGGGGTGCCGGTGTTGGAATGGACGGAAAAAATGATGACAACTAAAAGCCCCGCGGAAAGAACTGCCAGAAAAGACCGGGCGGCCCCATCGAGTTTTTTGAAAGGTTGAGGATAAAAAACAGGAACCGCCGCGGCCAGAGCGGCTAATATCCAAAAACTATTCCAAATCGTCACGATCCCGCCTCTTTCCCCTCGATGTCCGCGCATGATAAGGGAGGTTTCGGGAAGGGTCTCAGGCCGTAAGTTAAATACAGGTAAACTTTGAGAGGGTTGAGGTTTTTTTGCCGCTGGGGGCCGGATATCCATGGGATAAAGGCGGGTTCATCGTGAAAATTTTCAGTGAAGTGAGTTATTTTTGAAGAAGTCTTCGGTTTCTTTCCAGCCCATCCTTTTCTTTTTTCTGGCTTTGGTTTTGTTCTTTGTGGTTTTCGATGGCGGCAAGACCCTCAACTATTTTTTTAATTCCCCGCCACTAACTCCCGAACAAAAACAGGAAGCTGAGTCCTTGCGTCAATTCCGGAGCCAATCCAAGAAAGACGAACTGGTTCTTTTGACCGGCAATTCTTTTTTTCCGCCCTCCATGCGTCCGCTGGCGGGAGAGCCGGTTTTTTTAGCGGCGGGTGTGGACCCCTGGGATGGGATCGTGGATGACGAATCGGGCGAGAGCGGAGACATGGTGGACTTTGAGATTATTCAGGGTCAGGGGCGATTGGCTTTCTTTCTGGATTACCGCCCGGGGCAGCCGGTTCCGGTCACCCAAACCCATCTTCAAACTCCCGCCCGGGGCAGTTATGAGGCTTTCGTCTGGCTTTTTACGGAGCCGGGATCTACCGGGGAAATTGTAGTTCGGGCTAAGCTAGCGCCCCAAGGCGAAAGAGCGGCCTTCGCGGACCCTCAAAACGAAGTGATCTTCCATATTCATCCGTTGATGGTTCCAGCAGGGCTTCGGGTTCCTTCAATTTCTACTCTGGCTCAAAAATCTTTCCAGGCTGACCGGGTCCCGCACGCGGAGGTTTTGGAAAAGGATCTTTTCTTTTATCCCGGCGGTCAGGGTGTTTTTTCCTCCGCGCTGAAAGGCCTCTGGTTCGGCTCAGATCAGGAACGAATCTGGACCGATAGTTCCGGCGCCGTTCAGGAAATTTCCCCGGCGGAAGAAAAAACTCAATGGACGGAAAGCCGGCGGCGTTGGCACAGCGATCCTTCTCATCCTCCGGGAATTTTGACTCATCTGGAAGAGGCGGGGCAAAAATGGGGAGTCCTTTCTTATTCGCCAGTGAAGAGCGCTGAACCGGCAGCGGGTGGGTTTCAACCCGCCGACTGGATTTTTGAACAATACCGGGCTCTCATGCCCGAGGCGGGGCCGGAAGATCAAGTGACCTTATCTTCTTTTCAGGAAGATCCGGAAAAACCCGTGGAGCTGCAGATTCATCGGGTTCATCGTTCGGAACCGATCGCCGCTTCTTCAGGAGCGGTTTGGGGACGGACGATGTCCTGGAATAATGAAGTGGCCAATATCCATCATGTTTATTCGATCATTCGGGAAGAACGCCACTCTTTTCAAAACGGGTCTGTCCCGATTCAGTGGGTGATGGATGAACTCAAACGAGCGATCCAGTTGGCGGGTCAGAAAAGCGGGAAGCCTTGTCAGATTTTCTGGGCAAAGGCCGGGTGCACACTTCGAGATTTCGACGCCTCATTAGAGGAACGCTTTCATCAATATGGTCATCCTCCGGGAGTGGTGGTGGACTCGGTGGAGGCATCGGGGCCGATCGCGAAAGCGGGCCTCAAAGCGGGCGATATGTTGGTGCTGGTCGATTGGCAAAAGATATCGAGTGTGGCTGAGGCGGAAAAAGTATTAGCGGGCCCCGAGCCTGAAGAGGGATGGCCGCTGCTTTACTGGCGGAATGGCGTTTACTTTCAATATTGGATCAGGATTCAGTAATCCACTGGAGCCACTCCCGGCCCAGCGAAAGTTTATTGTCAACTACCAAGAACGGGAACTTTTACCGTTTTCGGACTGTTTAATTTTTGTCCATTTTTTTAACAGTCTTTTTACTTCCAACGTATTTTGAATTCACTTAGGAAAACGACAATCCACCCGTTGTTAAACCGACTGCTTTGACTTGGGGAAATTGTGCGGCTGAAACCGAACACATCCTATATCCGTTCTTTCGCGTGGGTTTTCCTCGCCCTTTTCCTGGGTGCTGGCAAAGCCGCCGCGCTGCCGCAGCCGTCGCATATTGTGATCGTCATTGAAGAGAACCACGACTACACCCAGATCATCGGTACCAGCCAGGCAGTCACCGCGCCCTATTGGAACAGCTTGGCCAATGCTGGGGCCCTCATGACCAACTCACACGGTTACAGCCATAACAGCGAAGACAACTACATGGCCCTGTTTGACGGCGACCCTTACGACGGTACCGGACCTTCCGCGTTAAATTATGGCACTGACGGCGACACTTACCCCTTACCGGTTTCTATGGCGAGCAACGCGAACTTGGCGAACTCACTGATCCTGGGGGGATATACTTTCGCAGGTTATTCTGAGGATATTCCCTCGGCCGGTTCTACGGTGGCTACGGCGACCGGTTCGGTCAGCGGTCATACCAGCAGCGGTTTCGCCGCGAAGCACAATCCCTGGCTCGATTTCCAGGTGGGGCATGGGGCTTTCGGTAATATCCCGGCTTCCTGTAACCAGCCTTTCACCACCTTCCAGGCCATCAGTGATTACAGCACCCTCCCGACGGTTTCTTTTGTGGTTCCTGACCTTTGGAATGATATTCATGACGGTCCCGTGTCCGTCGGGGACAAATGGATGCAGACCAACCTGGGTAACTACGCTACCTATTGCCAGAATCCGGCGAACAACAGCCTGCTCATTCTGACCTGGGACGAAAACGTGGCTGGTAACGATACGGACAGCAACCGTATCCCGACGGTTTTCTATGGGGCGATGGTTACGCCGGGCAGCTATTCGGAATCGATCAATCATTACAACGTACTGAAAACGCTCCTGACCATGTACAACCTGTCCCCTATTGGCGCGTCGACCTCGGCGTCTATCAACGTGATCTCGGATATTTTTCAACCAGCCAACACCTCTACGTCCACCCTCACCGCTACCTCAACTAACACACCGACACTCAGCCCTACGCCCAGCGCTACGGGGACTAATAGCCCCACCTCAACGATTACAAACACTACGACGGACAGCGTAACGAACACACCGACGACCACCGATACGCCGACTTTAACCGGCACTTTGACCGCATTGTCGACTTCCACGGCGACTAATAGCGCCACAAATACCAGCACCAACAGCTCTACCAATACGGCCACTAACACCGCGACCAATACTTCTAGCAATACGACGACGAATACCTCAAGCGCGACCTCAACTAGCACAGTCAGCAGCACGTTTACTTCAAC
>JABDGD010000042.1 GCA_013286205.1 Candidatus Firestoneibacteriota bacterium | reverse complement strand
TAAGGCTATTTTCGCCTACACCAATCACACGCTTTTGCCGGAAGCTTTGGAAAAATGGCAGACCTCTCTCTTTGGCCGTCTTTTTCCCCGGCACATTCAGATCATTCAGGAAATTAACGCCCGCTTCCTTCGCGAAGTGGCCAACCGCTACCCGGGCGACACTGACCGCTTACGCCGTATGTCCATCTTTGAAGAGGGCAACGACCCGCATATCCGCATGGCCTATCTGGCGATTATCGGCAGCCACTCGGTTAATGGCGTTTCAGCCCTTCATTCCGAGCTTTTAAAGACGAGCACGCTCAAGGACTTTTACGAGCTTTATCCAGAGCGTTTCAACAACAAGACGAACGGCATTACTCAGCGCCGTTGGTTGAAGAAGTGTAATCCGGAACTTTCGAAGTTGATCACGTCCCGTATTGGCGACAAATGGGTGAAGAATCTCTTTGAGCTGAAGAAACTCGAAAAGTTCGCGAAAGATAAAAAGTTCCAGGCCGAATGGCGGGCGGTAAAGAATATCCGCAAAGAAATCATGGCCAAGATTGTGGCGGATGAACAGCGCCTGGCGGTCGACCCAACATCGCTCTTCGATGTGCAGGTCAAACGCATTCATGAATATAAGCGCCAGCTGCTGAACGCGCTTCATGTGATCGCGCTTTACCGCCGTATTAAGGCTAATCCTGACGCGCCTTTTGTGCCCCGCACTATTTTCTTTGGGGGTAAAGCGGCTCCGGGTTATTACACCGCGAAGCTCATTATTAAGTTCATTAACGCCATTGGCGATGTGGTCAATCACGACCCGCAGATTAAAGGCAAGCTGATGGTGGTCTTTTTGCCCAATTACCGTGTTTCGCTAGCGGAAAAGATCATGCCGGCCTCTGACCTTTCGGAACAGATTTCGACCGCGGGCAAAGAAGCCTCGGGTACGGGCAATATGAAGTTCGCCCTGAACGGCGCTTTGACGATTGGTACTTTGGACGGTGCCAATATTGAGATTGGTGAGGAAGTGGGCGAAGACAACATCTTCATCTTTGGTTTAAAGACTGAAGAGGTCGCGCATTTGAAGTCCACCGGTTATAACCCTCGCGATTATTATCAAAAGTCAGCTGAACTCACCGGCGTGATGGATTTGATTTCGAGCGGGTTCTTCTCGCCTGAAAATCCGGATTTGTTTAAGCCTTTGTATGATTCCTTAATGAACCATGACGAATATATGCTCCTGGCGGATTTTGATGATTATGTGGCCTGCCAGGACAAGGTTTCGGAAGCCTACAAAGATCAGAGCAAATGGACTGAAATGGCTATTTTGAATGTGGCCCGCATGGGTAAGTTTTCCAGCGATAGAGCCATTCAGGAATACTGCGACGATATCTGGGATATCAAACCAGTCAAGATCAGCTAACTGATAAACCTTCACAAAAGTCTTTGGAACTTTGATAAACGCGGATGAACGCATATAAAGAATTGTTGGAAAAATAAATGCTTGAAAAGAAGTTAGTCTTCATCAGCGTTTATCTGCGCGTGCAAAGCACGTCATAGTTACAACGCCGTTAGTCTTTCTTCTTTGACTTTCCTTAGTCTTTTTTCCCCCGCAAAATTATCGCTTGACTTTTTTAGATAAATACACAACCATATGGTTGTGGAAACTTTAACGACAACTTTCAGCGCTTTATCAGACCCTACCCGGCGGGCGATCATCGAAAGGCTCTCGCAAAAGCCGGCCTCGGTGCGCGAATTAACTGAGCCCTTCGAGATGTCGCAGCAGGCCATCTCGAAGCATTTGGTCTATTTGATCAAGGCCAAGATGGTGAAGAAGGAAAAGGTGGGACGGGAAAGCATTTGCACGCTGGATCCTCAGTCCATTAAGGCCGTATCGGATTGGGCCTTGAATTACCGGCGTTTTTGGGAAGAGAGTTTCGAGAAGATGGAAGATGTGCTCGAAGAAATGAAAAAGGAGAGAAAAAATGGAAGAAAACGCAAAATCTGCTAAGGAATTGTTCTCCGTCGAAAGGGTCTTCAACGCGCCTGTTGAGTTGGTTTGGGAAGCCTATACCACGCCTCAATACGTGGCCCGCTGGTGGGGCCCCCGGGGAGCGGTGGTCATCCATTGTACGATCGACTTCAAGGTGGGTGGACGTTTCCACTATGGCATGAAGTTCGGCGGTGAGCATGAACATTGGAATGTGGGTGAGTTCAAAGAGATCGTCCCGCTCAAAAAGATCGTCGCTTACATGTGGATGTCGAACAAAGCGGGGGAGATCGTTCCGCCGCCCGCGGAATTGGGTGAGGACTTTGCTGAGGACGCGCCCGATGTGACCCTTTTCGAGTCGCTGCCCGGGGGAAAAACCAAGATCACGCTGGTTACGAACCACACGGTCGAAAGCGCCAAAAAGTCCGGTATGGACGAAGGCTATAAGCAGGTGCTGGATAAGCTTGAGGATGTGCTGAAATCAGTGAAGTAGAAACTGAACGCCGAAGAAAACCCTTGGTACTAGGATGAACGCAGATTAACGCAGATGAATCATTAGATGAAAAGATTCATCGTGACATTATCAGCGTTCATCCGCGTTCATCAGAGTTAATCGGTTTTCAGGGGATCCATTTCTGCTCGGGCAGGTAGTGGCTCAATAAGTAGGCGATGAGCTCATTTCCGTAAAGGTTGTAGTGGCTGTCGGCGAATGAGTCGTGAGTTGGATAGAAGCTTTCTTCCAGAGTGTAAAAAGAAGGGCTGAGGTCCAAAAAGTTCAGGTTGTTTCTGCCGCAAACATCCTTCCAGTAGTTCTTATAAATATCATTGCTGGGGTACCAGTCCCACCAGGGCGCGAAAAAGATCAAAAATTTCCGGGGGTGGCCCTGAGGCGCGTCGATTTTCTTTAGCCTTTCGGTAAAGTTTTTCAAAACCGTTCCATCCATCTCAATCATGGCGTCGCGTATATCGCTGTCCATTCCCCGCATAATCGCCAATGAGTCAGGTTCCGATGGGGGGCCGGGCGAAGGTTCTTTTCCCGCTTTGACCAGATTCTTTTTAAGCAGCCCCTGATAGAAGCGGGTTGGCGCGCCGGGCGGAGTTCTTTCGCCGATGGGTTTAAGAAGATAGTCCGCGTCGAAAGTGTTCGACGGGATGCCTTCGGGGGTCATGGGTCTTTCGAAAAAGTTTTTATAGCCGGGCCACCCGGCTAAACCCAATACCAAATCAACGTCATATTTTTTAACAAAGGGCGGAATGTCGTAGCAGATGTACTCGGAAAAAGACTGCCCGACGTGGGAGTAGGTCAGTACCTCAAAATGAGTCTTTGACCCTTTCAGGGCCGCGTCCCGGTTGAGCATAAACTCCAGCTGTTTCGCGAAGGTGGTTATTCTGAGCGAATGAATGAATTTTTCATAAAGTACGTCCCCAAACTCGCCCTTTTTTTGATCCTCAACTCGAAGGCCGGGAATATAGCTGACCGATCGAATCATTCGGGAATCGCTAGTCACTAAGATTCTAAAAGTATTGGCCGGTTTCGTTTCGGGATAGTCAAAATCATAAGGGGTCGCCGAGTACTTCATTTCCTCGAAGTTGTAGTCCTTCACACTCAAAACCGATTGCGACTGGTTGGGGGGGAGTGTCATATAAAATTTGCGGGCTTCTTTAGGCGAAACGGCAAATCCTATAGGCGCGTTTTCCTGAAGCGAGATAAAAGGTTTCACACCCGGGTTTTCGTTGTCGATCGCAAAACCCCAGGGCGTGGTCAGGGTCACTGCCTGGTATTTGGGCAGGAGCTGAAAAAGCGGGTTGGGGCCGGTGACCAGAGCGTACAGCTTGCCGTCCGTACTCACGAGTTCTTGAATGTTTTGACCCTTACCGGCTTCGGTCAAAGTTGCCGTGGTCTGGGTTGCCGCGGCGGCGGCGGGCATCTCCACGCGGTAAACACCCGGCAAGGAATGGTCGGCCACGTAGAGGTGATCCTGATAAAAACAAAGGGCAGTGGGGCGGGGAACTTTGGGGTTGCCGCTGAGAACAGTCGATATAAGGCTCGTCTTGATATCAAGTTTTCTAAGTTTGTTTGAATCGGTTTCAGAAAAGTAAAGACAGTATTCCTTCGGGTTGTAAACCATGTTCCAGATAGAACCAATGGTATTTTCAGGCTTGTTTCCGGCGAGGGTCAAAACGGTCTTACTTTTTAAATCCAGAATTCTCAAAAGATGATTGCCGCTGTCGAAGACAATCAGTTGACCGCCGGGAATAAAGGCTAAAGCGGTAGGCTTGAAAAAAGAAGCTTCGGTAAAGGATCCGTCGTTTTTACCGGGGGCGGCGGCGCCCGCCAGGGTTTCGACCAGGTTGTTTTGGTCTAAGTGAATCACCCGAACGCAATTATTGTTGCTGTCCGCGACGTAAAGCTCTTTTCCGCCGTCGTCAAAGGTTAGGCAGGTGGGTTGATTAAATCGTGATTCGGCAAAAGCGCCGTCTTGATAGCCGGGGTCGTCTCCGCCCGCCACCAAAGTGTTGAAGTACTCCATGGGGACCAGGGCCTTCGCGGTCATGGGAAAACCAAGGAAGAACGAGAGAAGAAAAAGGAAATAAACGAAATATCTTTTCATAAAAGCCTCCGCCGAAAGATTATCAGATAAATATATTTTGTGGAGGGTTAAAGACCTGAAAGTCTTTGGAACTATGATGAACGCAGATTAACGCAGATAAAGAATTGTAAAAAAAACGGGATAAATGATTGAAAGAATCAGCCTTTATCGGCGTTCATCCGCGTTCATCATAGTTACAACGCAGTTTGCTGTTGGTTTGTTCTAGTCCAAAACCGCGTTAATTTTGGTGACCAGGCGGGTGAGTCTTTCGTCTGAAATGGTGACGTTGTTGTCGGAGGCGAGAGGGGAAGTGGACGAGGCTTTATCCAAAGACTCTTTGGCTTCGGCCAACTGGGTATCCAGTGACTCAATTTGAATCTTCATTTTGCGCACTTCGGCTTCGGCGTCATCCGTCAATTTCTTTTGATCTTCCAGGGCATGTTTTAAATCGTGAGATTCATTCTGGTTGCCGTTGAAGCTGGCTCTGAGTTTTTCAACTTCGACAGTTAAGGTGTCAATTTTCCGCTTCAATTCCTCGTTCGTGCGTTCGGCTTGATTCTTGAGGTGTTCTAAGGACTGGTATTTCTCTTTTTCCTGCGAAAGTTGAATTCTGACTTTGTCCGATTCCTCGTTTTGGGCGGCGGCATTTTTAATGACCACGTCGGAGGCTTCGCTAATATCGGCGAAGTTCTTTTCGAGACGCTCAATGACCTTCAGGTTTTCTTCATTTTTCTTTTCCAGGCGGCGCAAATCATCAGCGATGTTCATGGCGGCCAGAATGGCAATCTTGTCCGCGGGGGCAGAGGACTTGTGGCCCATCTCGGTCATTTTTTCGTCGACGTATTTGGCCAGGTCAATAATGTGCTGGGCATCCGCTTCGCCCTTCAGGGTGTATTCGTTCTTATAGATAGTGACGGTGACGGATTTTTTTTCAGTCATGGATCAATAACCCTCCAGTTTGAGTTCGCTGGCTAAAGACTCGATGCGTTGAAGGTTTTGTTTCACCTGTTTAAGGTCTTGCAGGGCTTCGTCGTGCTGACGGCGAAGGTTGGAGAGCTCAGCTTCTGAACCGCTTTGCTGGATGTTTTTCAGCTCGTCTTTGAGCGAGTTATTTTCTTTTTTGAGCTGGTTGTTGATGTCGCGCAGCAAAAGAATGTTCTCGAGCAGGCGGTTAACGCGGTTTTCCAGTAATTCCCAATGGTTTTTGGTGGAAGCGGCCGTGGTGCTGAACAGGTCATCGGAGGGCAATGGAGTACCTCTCTTTTAGTAGTTCCGTAATCTGTGTCATCTTATCCGATACTTCTTTATCTGTCAGGGTTTTATCATCGGCCTGAAAGCGCAGGCGGTAGGCCAGGCTTCGCACGCCCTCGGGCAGGTTCTTGCCCCGGTAAAGGTCAAAGAGCTCCACCTGTTTCAAAAGGGGTTTGCCTTGTTCCTCGACAGCCGAAATGATCTGAGAAGAGGTAATGGCATCCGGCACCATCAAGGCGATATCCCGCCAGGCTTCGGGGAACTTTGGCAAAGGTACATAGCTGGCGGCCTTGTGTGAGGCGGCAGCCAGGGCTGTCAGCTCCACTTCCAGGGCAAAGCAGGGACCGGCAATTTCATATTCCTTCAGCACTTTGGGGTTCAAGGCACCGCCCCATAACAGCAGGGCTCCGGTGGAGCTTTTCACCACAAAGCTTTGGGTGGGCAAGTAGGGGTTCTCGCCGGTGTATTCCCATTGGGCATCCGTGATACCGCATTCGGCCAACAGGTTCTCGGCTAAGCCCTTCACGTCATAAAAGTCAGTCTTGCGGGCGGGTTGGTTCCACCCCGCGCTGGGCGCTTGTCCCGCCAAAACAGCGGCAGCCTGAAAGCGCTCGGCCACGATGTTTTCGTCGCCGGTAGCTGAAAAGACTTTGTTGATCTCATATAGACCGACGCTCTCGCGCTGGTGGGCCAGGTTGAGCTGGGTGTTCACCAAAAGAGAAGGCAGCAGGGTAGGACGCAAGACCTTTTGGTCGTCGGCGATCGGGTTGTCCACTTCTTGAAACTTGCTGTTGGGGTGGCTGTCGGCATACTTCAGCTTCTTGGCGAAGTTGTTCGGCAAGAAGGTGCTGTTGACCGCCTCAAAGTAACCGGCCTGATGCAGTACGAAACGAATTTCTTTTTCGAACGGCGCGCCCGACTTGATGTTGGATAAGTCAGACGGAATTTTTGGCGCGATAGTGGGGATCTGGTCATAGCCGGTTAAACGGGCTACTTCCTCGATCAGGTCAATCTCACGGGTTAGGTCTAAACGATAGCTGGGGCATTGAACCACCAGGGTGTCGCCGACTTCAGCTTCAAACTTGCAGCCGAGACCCTTGAGGATTTGCAGTTGGGCTTTGTCGGAAAGGTTAGTGCCCAAGATAGTGTTGGCGCGGGAAGGGCGGAATTTGACATCGACTGGTTTGAACTCAACCGTCGCGACCGAAACGACGCCTTTGGTGATTTGGCCCCCAGCGACTTCAACCACCAAATTGGCGGCGCGCTGTAAAGCGGCTTGAACCGCTTGAGAGTCAATACCACGTTCAAAGCGGTAAGACGAATCGGTGGAAATACCCAGTTGGCGGGCGGTCTTGCGAACGGTGCCCGGCAAGAAGAGAGCGGATTCCAAAAGAATCGAGGTCGTGTTTTCGGTCACCTGCGAATTGGCTCCGCCCATGATGCCCGCTAAGGCAATCGGGCGGTCATCGTCGGCAATGACCAGCATATCGGCTTTTAATTCGCGCTCGGTTTTGTCGAGCAGGGGAATCTTTTCACCGGGTCTGGCCTGACGCACGATAATTTGAGAACCGTGAATTTGGCTCAGGTCAAAAGCATGCAGGGGCTGGCCCACTTCGTGTAGAACGAAGTTAGTCACATCCACAATGTTGTTAATGCTTTTTTGCCCAATCTTTTCTAAGGCTTGCACCAGCTTTTTAGGCGAAGGGCCGACTTTAACGCCTTCAATCACGAGGCAGGTATAAAGATGGCAAAGGTCTTTGGCTTCAATGCTGACTTTAATTTTGCTGGTGGTAGTCGTGGCACTTTCGGCGGCCTTGGGGCTGTCGGTGAGTTTGACCGGCAGGTTGAACAGGGCACCTACTTCGCGGGCAATGCCAATATGGCTTAACAGGTCAGCGCGGTTGGGAGTAATTTCCAATTCGAACAAAGTGTCGGGCAAACCCATGTAGGGCAGAAAGTCAGCGCCTAGAGGGGCATCGGGCGGCAGAATCAAAATACCTTCAGCGTCTTCGGCTAAACCTAGTTCTTTGGCGGAACAAAGCATCCCGAAAGATTCAACATCACGGATTTTGGCTTCTTTAATCTTAAAGTCGCCTGGCAGAACCGCTCCAACTTTGGCTAAAGGCACTCGCTGGCCCACGGCGATGTTTTTGGCTCCGCAAACCACTTGAAAGGTTTCGGTGCCGGTAGAGACTTTGGTTAAAGACAGGCGGTCAGCCTTAGGGTGCTTTTCAACACTTAAGAGTTCGGCGATCACTACACCCGTAATGTCTTTACCCAGTTGGCGAACATTGGCGACTTCGACCCCGGCGTGAATAATGCGGTCAATGACCTTTTCTACGGGTTCGTTAATCGCCACGTAGTTTTTGAGCCAGTTATAAGAGATGAGCATGGGTTTTAGCCTTGTCGGGTGGTCGGAAAGCGTCAAAAACCACTTAATTTTCAAGAAGTTTAGAGTAGGGCGTGGGTGCTGTCAACAAGGGGGAATGGCTAGAATTTGAGGAAGAGAGGTGTTCAGTGAAGGTAGAATCGATGGACAGTTATTCAGTTGGTCAAATACCAGAGGATAGAAGGTTAAGCGAATGGTGAATGGAAATGGATGAACGTGGAAGTGGTTATAAATCTTTTCTTGAGGATGTTTTGATCTCAATTGAAAAAATACAAGGCTACTTAGGTACGCCTCCGCCTGAAGATACTTTGCAGGATGACCTGTATTACGACGCCATCGTTCGTAATTTGGAAGTGATAGGCGAGGCGATTGAAAACATACCGCATTCGGTTCGGGATGCTCATCCCGAAATCGAGTGGGATAAATTTGTGGAGCTTCAGGAAATGTTGATACGCGAATACTTTGATATTGATGACGCGGTCATTTTGGATGTTTTGAAAAACGGCCTGCCTGACCTTTCTTTAAAAGTGAAAGAGTTGGTAGGTGGAGGCGAACAGCAGTAAAAGTTCGTCTTTGTCATGGTTTTTAATGATTTTCAAAGGTGTTTTGCTTTAAACTGTCGCCCGTTGTTCATTTCGGCCCCCTATGGCGGCCTTCCTTCTGAAAGGTGGTGGTGAGATTGGCGTTGTTCGAGTTAGACGTCAAGTCTCTGGAACGCAAGTTTACCGAAGTGAGGGATCATCTTTGACCCCGCTCAGGTAAAGCGGGACATCGAGAGACTTGAAGCGCAAACCACTCAGCCTGAGTTTTGGAACGATCCCAAAGCGGCTCAGCAAGTCACATCCGAATTAGCCCGGTTGAAAGATACCCAGGCGCTGATTCTGGATTTTGAAAAGCAATACAACGACCTTCTCACCTATAACGAGCTATTAAAAGAAGCTCACGATCCCTCTTTGATTCATGAGATGGAAGTCAGCTCTAAAAAGTTCGACGCGGATTTCCGTAACTTTGAACTCAAGCGCAACTTCACCGGCAAATACGATTTCAATAACGCCTATGTTTCTATCCATCCGGGAGCGGGCGGCACGGAAAGCCAGGATTGGGCTTCTATGCTGTTGCGCATGTATACCCGCTGGATGGAAAAGCACGGCTTCGAAATAGAAACCCTCGATTATCAACCGGCGGATGACGCGGGTATTAAATCCGTCTCACTGATGGTGAGAGGCCCCTGGGCTTATGGCTTTCTCAAAAGCGAAAAGGGTGTTCACCGTTTAGTTCGCATTTCTCCCTTTGATGCCGCCAAGCGCCGACACACTTCTTTCTCCTCGGTCGACGTGATGCCCGAAGTCGATGAAGTGGAATTTGATATGCGTTGGGATGATATTCAGTTTGATACCTTCCGCTCTGGCGGTAAGGGCGGTCAGAACGTTAACAAAGTCGAAACCGCCGTTCGCTTAACCCACATTCCCACGGGAATTATTGTGGGCTGCCAAACCCAACGCTCTCAGCTTCAAAACAAAGAACAGGCTTTAAAGATGCTCAAGGCCAAACTCTTCACCTACTACCAAGACCTGCACGATCAAGAAATGGCGAAGGTGGCCGGTTCCAAGAAGAAAATTGAGTGGGGAAGCCAGATTCGTTCTTACGTGTTTCAACCCTATCAGTTGGTCAAAGACCATCGCACCGATACTGAGGTGAATATGATTGATGGCGTCATGGATGGCGACATTGATGTTTTTATTGAAGCCGCATTGAAGGCGAAGCTTGTTGATTAGGTTTAACTATATTTAAAAGAGGTATGAGCTATGTTTTTAAAAATATACGATGCCGCAAAAAATATATATGAATTAAAGTCCAAGATGGGTTTGTTGTTACTGAGCTTGATGGGAATTTTGTTTTTAACCTCTTGCGCCTCTATCGGAAGACAGTTTCAACTCTCAAACGCAAACCAAATCATTATCGGCACTTCGACAAGAAGCGATGTTCGGTCGATTTTGGGAAATCCTTATACTGAAATAGATGTAACGGCCTTGAAAAATAAGCGCATGCATTTTGGCGATGAAACGGCAACAACCATGTGGCTGTATATTTATGCCGATGGTTCAGCTTTGGGGGCGAGTTCGAAAAGTATCGCGGTGGAATTTGACGCTAACGGCAGAGTTGTTAACTACAACTTCGACAGCAGTTATGGTGATGACAAAATTAAAGAGCCGAAAAAAGAAGAATGGAAAGATTTTGACATTTATATGGCGAAAGAAAAGATCGCCCGAGGAAAGACGACGCAGTTAGAAGTCATCTCGCTTTTGGGTGATAAGTACAGAGAAGTGGCTATTAATAAGCCGGATACAAAAGTTCGGTGGGTTTATTTTTATCAAAGTAAATCGCCGGATGAGAAAATCACAGTGAGTCACCACTGGTGGGGAAATGTTGAGGTTAACAAGACTTATTTAAAGGTTCTCAATCTTGATTTTAATGACAAGGGCACCGTTATTGATTTGCGAGGCGAAAGCAACTTCCCGAATGATTTAGATAAGTTTTTAACCAAGTGAGCAATTGAAGATTTTATAAATAGAAAGATAACAGTGAGTACCCAGAGCCAGATTAAAACCGAGGCCCAAAAGAACTTAGAGGTTCTTAAAAAGCACCTGACGGGTGTGATTCTGCCTGCTTGGATGGAACGCGGCTGGGATGAAACCCATGGCGGCTTTTGTGAAAAGTTAGAGGGTGATGGTAAACCGGTTGATGTTGGCTTTAGACGGTTACACGCCACGACTCGTCAGTTGTTTGTGTTTTCAGAGTGGTCACGGCTTTGGAATCAGGCGGACTGTACCCGCTTGGCCCATAAGACCTATGACTATCTGATGAAGTGTTACTGGGATCAGAAATCTGAAGGTTGGGTGGCGAAGGTCGATACCCAAGGCAACCCCAGCGATTACAACCACGAACTATATGGAACGGCTTTTGTCATTTTCGCTTTAGCCCGCTACGGAAAGATTTTCTCCAACAAGAAAGCCATCGAAACCGCTCATCAAACCATGTCCATGGTTCAGAAGCACATGAAGCATCCCGCAAAGGGTTTCTTTACGGCGACTGACCGTGACTGGAAGGGTTTATCTAATGACATTGATCAAAACCCTCATATGCATTTGTTTGAGGCGCTGCAAGCTTTGAACGCCGCTGGCCCTACGGATGAATCAATTGCCTTGGAAAATAGCTTGGCCGAAATCATGGCTACGGTCTTTTATGACAAGCAGGCTGGCGTTGTACGCGAGCATTTTGATAACACCGGAAAGTCTCACGCTGAAAAAGGCCACGTTGTTGAAGCGGGTCACCAGTTTGAATGGTATTGGTTGGCGCAAGGCGCGTCGAATAAGCCTTATCAAAAGACTTTGGCCCCGCTGGTGGGCAAGATGTATGAGTGGGGCGTGAAATACGGCATCGATCAAGTGAATGGCGGCGTTTACGACGTGAACCACATTGACGGCCATGTCACCCAAAGCACTAAACGCATTTGGCCGACGACTGAATTTATCCGTGCTGCTGCTTGCCGTTGGAAAAAAGAAGGCGATGAGCAGGCCTTGGTACAAATGAATCAACAACTGGAAGTTTTGAATAAGTCTTTTATGTCACCGCAAGGTTGGAATGAAGCTTTGGATGAAAAGATGAAACCGATCCGCTCCGATATGCCAGTCACGACCAGCTATCACATGACGACTTGCTATCTCGATAGCGTGGCGATGCTGGGACATGATTTATGAAGTGGTTTAAAAATCTGCCTTTGCGTTGGAAGCTGCCGATTTTTTTTGCCTTCGTTGATTTTGTTTATTTAACTGTTGTTCTTTGTGTTTTTGAAGGTGGTCAAAAAGTTATTATTGGTGAATTTTTTCATACGCTGTTTGCGGTTTGGCTTAATTTCTTTTGGCACTTTCCCTTTGCTTACATTTTGTGGGGCAATTCAAATTTACTCGACGCTTATTTTCTTCCAATTCAAACATTTGCTCTGTTTTATTTAATAGGTCTTTGGATTGAAAAAACAGATAGCCGAATACCCAAAATTGTAATCGTTACTTTTTATCTTTTAATGACGGGGTTTGCTGTGATAACAGCTTGGGGTGATAGGACGCGAGAACAAATCGTCATGGTATTGCCTAATGGGTATAAAGGCATTTTTGTTCTTAAAACGAAAGTGACATCCTCAGAAGAAATTAAATCCTCTAATAATCAATATCGGGTTGAAATTCCGGAATCTGGCTGTGAGTCGGTAAAGAATGAGTTTGATGGCTGGCACTCCTACTCAGCGGTTTATCAGGATGGCACAACGATAACTTTCGGTGACGAGTACCTAACTCCCGTTAATGTAAATGCCTTATATGTTTTAAATACAACCAATGATGGTAATTTTTACTTTGTTGGAAATAATTTAGATTTTGTGGCCACGAAATCTAATTGGGGTGATTGGTCATGCGGAAGAGGAACAGGCGGTGTATCAAATTATAAATACTTGAAATATAAAGATGTTATGCGGGAACAAAAGGACGGCCACGAATTTTTTATGAGAAAGTTTGACAGTCCGAATAATGGAAATTTGGAATTTTTTAAACAAAAGGGGAGTTTGAAACCGATTCATTATTTCACCGATGATTTGGATGCCAAACCTTTATTGGGCAATTCAAACAAACGCATAGTCGTTAAAAATTATGAATATCCTCTTGGAACTCCTTACAGTATTTGGCTTGTGGATTTAATGAGTAATATCCAAATTCAAATTGATAAAAATTTGCCTGGTTATGAAAAAGGCAAGCTTGAACCATCCTTTTCACCGGATGATAACGACGTTCTGCTGATCGGGTCGGAAAATGCATATGTCGTTGAAGCCTTGACTGGTAAAGAACTTCGCCGATTTGCGAAGGATAAAATACCGACGAAGTGGTGGTAGCGGTTTATTGCTGTTTTCTAATGCTATACTGCCGTTCAAATTTGAGGAGAAATAGAATCCCATGTCCGAATTAAACGAGTTTGTCAAAATCCGCATCGAAAAACTAAAGGCGCTCCGTGAGAAGGGCATTAACCCTTATCCTTCTGCCGCTTATGACCAAAGCCATCATTCCAATGAGATTGTCGATAAATACCGCGGTCTTGAAGCGGGTCAACATGACGAAACAGTGAGTGTTTCGGTGGCGGGCCGTTTGATGACGATTCGTGATATGGGCAAGAGCGCTTTCGCGCATTTGCAAGATGGCAAAGGCAAGATTCAGGTCTATGTAAAAAAAGACGGAGTCGGCGAAGACGCTTACGCGGTTTTCAAGCTGCTCGATCTGGGCGACATCATTGGCGTGAAGGGTTTTCCCTTTAAGACAAAGACGGGCGAAGTGAGCGTTCACGTTACCTCCTTTACGGTTCTCAGCAAGTCTCTGCATCCCATGCCGGAAAAATGGCACGGCTTAACCGACGTGGAAGCCCGTTACCGTAACCGCTATGTGGATTTGATGGTGAATGACGATGTTCGCAAAACCTTTGAGACCCGCTCTAAAGTGGTCAGGGCCATTCGCGCTTATTTAGATGGCAGTAACTTCCTTGAAGTCGAAACGCCCATGATGCACAGCATCCCGGGCGGCGCGGCGGCCAAGCCTTTTAAGACTCATCACAACGCCCTAGATATGGATATGTTCTTACGCATCGCTCCTGAACTTTATTTGAAGCGTTTGTTGGTGGGCGGGTTTGAACGGGTGTATGAAATTAACCGTAACTTCCGCAATGAAGGTATCAGCATTAAGCACAATCCCGAATTCACCATGCTGGAAGCCTACCAGGCCTACGGCAATAACGAATCCGTGATGGCTTTAACCGAAAACCTTTTGGCTGAAGCGGCGAAGGTTGCGGGCAAAGGTCTGAAGTTTATGGTGGGCCCTGAAGGCGAACAAGTGGAAGTGGATTTCACCCCACCCTTTAAGCGTTTGCCTTTGCTACAAGCCCTGAAGGAATTGGGTGGCATTGACTATGACACCGTTGATGTAGAAGAACTGAAACGCCGCGTGAAGGGCACTTCGGCGGTCGTGAAGCATATCGACAGCCTGTCGAAAGCTGAGTTGGCTTATATGCTCTTTGGCGAATTGTGCGAATCCAAGTTGGTGCAACCCACCTTTATTACGGACTTCCCAGTGGAAGTTTCGCCTTTGGCGAAAGCCAAGGCTGATAATCCGTCTTTAACCGAACGTTTTGAATTGTTCATCCTGGGCCGTGAATTGGCGAATGGTTTCTCTGAATTGAACGACCCGATTGACCAGCGCAAGCGCTTTGAAAAACAGGTTGATCTACGTAAAGCGGGCGACGAAGAGGGAATGTATCTGGATGAAGACTTCATTTTGGCCCTGTCCTACGGCATGCCTCCGGCGGGGGGCGTGGGTATCGGTATTGACCGTCTTTTGATGTTCTTGACCAATAGCCCTTCGATTAGGGATGTGATCTTATTCCCGCTGCTTCGTCATCGAGATGATGAAGAAAAGATGGTTTTTGAATGAGAGTCAACAAACCGACATTAAAGAAATTTTTAATGGGGTTATCTGTCTTTTGTTTTTTGACTTCAGCTGCGGAGTCGCAAACGGCCGATGCTGATTACCAACGGGGTCTGACTTTCTATAATCTGGGCCAGTTTGATGAAACGGTTTCCGTGATGAAGGAAGTAGTTCAGTTGAACCCGAGTTATTGGCAGGCTTATGTATTGATGGGTTATGCCTATGCCCGCGAGAGAAAGTTTCAAGAAGCTTACGAC
Organism: Candidatus Firestoneibacteriota bacterium; assembly: GCA_013286205.1. Taxonomy (GTDB): domain Bacteria; phylum Oederibacteriota; class Muellerivitia; order Muellerivitales; family Muellerivitaceae; genus Bog-1183. Next base: position 2,254 of record JABDGD010000042.1, on the reverse strand, counting down.
GCCTGTCAAATGAGCCTTAAAGTTAATCCGAATAATCCCACGGTTCAAAATTTTATGAGCGCCAGTTTACTTCCGTTACTTCCAAAACCACAAAATTCAAGCGCAACTCCGAATTTAACGGTTTCTGATAAACCGCTTTCCAGTACGCCCCAAGTGGAACTGAATAAAACCAATCAAGTTAAATATGATTTGTCCAAAAACTGGTGGATTAAAGTTTACGGGGGATATGACTACTCTGTTTTTGGCGATCTGATTAATGGAGTAAAAGCCTGGAACGCGATTGTAGTTAGTCCTGAAAAAGTAACGAGTAGTACCAGTAATAGCGGGGTTGTTGCTGGGTTGGAATTTGGACGTAAAATCAACGATGATTTCGCGCTTTCGATTAGTTTTGAAAATATTTCTTCGGGTTCGGAGTTTTATCAAATTAGCGACTCGAGCGGAGATTTGCGAAGTGAAAGTTTTAGCCCTGAATTGATGAGCGCTTCCCTAAATTGGTATTTTTATCCCTTTCACTCCAAAGGTGCGAGGACTTATTTGATGGTCGGTGGAGGTTATTATCATGCGGTGGTTACCTTCACCGGGTATGACACGAATCTTTCAACTGATCCTAATGAAAGCGCAACTTTTACCGGTGATGTTTTGGGCGGTTCGCTTGGCATAGGGCAGTTCTTGGCGATTGGTGATTCGTTCGGGTTTGAAGTTTTTGCTAAAGCCCGTTTAGCCACATTTAGTCAGGTTACTTCTTCGACTTTAACAGTAGGAGGGGTTACCACGAACGCATATGCTCCTTATACGATTGGTGTGGATACTGGATTCGGAAATACGGTTGATATTTGGTCCACTCAATTACTTTCGGGTAATGGCGGACGTTATACGGTTATTGATTACTAGGAGATTGACGCGGCGGTTTCTTTTGACTTTTATTTTTGATTAGGATGGTATTGGTTTGAATTCTTCCTTTGAAATCTTCTTCTCTCCTGACATTTTTTCTCCTAAAAAGGCCCTCCTTACGGCTGCTCTCGTTGTTTTTGGATCTCTTTGGCTTTGTTCGCCCGTGTTGGCGGAAACATACAAGCCGGAAGTTCTGTTTTCGATGAAGGTGGAGGTTTTCGGTCCTCCATCGGAATGTGCCGTGGATTCTCAAGAAAATTTCTATTTGCTCAGCGCCACGAAATCCTTGGTTCATGTTTACGATAAGACAGGAAAGCGCATTGGGTTCTTTCGCTGGGAGGGCGCCTCTAGACCGCACTTACGGGTGGATAGTCAGGGTAATATTCTCATTTCCAGCAAAGAGGTTGGACAAACTTGGACTTATGACCGAAAGGGAAAGCTCTTAAAAAAGTCAGCCACCCTTCCTGAGGCGGATTTCGGCGATACCAGTTCCTTTCCGGTGATAGATCAATATCATTTTTTAAGGGTCATAGCCAAAGACCAGTCTGGCGATACTTACGCGCTTTATCGTTTTGAGAAGGATAAGGCGATCTATCATTTTCAAGTTAGCAATACAGAATATAATCCGTCTTTCCGTACCTATAAATTCGATAAGAACTTAAAACGACTTTTCTCCTTTGATTCCGTGGTTCTTTTCAACCAAGATACACAGAGTGTTTATGGTTTTCACTTAGGGCATAATGATCAAATTGAATTCTTGAAATGGATACCGATTCCTTGAGCGCTTCCTTTGAAATCTTTCTAGGCCTCCGCTACTTACGCTCGAAGCGTAAGCGCTCGGCCATATCTGTTCTCACTTGGATTTCCGTCATTGGTGTGGCCATTGGCGTGATGGCGCTTAACGTGGTTCTTTCGGTCATGAACGGCTTTGACGAAGACTTGAAGTCCAAAATTGTGGGGATGAACGCTCACATCATCATTACGGGTTACGAAAACCACACCCTGGCTGATTCCGCGAAGATCGCTGAAATCGTCGGCAAAATGGATCACGTGATTGCGGTGGGGCCTTACACCGAAGGGCAGGCATTGGCCCGGTCTAAAGAGAAGTCAGTAGGGGTGATGGTGTGGGGTGTAGACCCCGATCATCCGCAGGCGGTGGCGGATCTTAATAAATTTCTCTGGGACGCCAAATCGACTGATTTAAGAATGCCGGAAACGGCTGGCTCAGGTAGGTCTGAACGTATTTTTTTAGGCGCCGAATTGGCGCACCGTCTTCAAGTGATGGTGGGCGATGACATTATTTTGTTTCTGCCGATCCTTCAACAAACACCCATGGGCATGATGCCTCAAAGCGTGAAGCTTC
>JABDGD010000041.1 GCA_013286205.1 Candidatus Firestoneibacteriota bacterium | reverse complement strand
CGTGCCTTACCTGCTTCAAAAACTAAACGTTCCGATTTACGGCACCAAATTAACTATCGGTTTTGTAAAAGCCAAATTGGAAGAGTTTACCCTGCCTAACCCGCCGGTGTTTATTGAAGTGGACCCCAAAAACGAGTTCGATTTAGGCCCCTTCCACATTGAGTTCATCCGTGTAACCCATAGCATCGTGGATGCTGTAGGTTTGGCCATTACCACTCCGGTAGGCGTGGTAATTCATACGGGCGATTTTAAAATCGACCCTACTCCCATTGATGGCATTCCCATCGACCTAAATCGTTTCGCTTATTACGGCACCAAGGGTGTGTTAATGCTGATGTCCGATTCCACCAATGTGGAGCGGGAAGGTTACACCTTGTCCGAGAAGGTCGTCGGCGAGGAATTCGACCGTATTTTCCCCAAGGCTAAACAGCGCATTATCGTGGCATGTTTTGCCAGCAATATTCACCGCGTTCAACAAGTGGTGGAAGCGGCCAAGAAGGTGGGACGTAAGGTCTGCATTATGGGCCGCAGCATGATACGCAATACCCGGGTCGCCAGTGATCTAGGCTTTATTCATATCCCGTCCAACATGCTGGTGCAACCCGACAATCTGAAGGGCTATGACCCCAAAGAAATTGTGATTATTACCACTGGCAGCCAGGGCGAGCCGATGAGCTCGGTTACCCGCATGGCCATGGGCGACCATAAATTTATTACGCTCAAGCCGGATGATATGGTCATTCTCTCAGCCCGCACTATTCCGGGCAACGAAAGACCGATCTCCAACATCATCAATCATCTTTACCGTCAGGGCGCTGAAGTTTTGTATGAAGCGGTATCGGAAATCCATGTGTCAGGCCATGCTTGCCGCGAAGAACAGAAAATGATGCTGGCGCTGGTGAAGCCCAAGTATTTCATTCCGGTTCATGGGGAATACCGTCATCTGGTATTGCATGCCCGTTTGGCTGAGGAAATGGGCGTGGCCATGGAAAACACGATCGTGCTTGAAAACGGTGAGAAGTTTATCGTCGAAGGCGACGAAGCTCACATTGAAAAAGAGTCCAATGGCGGCATTATCCTGGTGGATGGAAAACATGTGGCCGACGTGGGTAATGTGGTGTTGAGAGACCGTCTGCATTTGTCCCAGGATGGGGTAGTGGTGGCGATGGTGACGATAGACACGAATAGCGGCAAAATTGTGGGGGGGCCGGATTTGGTGACGAGAGGCTTTACCGAAACCATTTCGGAAGACCTGATGACCGAAGCACGTCAATGCGTCAAACGCGTCTTAGACGACGAAAACTACGATAAGAACACGGATTGGAATTCAGTGAAGGAAGCGATGAGGAAGTCCCTTCAAAAGTTCTTTAGTCAAAAGTCGAACCGCCGGCCCATGATTTTGCCGGTGATTATGGAAATGTAGGGTTGGAAGTCCGATAGTTAACCAGATCATCATTGAAGGAAAGCGTTTCGAATGAACGAATCTCCCTTTAATCTTCAACAGATTTTGGACGGCGAATGTCTTGTCGCTCATTTTCAGCCTATCGTTTCGGTTCGTAAGAAAACGATTGTGGGTTATGAGGGCTTGACCCGCGGCATTCATCCGTTAACCCATAAGCTTATTTCGCCTAAGGCGCTTTTTCATCAGGCTGTGCCCATGGGTGTGGTGTTGGAACTGGACCGTCTGTGCCGTAAAACGGTTCTTGAAAACTTCAAAGAGATTCAAAAAAAAGAACCTGACGCTATTCTTTCCCTCAATTTCGAGGCTTCCATTATTGACCAGGGGGTAGTGGGCTCAGGAAGCTTGATTCAACAGGTTCAATCGCTGGGCATCAGCCCGCAAAGCGTAGCGATCGAAATTATTGAATCTAATGTGGAAGACATTGAAGCCCTTCAAAAGTTTATTCATACCTACCGACAATATGGCTTTCTAATCGCGCTGGACGATGTGGGCGCGGGGCATTCCAATTTGAACCGCATTCCTTTGCTCAAACCAGACATCCTCAAGATCGACCAATATCTGGTTCATGGGATAGTGAAAGACTTTTACAAACAAGAAATTTTTAAGTCTTTGGTGAACCTGGCCCACAAGATTGGCGCGTTGATCGTCTCGGAAGGCATCGAAACTGAGGAAGAGGCTTTGTTTGTGACTGAGTTGGGTGTGGATATGATGCAAGGCTTCTATTTCTATAAGCCGCAGCCAAAAGAAGAAATTAAAAACCATGTGGTTTCATTTCAAGTTCGAGACTTTCAGACTCATTTAAAAGAAGCCCTCTTCGAGAAACTTAAAATTAAAGACGATAATTTTAAGAAACACGAAAGAATGACCCGGAAAATTCAGTCGGAATTGACCAAAAGTACTGTTTATAACTTTGATGCCAGGCTCTTGGAACTGATCCACCATTTTCCGTCAGTAGAGTGTTTATATGTGCTGGATAAAGACGGGGTTCAAGTTTCTGACACGGTTTTTTCTAACGCCGGCATCCGGAATAAGAACCGGCTGATGTTTAGGCCCGCTGAAAAGAATACAGACCATTCGATGAAAGACTTTTATTACATGCTCTTTAACGCGGGGCACCGCCGCAGCACCTTTGTGACAGAACCCTACATATCACTGGCCACCGGCAATTCCTGCGTGACCTTCTGCCGTGTTTTTAAGGATGGGGAAGGGCAAACCAGAGTCTTGTGTGTGGATATTAATAACGATTATCTGCGGTTATTTTCATAAGGCTTTAGACTTTGTCCTACCGGTGTTTCAGTTGGTAGCCCATTCCCGGTTCAGTCAAAATATACTTAGGTGCCACCGGATCTAACTCGATCTTATGGCGTAGTTGATGAATATAGTGTCTCAGGCCGTCCTCGTCGATATGCTTTCCCCAGAACTCGTGATTAATCATTCTCAGAGTAACGATTTGTCCCGCGTGATTGATAAGGAAGTTCAAAAGATGATGTTCGTGCGGGGTTAAGTGAACTTCTTTTTTTCTCACGGTGAGAACTCGAGTTCCTCGATCCAGTTTGAAAATCGGTGTCTGGAAAACCGATTCATCTTTCCAGTCAGTGTTCTGATGAATATTCCTCAAAACGATTGAGACGACCTCGGCTAACTCTCCAGTGGTGAAGGGCTTTGCCAGGTAATAATCATGTCCGTTGTTGGTTCGCGCCGCCGCTTCGTTTTCGCTTAAACCATTAGCGAGAATAATGATGGGAGCCAGAGTCCATTCCCTTAGACGGATCGAGATTTTGAGGCCTTCCATGTCTTTTAGCCCCAGATCCACAACCACCAGGTCCGGGTAATTCATGGAGGCAAGAGATAAGCCGTCTGATCCAGTTTCAGCCTCGACTACCAATAATTTTTCTTTTTCCAGACAGCGTTTAACCATGTGCTGCGTAGCTTTTTCATCGCTGATGATGAGGGCCAAACGTTGATTGGGTTTTCGGGAGATTTTGCGGATGGTTCTGGGCTTTCTTTTTTTCATCCACGCGTCGAATTTCTCCTGGATAACTGTGTTCTCCAGTAACGGCGTTTCTTTAGGGCTGAACTTGTTGAGGATAAGAGCGGCGGCAGCCAGAATCGCTACGGGTATCGAAAGGGAGAGGATCATCATAAATGTTTCTTGATCCCGGTCGGCGATGAGAAGAGGAATGGTGGAGTCGATGTCGGTGTAAAGCTCGTAATAATGACAGGCTAGCACCACGGAGATGGCGGTAATAGCCGCGTAATAGAACCGGAATCCGCCGTGTTTAAAAAGAGTTTGATAAAGATTAGCGACTGTGGCGAAGAGTGTGATAACGAAGACCAGTATTGAGAATACACACAAAATAACGCATACCGAAGGGTAATAAGGCAGATACTGATAAATGTTTGGGTCGTCCATAAGAGTTACCTTTTAAATAGTTTTTAAAATATAAAAATCAAATTTTTCACCTGCCGATATAATGACGCCTATGATAACGAAAAGCCGAACAACCTTTACGAAAAAAACATCATGAACCAGATTTTCTATACCTTTTCGGTCTCGCTATTCGACAGCCTATCGACCACATTTCAGATTATTCTTTTCGTATTGATGTTCACCACAACCCAGCCCATCCGAAACGCCCTTAGCTATCTCACGGGGCTCATTGGGGCTTATTTTGTCTGTGGTTTACTGGGCTATCTTGCGCTGGATCAATTGCGTCAGTTTTTAAACTCCTATTTTCCTTCTCTGGATCATATTCCGGACGTTAATTACTACCAGGCGGAGTTTCTCACCGGTCTTATCATGGCGGGTCTTGGCTTCTGGTATTTCGGATGGAAGAAGAAAAAAGGATGGTCCGGCCAGGAGAATTGGCTTATTTCCAAGTTGAAGTCCATGAATATCTGGTTTGCTTTTGTAGTGGGAGTTATTTTTTCTGTGACTTCTTTTCCGACATCCCTGCCTTACATTATCGCTCTGGGCCGCTATGCCGCTCTGCATTTGGATTTTGCGGGCGTCGCGGGATTAATTTTGCTTTATAACTTTGGTTTTGCCCTGCCGATGCTTCTTATTTTCGTGGTATATCTCTGGCTTGGCCGACGGATGGACATTGCCCACGATCAACTGCATGAAAGGGCCCACCGGCTCAATCTGTACCTGACCAGTTGGACGATGATCGCTTTTGGTATTTTTTCCATGACCGATGCGGGCTGTTACTTTGTTTTGGGGCATGCGTTGTTAAAAGATAGATACTTTTAACATAGGTCGCGAATACTGGTTTTACGTAGTATTTGAATTGCGGTAAAAGATTAAAGTGGGCCCCGAAAAGACACCTATTTTAGAGGATTTCATTCATGGCTTTGACTGTCAAAACTAATCTTCGAAACGAGTATCTTTACGCCCTGATTGAGGGGGATTTTGAGTATCTATCTTCGATTGAAACAACTGACGCGATATTAGAGGCTTGTGCCCGCCATCAGGCGACTAAAGTATTAGTTGATTACCGCACGGTAGCCGGGGCAATGAACGACAATGAACGGATTCATTACGCTCAAATTAGTGTGGAAAAATATCAAAAACTTTTCGCGGAGGGCGTCGTGAAAAAGTGCCGGTTTGTCTGGTTGGGCAAACAACCATTGGTGGATCCGAAACGATTGGGGGAGTCGGTGGCATTGAACATGGGGCTAACGATTCGTGTTACGCAAAGCCTGGACGATGCTTTTATATGGCTCGGGGTTCAGCCGGACTTCGATTAATTGAATGTTGTGGTTAAACAAAAAAGGCCAAAACCCAATGGGTTTTGGCCTTTTTACTAAACAGCTGTTACTTTTCGTGTTCCGACAACCAGCGTTCAGCCTCAATCGCGGCCTGGCAACCCATGCCCGCCGCTGAAATGGCCTGGCGGTAGTAATGATCCGCCACGTCGCCCGCGGCAAAGACGCCTGGAATATTGGTGATGGTTCGGTTAGGAACCGGCAATTTCAAATAGCCCACCTCGTCCATATCCAAAACGCCTTTAAAGATACCAGTGTTTGGCGTGTGGCCGATGGCGAAGAAAAGACCGGTGAAGGGATACTGCTTCTCTTCGTGGGTCTTATGGTTTTTAACCTTCATGCCGGTCAAAGTGTCTTTGCCTTCTAACTCAGTAATGGTCGAGTTGAGCATCCACTGAATTTTCGGATTAGCTTTGGCCCTATCCAGCATGATCTTGGAGGCTTTAAATTCCTCGCGGCGATGGATGATGGTGACGCTCTTGCCAAACTTGGTCAAGAAGTTAGCTTCTTCCATGGCGCTGTCGCCGCCGCCGACCACCGCGATTTCTTGATTCTTAAAAAAGAAGCCATCGCAAGTTGCGCAAGCGGATACGCCACGGCCTAAAAGCTCTTTTTCGCGCGGAACTCCACCGTATTTGGCGGAAGCGCCGGTAGCGATAATGACGGATTCGGCTTCAATCAATTCGGTTTCATCTACCCAAATTTTAAAAGGACGTTTGGAGAAATCGACTTTGGTGACCATACCGTTCTTATAACGGGTTCCAAAACGAGCGGCCTGTTCCTTCATGTTTTGCATCAATTGCGGGCCCATGATGCCCTCTGGGAAGCCGGGGAAATTCTCGACTTCGGTAGTCGTGGTTAATTGACCGCCTGGTTGACTGCCATCAATCAATAAGGGGCTTAGGTTAGCGCGCGACGTATAAAGGGCGGCTGTGTATCCAGCGGGTCCAGATCCAATAATGACCACTTTTTCCATGACATTCCTCCGAGATAGCTTCCATTGACTAAAAGATAATTGGGGTAATCTAGGGCCTAAAGGGGCCTAATTCAAGAGAAGTTGGCTTGTTTTGAAGGGCTTACCGGGGTGGTTGCGGGAACAACTGAGTCCGATAGGCTTCTAGTTCTTTTAAGCGGGTGTCTTCGTCCCACTCAAGCTCTTGAGCCATCAAATGAGAAGCAGTTTCACTGCTTTGACCCCAGCGCTGGGCGCTATAACCGATTTCTAAACGGCGGAGCATAACATCGTCCAGGTGAAAGGCTTTTTCTTTTTGAACAGCGAAGATCACCTGGGCGCCTAATTCGGGCCGGTCAGGGTGAAGAGGCTGCTTGAGTTTGGCATTTTCTTTTGTGAGAGCCAAAACCTGCTCGGCTCTTTGGCCATAGAGGTGAGCCAGGTGATCCGCTTGAGCCGCGGTTAAGTCATACTCAACCATCCAGTTAGCTACGGAGGTTTTTAAAAACTCAGCCCAGGGTTTGTCCGGCAGACCCGGCAAGCCGGCGGCGCGGTTAGGGTTTTTGCGGTCCAAAATTTGCATGACTTGCTGAAGGGCATGTTGTGCCATCAGATGATAAGTGGTGAGCTTGCCGCCCACGATAGTGATCAAACGGCGCTTGCGGATAATTTGATCTTCCCGGGAAACAGACGAGGCTTGTTTTTCGCTACCCCAGGCTAGAGGTCTGAGTCCCGCGAAGGCGGAGATGACTTTTTCTTTGGTCAAGGAAGCGCCAGGGAATACCCGGGCGGCTTGTTCAATCAGATAGTCGATTTCTTCCTGAGTGGGATGGGTTGAATCCGGGTTGGTGGAGTCGTCAATGTCGGTGGTGCCAATCAGGCTGTAACCACGCCAGGGAATCACAAAGATGATTCGGTTATCTCCCTGGGTGGTAATGAGTACGGCGTGATCGGTCAAAATCTCAGGAACCACAATGTGGGTTCCACGGGTAGGGCGAACCAGCTTGTCAGCGCCGGAAGAAATCATCTCCGCGGTTTCGTTGGCCCAGGGGCCGGAGGCGTTTACCAGGCAGGAGGTAAAAAGGGTTCCGGTTTTTTGAGCAAGGTCATCCCAGTAGGTCACATGGTAGCCAGCAGCTTCCTGATCAATGTCGGTGACTTGGTGGTAGTTAAAACACTTAGCGCCGGCTTGTTCGGTCGCCAAAATATTCTCCAGCACCAAGCGGGCATCATTTGTTTGCAGGTCGTAATAGAGACCGCAGCCCTTGAGCCCCTGGCTTTTGAGCGCAGGCGCTTTAGCTAAGGCTTCGGAAGGTGAAAACCATTGGTGCTTGGCAATGTTGTGAGAGCCCGCCAAAAGGTCATAAAGCATCAACCCAATTTTGAGCATCCAAGCGGGACGTTGATCACCCTTATAGACCGGTAATAAAAATGAAACGGGTCTGGCCAAGTGGGGAACCATAGTTAGAAGCTTGTTGCGCTCGTGCAGGCCCTCGAAGACCAGTGAAAAGCGGGCCTGTTCCAAATAGCGGATGCCGCCATGAAAAAGCTTGGTAGATTTGCTGGAAGTGCCGGAGGCAAAGTCATCTTTTTCGAACAAAACAACGGAAAGCCCCGCCTGGGCAGCCTGGGCTGCTAAGCCGGCGCCATTGATACCCCCGCCGATAATGACCAGGTCAACTTTGGATGGAATGAGATGGGGCATGGTTTAGTCCGAAACGGTAAAGTGAAACGACTGCAGGAGAATAACCCATTCTGCCTATCTTTTGCCCATGTTTTTCCCTATATTCTGGGCCTCTGAAATTGACGTTAGTTGTGGCTGTGGTTAAGATGGGTTCCTGTTTTTAAGGGAAAAAGCCGTTAGTTGAACCAAGTTCGGTGCTGATGACTAGGTTTAATGCGTGGGTGGCGAAACTGGCAGACGCACCAGATTTAGGTTCTGGCGGGGTAACCCGTGGGGGTTCAACTCCCCCCCCGCGCACCAATTTTTCCATTAGGTTTCCGTCAAACAAAGTTTGACGGGTAAAATTTTGGAAATTGGTGCAGTCCCCGAATAGGGGACGCACAGGCCAACATTCATATTTGATGTTGGCGCAATAGGGACGCACCGGGCAATGATCATATTTAATTTTAAGGAGTTCTTGTGAAAGTCAGTGTGAATGATGTGACGGGATGCACCAAAGAAATTACCGTCGAGGTACCGACGGAAACCGTACAAGTCAAAATGGACGGCATCTATCAAAGAATTTCCAAAGAGGCCAAAATTGCGGGTTTCCGCAAAGGCAAGGTACCTTTGGATGTCATTAAGAAACAATACAAGTCGGCTGCCCGCGAAGAAATGGTTCAGCACCAATTGCCGGACTTTTTCCGCACAGTTTTGATCGAACAAAAGATCGATCCGGTGGCGCAACCCCAGATTACGCACTTACAGTTCGACGAGGGATCCCCGTTGAAGTTTGTGGCGACCGTTGAAATTAAGCCGGTATTCGATTTGAAAAATTACAAAGGTCTGGCCGTTAAAAAGGGCAAGACCGACGTAGTAGACGCTGATATCGATAAGGCTATTGATCAATTGCGCAACCAAACCGCCCAATTGGTGCCGACTAATGATCGCGCGACCATAAGCGATGATTGGGTCTTGATTGATTTTGAAGGCGAAATTGACGGTAAAGTTTTTGAAGGCGGTAAGGCTAGCCGATATCCTGTGTTGTTGGGTTCGCAAAGCTTGTTGAAAGAATTCGAAGATAATCTGATTGGTTTAAAAGTTGGTGATTCGAAGACTTTCAAAATTACTTTTCCGGCGGATTACGGCAAAAACGATATCGCGGGTAAAGAAGCTGAGTTTACTATCAAATTGCATGAAATTAAGGCCAAGCAATTGCCTGAATTGAATGACGATTTCGCCAAAGCGGCGGGTCATGCCGAAAGTCTGAAAGACTTGAAAGAAAAGATTCAAGTTCAGATTAAACAAGGCAAAGAGACCGAACAACGTACCAAGATGATCGAACAAATAGGCGAAAAGCTGATCGCGGATCATAAATTTGATATCCCGGGTTCGCTGATCAATATGGAACAGCAGCGTTTAGTGCAGCAAGGTGTAGAGCGCTTACGCAATCAGGGTATCGATGTGAATCAACTGCCGGATGAGCAGAAAAAGCAGTTTGTGGAAGGTTTGAGACCTGTGGCCGAGAAGAACGTTCACCTGGCTTTGATTGTAGAAAAGATTTCGTCGGGCGAGAAAATCAAGACAGAAGAAGCGGATATGGACGCTTATATTCAAAAAGTCTCCGGCAATGTGAACCAGCCGGCGGATGTGGTTCGTCGCTATGTGCAGCAACAGGGCAATGTGGATTCAATTAAAGATTGGATTCAATATGAAAAGACCCTGGACTTTTTGATCGCGAATTCCAAGATTGAGACAGTCTAATTAATATTACTCGGAGGATGTCATGGGTTTAATTCCAATTGTGGTTGAACAGACGAACCGCGGGGAAAGGTCTTATGACATTTATTCCCGTCTTTTAAAAGACCGTATCATCATGATGGGCACGCCGATTAACGACGATGTGGCCAACACCATCATCGCTCAACTGCTCTTTTTGGAATCCGAAGACCCGGAAAAAGACATCAATCTCTATATCAACAGCCCGGGTGGTGTTGTCACCTCCGGATTGGGTATTTATGACACGATCCAATTTATGAAGGCGCCGGTTTCGACCATTTGCGTGGGCCAAGCGGCCAGCATGGGCGCGGTGTTGTTAGCCGCGGGAGCCAAGGGCAAGCGTTACGCTTTACCGAACGCCCGCATTATGATTCACCAACCCTCGGGCGGAGCCCAGGGCCAGGCGACGGACATTGAAATCCAAGCCCGGGAAATCCTCAAAATTCGTGAGAAATTGAACAAAATTTTGGCAGATCATTGCGGCCAGCCGGTGAGTCAAATCGAGAAGGATGTGGAGCGCGATTACTTCATGTCCGCCGAGGAAGCCAAGCAATACGGCCTAATTGATGATATTCTTACTAAGCGCATTGAAACTAAAAAGAAGTAAGAGGAACGACCATGGCCGGTGAAAAAGACAAAACCTCATTTCTGCGCTGTTCCTTTTGCGGAAAGACTCAAGACGAGGTCAAAAAACTAGTTGCCGGTCCAACGGTCTATATTTGCAATGAATGCGTGGCCCTTTGTAACGACATCCTCAAAGAAGAAGATAAGGGTGAGACTAAGGGAACCGTCAACAAGCAGAAGCTTTCTGTCCCCAAACCAATGGAAATCAAAGACGTGCTGGATGAGTACGTTATAGATCAAGAGAAGGCCAAGCGGGTTCTTTCGGTGGCCGTTCATAATCATTACAAACGCTTGATTGTCAAAACTGGTCCGGACGATGTTGAGCTCCAAAAGAGCAACGTTATGTTGATTGGTCCGACTGGCGTGGGTAAAACCCTGTTGGCTCAAACTTTGGCCCGTACTTTAGATGTTCCTTTCGCCGTAGCGGACGCCACCACTTTGACCGAAGCGGGTTATGTGGGCGAAGACGTGGAAAACATTATTCTGAAACTTCTTCAGAATGCTGAATTTGATGTGCAGCGCGCTGAGCGGGGTATTATCTACATCGATGAAATCGACAAAATCAGCCGTAAGTCTGAAAACGCAAGCATTACCCGCGACGTGTCGGGCGAAGGCGTTCAGCAAGCCCTTCTGAAGATCATTGAAGGTACGGAAGTTAATGTGCCGCCCCAAGGTGGACGCAAACACCCCCATCAGGAATATATCAAAGTCGACTCCAGCAATATCCTCTTTATCTGCGGTGGCGCTTTTGTGGGGTTGGAAAAGTTAATTGAAAGCCGCTTGGGACGCCGCAGCATCGGTTTCAAAGGCGAGATTTCTACCCGGCAAGAAAAGAAGCTTGGTGAACTGTTTGACCAAGTTCAGCCTGAAGACCTTATCAAGTTTGGTTTGATCCCTGAATTTATCGGCCGTTTGCCGGTGATGGCGGCTTTGCATGAATTAGATGAAGCGGCTTTGGTGAAGGTTTTGACTGAGCCGAAGAATGCTTTGACCAAGCAATATCAGCGCTACTTTGAGATGGAAAATGTGAAGCTCAAATTCACGCCTGAAGCTCTTTCGGCGGTGGCCCGCGAGGCCATTAAGCGTCAGTCTGGCGCCCGCGGATTACGCGCGATTTTGGAAGAAGTCATGATGAACCTGATGTATGAGGTTCCTTCCCGCAAAGATATTAAAGAAGTCGTGGTGACTGAAGGCGCGATCTTGAAAAAAGAAGATCCGATTTTGGTTTACCAAAAAGGCCGCGGCGAAAACACCGCTTAGTCCGACTGAAATTTAATCGTGAACTTCTACGACTTCAATCCTGACTCCAAACAGCCGCTCCTTCACTTGGCTCATGCTAATGGATTTCCTCCATCTACCTATGCCCCGGCCATCAAACCCCTTCTTGAGAAATTTCATGCGGTTTCTTTTTATGCCAGACCTTTTTGGCCTGATTGTCCGCCGGCGAATACGCTTAAAAACTGGGACGTCTTCGCTGATGATTTGATTAAGGGACTAGAGCAATTGAAGGTTTCAAAAATTACCGCTATTGGACACAGTCTGGGCGGGGTAGCCACCCTTAATGCCGCGATTCGCCGGCCTGATTTGATCGGACGGGTGGTCTTGATCGACCCAACCATGCTGCCGCCCGCGTTCTTATCCAAAGTTTTTTGGTACAACCTTCTGGGGATGGAAATTCGCAAGGGTTTAGTAGAAGGCGCTTTGCGCCGCCGCCGCCAATGGGAGAACCGCGAGAAGGCTTACGAGTCCTTTAAGGAAAAGCCTCTATTCAAAAAATGGCCGGATGAAATTCTGAGAGCCTATGTAGACGGCATGACCACCCCCGATGAAAAGGGAGGTGTGAAACTGACCTATTCGCCCGAGTGGGAAGCGCAGATCTACCGAACGATCCCAACGGATGTTTGGAAAAAAGCGAAACAGCTTACCCAGCCCGCTTTGGTGATTCGAGGCGAGACTTCCAATACCTTTATGGCGGATAGTGAGAAGGCTTTTAAGAAAGCTAACCCCTCAGTTCGATTCGCGGTGGTTCCCAGAGCGGGCCATTTGGTGGCGCAGGAAGCCCCGAGCGAAGTGGCTCAAATTCTCGCCAATTTCTTAATTTCCTAACCCCGAAACTTTACCTCAAGTTAACTTTGTGATTTTTTTCACAATGTTTCTTGACAGCCCTTTTTGAAAAGTTATACTTACCCTACTTTGTGAAACATTTCACAAAGTATTGAAACACCAAAAGGGCCTAAAAAGCCCCAAATTGCCGGTTTCTACACTCCTCCCACCTTCTTCCGGCCACTTTACGAGGTCAAAAATGCTTAAAAAATACGTCATGGCTCCAGGGCCAACTCCCATTCCGGCTGAGGTTTTGATCGAAGCCGCTCTGCCGATTATTCACCATAGAACCCCCCAATTTCAGGCCATTTTTAAGGCCGCCAATGATGGCTTGAAGCTGTTCTTTAGAACTAAAAATGAAGTGATGACCTTTGCCTCGGTAGGCACAGGCGCTATGGAATCCGCTATCGCTAACCTGACTTCGCCGGGTGAAAAGATCCTGGTGGCTTCCTCTGGTCACTTTGGCAACCGCTGGGCTGAAATTGCCAAGGCTTATAGCGTTGTTCCTGAATTATATGAATCCGAATGGGGCACAGCGGTTGATGTGAATGAAGTGGCCAAGCGCTTAAAAGCTTCGCCGGATGTGAAGATTGTGTTCACGACACTGAACGAAACCTCGACCGGTGTTTTGAATGATATTGAAGCTTTGACCAAAGTGGTTCATGCCGCTGGAGCGATCATTGTTGTTGACGCTATCTCGGGTTTGGGTGCGGCGCCGTTTGAAACCGATGCCTGGGGCGTGGACGTGGTTTTGTCCGGCTCGCAAAAGGGGTTCATGATTCCGCCGGGATTGGCCTTTGTGGCCATTAACGCCGCAGGTATCGAAAAGAATAAAGCGGCTAAAAATCCCCGCTTCTATTTCAGCTACGAAAAAGCTTTAAAGAAACTGACCGAAGAAAAAATGCCGGATACGCCCTGGACGCCCGCTATTTCGCTGATCATTCAGTTGAAGAAGGCTTTGGAGTTGATTAATCAAGAGGGCATGGACAACGTTTGGAAGCGCCACGCCGCTTTGGCCAAAGCCACCCGCGCGGGTGTTGAAGCGCTGGGGTTAAAACTTTTCGCTCCTACAGCCCCTTCGCCAGCTCTGACCTCAGTCATCACGGTAGATGGCGTCGACAGCGGTCTCATTAACAAAACTTTCCGCGACACTTATGGCATCAGCATTGCCGGTGGTCAGGGAAAACAAAAAGGTAAAATTTTCCGTTTAGGCCATTTGGGCTATGCCGACGGATCGGACGTCATTTTGGAAATCGCCCGTTTAGAAATGGTCATGCATAAAGTGGGCAAAAAAGTCACTTTGGGTTCGGGCGTGAAGGCGGTTGAAGAAATTCTCTTGGCTGAAAATCTCTAAAGCGGAGTCGCAAATGCTAAAAGTTTTAATTACGGATAAGCTTTCTGATTTAGGTATGGAAGTTTTCAAGCGCGAAAAAGAAATTGAAGCCGTGGAGTTTATCGGCAAAACCCCCGAAGAGCTTAAAGCGGTTTTGGGCGACTATGACGGTTGGGTGATTCGCAGCGGAACCACCGCTACCGCCGATTTGATTAAGGCTGCTACCAAGCTGAAGGTTATTGGCCGCGCGGGCGTGGGCGTGGATAACGTCGATTTAGAAGCCGCCACAAAACGCGGGATTATCGTAATGAATACGCCGGATGGAAATACCATTTCTACCTCGGAACACACCATTGCCATGATGATGGCGATGGCGCGCAAGATTCCTCAGGCGCAGCAATCACTCAAGGAAAAGAAATGGGAGCGCAGCAAGTTTACGGGCTGCGAGCTAAATGAAAAGGTTTTGGGTGTGGTGGGTTTGGGCCGCATCGGAAGCAACGTGGCCCGCAAAGCCATTGGCTTGGGTATGCGTATTATTGCTTACGATCCCTTTGTTGATCCGGCGAAGAACAAGGGTCACGAGTTTGAAATTGTGACTTTAGATGATGTCATTAAGCGCGCGGACTTTATCACTGTTCACACGCCGTTAACCAAAGAAACCAAAGGTCTTTTGGGCGCTAAGCAAATCGCCCAGATGAAAGACGGCGTGCGCCTGATTAACTGCGCTCGCGGCGGCATCATTGATGAAACCGCTTTGTATGACGCGCTTAAGAGCGGCAAGGTAGCCGGAGCCGCGTTGGACGTGTTTGAAAAAGAACCGCCTTTCGACAACCCGCTTTTGACTTTAGACAACGTGGTTTGCGTGCCTCATTTGGGCGCGGCTACGCAAGAGGCTCAAGTCAATGTGGCGGTTGTGGTGGCAGAACAACTGGTCGAAGCTTTAAAAGGCGGGCGTGTGAAGAACGCGGTCAATATGCCGTCTTTAGACCCGAAGGTTTTGGAAGAGTTAAAACCCTTCCTTTCCTTGGTGGAAAAGATAGGCTCATTTCATTCTCAGTTAGCTGAATCCTTTATTCAAAAAATCCAAGTGGAGTACAGCGGCGAGATTACCAAGTATGACACCAAGCCTTTAACGCTCAGTTTGGTGAAGGGGATTCTTTCCAAGGGGATGAGCGAGTCCGTTAATTATGTGAACGCGCTTTTCATCGCTAAAGAACGCGGCTACGAAATTTCTGAAACGGTGAACAGCAGCGTGGCCGACTTTTCGTCTTTGATCAAGGTAACTGTTATCAACGAAAAGGGAACGCATAGCATCGCTGGAACGGTGTTTGGCAAGACTGAGGTTCGTATCGTTAACTTAGACGGCAACACAACTGACTTTACGCCGGAAGGTAATATGATCTGGATGGCGCATCATGACCGCCCGGGTATTGTGGGCAGCCTGGGTACGGTTTTGGGCAACAATAAGGTCAACATTGCCGGCCTTTACGTGGGCCGCCAAGCGGTTGGCGGTAACGCCATTGCCATGGTCAATGTGGATAATGAGGTGTCTGAGAAGGTTATGACTGAATTGCGTGATATTTCGCATATTCAGGACTTGAAGTTCATCAAGTTTTAAACGGGTCTGAGAAAGGCGGTAAGCTAATTACCGCCTTTTCTTGACAGTATCTGAGCGGAGTTATAAGTTAATGCCTATGAAATTACTGCTATTAACCGTTCTTTTAGCGCTCGCCTCTTTTACTGCCACAGGGTATTTTTCGACTTTGCAAGCTGGCCCGCAGTTTTGGACCAGCGAACAGGGTACCCCCACACCTCCTGAAGCCCCCAATGTGAATACAGAAGTTGTTCCTTCGGCCTATCTCACTGCTTCACCTACGCCTGTTGTGGCACCGGCGATTCAAGCGGTGATGCCAACCCCTACACCCAGACCCGGTGTTAAGCCTCTAGATCCTACCGCCGCGGCTTTAATTTCAGTCGTTGTGCCAGGCTCAGGAGAAGTTTACGCGGGCGACCCATTGAAGGGTTTGGTGGTAGCGGCTTTATTTGGAACCGGACTCTGGCAAACCATTGATAATCTCAGTTTGGTGAATAACACCAGCACCGGAAAGTTAGCGGCTAAGAACGAAGATTTAGGAAGTCTGTGCGGTTTGGCGACACTGGTTGTCTATGGTTACCAAATTCAAGATGCCTCCGATCTGGCGGCGCAATACAACAAAAAGAATTACCTCACCTTTAATTTAGGCATTTCTCCCGTACCCAACGTTCGTCTTGCCTACATGTTTTAAGGGGTAGCGCTATGACGCTATCCTTGGTTCGCCTGTCAGTATCCCGGATCAAAACACTCCCAATCCCAGCTCTGTTTTTTCTTATCCTTTTTTCATTATCCGCCCCAGCCTCCGCGGTGAGCCTGGATCCCTATCCGGTTTACGACTCCTTTCATGACGAAAGTTCCATTTCGTTTTTTCGCGAAGAACGGCCCAATTATTTTTGGGTTAATACCGGTGTGCCTGACGCTTTTTTTAATCAACCGCATCAAATCTCAGCTCCCAGTTTGCAGGGCAACAACGTGGTTTACGCTGTGAATGGTATGGAATATGGCGTCCGTTTAAGTCATTGGATTACCGATCAGTGGCGGGTGACGGGTACTGTCCCGTTTGAAGCGAACGCGTTGGTAGACGCTTCAGGTAATACCCAGACGGTGGATCATTTCGGCGATATGGAAATTGGCTCAACTTTTCTGGTGGCGGGGGAGAGGCAAAAAGGCAACTTTATCGGCGTTGATGGCTGGTACCGCTTTGCCACGGGCACGAATCCTTTCGCTCAGGCTTATCCGCTATTGTCCTCGGGCAAGGGAGCGTCCAGCGAAGCGCTGGGGGTAGTGAGCGGTCAACGTCTTTGGAATCTGTTTTCGTTTTACGAAGGTTTTCATTATGAGACCACCCAGCCCATTCAGATTAGTTCTTCAAATACCTCAACTCTGGGAGCGGGGACATTTCAATGGCCTGATAATGTGGATGTGATGGGACGAATAGAAATGGATGTGCTTCAAAAAGCCCAACGGCAGGTAACATTGTTTTATCAATATTCAGGCCGTCTCAGCGGTTTAATGACGCTCAATGGACAGCCTATTAGCTATGGTCAAAGTTATGTGTTTCAACAGCAAAGCTCGGGCTTGGTTCCGGTAGCGGTGGGCACGACTAACCAACTTTTTTGGTCAACCGTCGGCGCTGTTGTAAAAATTGATAAAGAGTTTTCAGCGGAAGTGGACGTTTCACAATTTCCGGTTTATTTCATTCAACAGGTTCAAAACCAACCGAATTCAGGTTTATTGTTCTCTTTATCGCTCATTTTCAGACCTTTCTGATTTTTAGAATTTGGAAAGTGAAAAATGTGTTGTTTTATCTGGGTTTTGGCCAATTGTTAAGTTGACGCGTTTCGCAGAAAAGGTTAAATTACCAAGGTTTTTGGGGCCTTGTAACGATCACCCAAGCTTGCCTTAGAGAGGTTTTTAATGATTTGTCCTGCGTGTCAGGCAGAAAATCCAGCCGGAACCAGAATATGCGTCAAGTGCGGGCAGGAACTCCCCCAAGCCGATGGCGCCACTTCCGAACCTGGGTTTATTACAGACCCCTATGCTGAAAAACCCGCGGCGCCTAAACCTAAGGCGAAATTCGGTGTTAAGGATATGGCCCGTGATGTGGTCGATTTCTGCTGGCTGCTGCTCATTATTTTCTTAGTCTTTTTAGGCTTTTTAGGCGAAGTCACTCATTGGACTTTCCGTTTTACTGAAACTGAAGAAGCTCAAATCCACAAACCAGCCATCGTTAAACCGGTTAAACATCATCACAAGCCAGCGGTTGCCCCGGCTGAAGAACCTGAAACCACTATGGCGGAAAAGCCAGAAGTTCAATTCGTCAATCCGGCGACTTACTACAAGAAGGGTAAAAAGCAGTTTGATCTGCATCACTATCAGTCTTCCTTTACCTACTTGCGTCAGGCCTTGGAAATCGACCCGACCTACGCGCAGGCTTACTTTGGATTGGGTTATCTTTACGCCCGCTTCGATATGAATGACGCGGCTGTTCGTATGTATGAAATGGCTTTGCGTTTTGACCCGAACCACATGGATGCCATGAACAATCTGGCCATGATGTATTTCCACGCGGGTAACTATGATGACGCTTTGGATTTAATTCAAAAGGCTGTGGCTTTAGGGGATAGCGCGGATTGCGAATACAACCTAGGCAGCATCTACTTAGAAAAGAATCAGCCGGATAACGCTTTACAGGCTTTCCAAAAGGCCGTTTCCATGCGTCCTAATGACGCGGCGATCTTTAACAACATGGCTTTGGCCTATGAAAAATTAGGAAAAAAACAAGAAGCGATGGATTCGTGGAATAAGGTTTTGCAGTACTCGGATAACGCGGATTTATTACAGCAGGCCAAAACCCACTTGGATTACTTACAAGCGCAGGGTTAATCAGAATTTTAGTTTGAATTTATGAAGAAAACGAAAACCAGCTCAATTACTTGGGCTGGTTTTTTATTTTGCCGTAAAGTTTAAAGAGTTCCCGGAAGGCCTTGAGAATCACTTTGAAATTGGCTCCCGTTTGGGTGCCGGCGACCCGGGGATAGTGGGTGACGCCCACTTCCACAAAGCGAAAGCCGGCGCGGTTGGCGCGGGCTAAAAGTTCGGTCGAAACCATGGCGCCGCCAGCGGAAAGCTGAACCTTGTCGATCACCCGGCGTTTAATTAGCTTAAAGGCGCAATCCACATCTTTGACCTTAAAGTTAAAGAGAGTCTTCACTAATGAACCCCAAAGATAGGCGTTCAACTTACGCTGCAAAGGGTCTCTGCGGTTTTTGCGAAAGCCCAAAATCAAATCACCCTCATCGAGTTTTTCGATCAAAAGCGTAATTTCGCGCAGGTCAAACTGAAGGTCGCCATCCGTAAAGAAAACCAGGTCGTATTTGGCGGCGTTGTAGCCCGAAATAACCGCTCCGCCGTAGCCTTGGTTCTTGATGTGATGAACAGGGTGAACATTGGGGTCTTCTTTGGCCAGGCGGTCGATAATCTCGCCGGTTTTGTCTTTGCTTCCGTCGTTGACGGGAATGATTTCCCATTTTTCAGCGATCTCGGGCAGGATTTGCTGCGCCTTGCGGACCATGTTTTCCACATTGGCTTCTTCGTTGTAGCAGGGAAAGAAGACGGATAAAGAAGATACTTTAGGCATTGAGCGGCTCCTTTTGAAATTCGGACGGCGAAATCATAACACAGCGATTTAGCGAAATTAAGACGAATAGAAGCGCCCGAAAGGGCCTATTCCTTAAAAACGGGTATTTGGACCGCTGGGTCCACCAGCAGGGCGGCCTTATTGCCCACATCAACGGCGAAGTTGGTACCCCGGTCCTCAGGATAGGTGAGGGCCATATTGGCCAGGATGACATTCTGGATAGGCGTTTCAAAAGTGGGTTTCACGGCGCTGTAATGAAGCGGCACCACGGGTTGAGCGTAAAGATCCTGTGATAGGTATATTTCCTCAATGACTGCGGGGTCAAATTGGGGATTCACCTTTTTAAGGTGGGGCAGGATCTCGGCAAAGATCTCGTCCTTGTTCATCTTGAAGTACTTGTGGTCCTGGGGCAGATAATTGGCAACGTACATCAAGTGTTTGCCCTGGTACCATTCTTTCGGCACAAAATTGGTGTGTTCTATCAGGGCCAGGATGGGGATATCGCCATCACTAATATTGATCCAATACATATCGCTGAACTTTTGCTTCATCACCAAAATGAGGCACTGGGCGCCCCAAAAAGTCCAGTTGGGTAAGGCGCTTTACGTAATCGGAG
>JABDGD010000040.1 GCA_013286205.1 Candidatus Firestoneibacteriota bacterium | reverse complement strand
CACGGCTTTCCGTTGGTACAGTTTTATGTTTAATCCCCGCGTCAACATGCACCGCCGTTTTGGCGACCGGCATGAGGTGGAATATAACCTGCATTTGCTAAGCCCGCTGGGCGTCACCGAATTCGCTTCTAAAATTGAATGGCCAGTCACGCCCGCTGAAAAAGAATCCGCCGTTGAGCTTTTGCAAAGCCGTGGCATCGTGCCCGGTACGCGCTATGTGGTGGTGCACCCGGGTCATAAAGGTTCGGCTTTGAACTGGAGTATTTATCACTACAGTGAAATTATTGCCCGCTTGTGCCAGGAAAAAGATTTGAGGGTCGTGGTGACGGGCGGGTTGGATGAGACCGGCCTGATCGCTCAGCTCACCAGCTTATTGGGCTTTTACACATTAGAAAACAAACCGGTTTATTTCATCGGCGAATGTACCTTAAAACAACTGGCGGCAGTCTATCAGGGAGCGGATTGTTTCTTGTCGGGCTCGACCGGCACCATGCATATCGCGGCCGCGGTGGGAACACCTACGGTCGCTTTGTTTTGTCCCATTCCCGAAACCACCCCGGTGCGCTGGGGTCCCTGGGGGAATGAGGCGGTGGTACTCATGCCCCGCAATTTAAAATGTCCTGATTGCCGCAAAGGCTACTGCTCCAAGCATGACCCCATGGATGATATTTCCGAAGACGATGTTTTTATGGCCATCATCAAGTTTGTCCGGCGCGCCAAGGCCAAAGCATGAACCGCTTTTTAGTGGGATTGTGTGTGTTGGTGGCAGCGCTTCAAGGTTGTTCTCTTCTTTTCGTAGCCAAGGGTAAGACAGGTTTTGTGGCGGTCAAAGGGCAGGAAGCTCCCAAGGCCAAATCTCTCACTAAGCAAATGGACCGCGCCTATGTCATTCACCACAAGGTGGAAGAGGGCGAAACTCTGGCTTTTTTAGGGAACGCCTTTTTCGGATCTGAGAAAAAGGGTGCCGCCAAAATTGCCGGCGCTAATCATTTAAATATCCATTCTGAACTGAAACCCGGAAGAGTTTTAAAAATCATTAGTCCTGATAATTTTCCCACCGCGAGCGAACTAAGGGATCGGCTCAAAAAATTAACGCAGGCAACTCCGGCGGTGCAGAAGAAAAGCGCAGAAACCGACGGCCCTGTTTTTTCGACGTTGGACGAAAGTCAGGTGAAAATAGAGAAGATCGAACGTCCGAAGATCAATAAAGCTTTTGCCCCGGGTGAAAAGCTGGTCTATGAAGTCAGGGCTTTATCCCTGATCGCGGGAGAGGCAACGCTGGAAGTGGCTCCGCCGGTGACGGTAGAAAAGAGACCCTGCTACCCGTTGGTAGCCAAGGCCAAGGCAGCCTTTCCCTTTAGCACCATTTATCCGGTGAAAGATGTGCAGACCAGCTATTTTGACGCGGTGGATTTTTTAACCTGGAAGTTTGAGAACAATGTTTCAGAAGGCAACTATAAGGCTCAAAACGCTGAAAGGTATGATCAGGTCAAACATACCCTGTGGCGCCAGCATAATCACGAGGACCCCGAAGTGGTGGATATCCCGCCCTTCGCTCAGGATCTGATTTCCTGTTTTTACTACTTCCGGCTTTTGCCTTTGGAAGTGGGTAAAAAATATTCTATCCCCACCACCTCAACGGGCAAGAATTACAACTTAGTTATCGCGGTCGTGCGGCAGGAAAAGAAAACCGTCTCCATGGGAACTTTTGACTGTTACTTGATTAAACCCTATGTGAAGCATGACACGGTATTTCGCAACTCGGAAGATATTGATATGTGGGTCACGACTGATTCCCGCCATGTGCCGATTTTTATTAAAAGCGGCATTGTGATTGGATCGATTGAGATTTCACTGCTTCAAGCCACCTTGCCTGAAATCGCGGGGGATTCGGATAATCTGCTGGTTCCTTAGTATTGGGTATTGGGGCGACGCTCTCCCAAAATTTGATAATTTTTTTCCTCAATGGCTTTCACGAACAAAGTCCTGTCTTTATAAAGAGATTTAACTGGCAGGTTATGAAGCGCTATTCCGGCTTGAAAAACAATATTACAAATTAAAAGTGCAGCGGCTAAACGGGTGAACCAAGGTTTAGACGCCCAGGGGCTCAAGGCGTAAAACCCATAAATCATGACTAAAGGCAATGTCAGGTAATAGGTGTGCGCTGCCGGAGTCTTAATGGCGAAAAGAAAGCTGGCGTAAATAAGCAAAAAGGTCAGAGCGGTTATGATTTTAACCAGAATCCAATCTTTCCGCGGATGCTTTGTTTTAAACCAACCAACTAGTAAAGTTCCCAATTGAATCAGCCCTAAAGAAGCGGCCACGAGGCCAAAAGGCGCTAGCCACCAGTTTTCTTTTAAAAACGCTAAACGGTCCGCGCCGTTAGCGCCGATAAAGCGGGGAAGTTCACAGCAGGCCAAGGCCAAGTATCTAAATAGTACGGTGAAAAAGCTGAGAAAGTTTTCAGGATTAAAGGAAATGGCGTTAGCGGTATTGCCTGAACTTAAACCATATTGAATCCAGGTGGGTATCACCAGGCTATAGGTCGCCATCGCTCCAGCCAAAAACCCAAACAGTGAAAAGGCGGGCTTTTTCCATGACTGCCAACCCAGTGAAATCAAAATAAAGGGAATCAGAATGACGTAAGACAAGTGAAACTGGGCATTCCAACCGAAGGCGAATCCCATTAGAAAGTTAGCGAGCCAAAGAGGAATCAGATTTAAGGTTAAGGGCGGCAGGCTTTCGAAGAAGCCGACGAAGAAAAGGCAGCTTCCGAATAACACATAAGAGTCGTTGTCGATGTTGGTTGACCAGTTGAGCACCCAGGGTGCGGTGAGAAGCCAGGTCCAGAGAATCCAGCGGGGGAATTGAGGCAGGCGTTTAGAACTGTACCAGGCCCAGAGGCAAAGCCCTGCGAAAGATAAAAGGTTGAGTAATATATAGGGAGACTCGGGAATGGCCCAAAGACGCAGGGGAAAGCCGACCACTAAACCCTGCAGAGCTCCGGGCAGCTGAATCCCACCCGCCACATCGGGGCCAAAGTAGGGCCAGAGGCCGGTGGTGTAATACTTGAGACCGATCAGATAAATTTGCTGTTGGTCCACAAACCAGATTTCAGAGCAAAGGCCGAAAGCCAGGCGAAATAGAAAGGCCGCCAGCACCGCGGTGGATAGATAGATGAAATTTTTTGAAGAGGATTTGGATGGGCTTGGCACGGGTTTATTATCATTGGCTCGAAATGAGGGTTCAAGTAGATACAACCGGTTAAAGGGGATTGTTTCCTAGATAATTTGAAAAGGCCGGGCTAAAATAGCCTTTCTTTGAGGAGTTTGCTCCCGCTTCAACGGGAACAACGATCTTTTTCCTGAGGAACTATGAAAAAAATAACACTGCCCGCCGCTAAAAACCAATCGATCCTCTCGTCGGTCGATAAGTCTGAACTTTTAAGCATCGTCGGTTCGCTCCAAAAAAAGAAGATCGTGGTGATCGGCGATCTGATGCTCGATGTTTATATTCAGGGCAAAGTGGCCCGCATTTCTCCTGAGGCGCCCATTCCGGTGGTTGAGATCAGCGAAAAAGACAAAAAAATGCCGGGCGGCGCGGCTAACGTGGCAGCCAACATCACGGCTTTAGGCGGCAAGGCTTCCATTATTGGAACAACCGGCAAAGACTTGGCCGGACGTGAATTGGTCAGCGAACTCAAAAAGAGCGGCGTAGACACGACAGGCATTTTGGCCCTGAGCGACAGACCTACCACCGAAAAAACCCGAGTGATTGCCCATACCCAGCAAGTGGTGCGTATTGACCGTGAAGTTAAAAGCGAATTAACCGATAAGCAGCAAGATCAAGTTATTCAAAAAGCCCTCAGGGCGATCAAAGACGCTGATGGGGTTATTTTTGAGGATTACAACAAAGGCCTGTTGACCACCAAAGTGATTCGCAAATTGGTGGCTTTCGCTAAGGCTAAGAAAAAGATCATCACAGTTGACCCGAAATTTCACAACTTTTTCGAGTTTAAAGGTGTGACCGTGATGAAGCCGAATATGAAAGAAATGACTGAAGCCCTAGGCACCGAAGCGGTGGGCGAGACGTTTGAAACCATCGGTTTTAAAGCCATGAAAAAACTTCAATGTAAGTCGGTGGTGTTAACCCGCAGTGAGCATGGTATGACCCTTTTTGAGCAGGGCCAACAGCCCCGTACGATTCCGACTGTGGCGCGCGAAGTTTACGATGTGTCCGGTGCGGGCGATACGGTTATCGCGACTTTAACCCTGGCTTTGACCGCTGGGGCGACTTTGCTTCAAGCGGCCGCCTTGGCGAACTACGCTGCCGGTATTGAAGTTGAAAAGTTGGGCGTGGCGACGGTTTCCGCGGAAGAGCTGACTCAGCGCCTGCTGGAAGAAATGAACCACTAAAAATGTTGGCTCACCCGCTTTTCTGGGTTTATCTGGCTTGTCTTTTTCTTATTTTCATTTTTCTCACGAATCGCATTAGTTTTCATCCGCCCTGCGGCTGGGGTGAGGCTTATTGGACGCTTTCCTGGTCCACGGTTTTCATCTCGATACAAACCTTCCTTAGCATTTTGTTTTTAAAACAATGGGACTTCACCTGGGCGGGATTGTCCTCCCAATCCGCGTCATCACTCATTTTTATGGGTGCGGTGTCTTCGTGGGTGGGGTGGATGGTTCTCGACCATTTCACCTGGAAGTTCTTTCGCCTCAAACCCCTGTTGGTGAAGAAAATCAAAGTCGAAAAAATTAAAGTGGATAAAAAGTTTGTGGCGCCCTTCGGTTTTTTAAAGCGGTTTGGCATGGAGAATCAGCTTTATCAACCGCAGGTAACTGAATACGAAGTGAAACTGGAAGGTTGGCCGAAAGAACTTTCAGGATTAACGATTGTCCACATCTCGGATTTGCATTACGGCAAATACCTTTCAAATGATTATTTAAAAGTGATTCTGAAAAAGGCGAAAGAACTCAAACCCGATCTCTTTGCTTTGACGGGCGACTTCATTAACTTTAAAAAAGACATTACGGCTATGCGCGGTCTTTTAAAAGGGTTTAAGGCGCCCTTGGGCGTTTACGCGGTTTTGGGCAATCACGATCATGGGGCGGACCCGATTGGTTTAACGCGCGCTTTAAAAGAAGACGGGGTTCGGGTATTGGACCACGAGGTGGTTTATCACAAGGTGAAGGGCAAGAAACTGGCGGTGATGGGCGCGGCGGAGCTTTGGTTTGGCAACCGCGATGAAAGCGCCATTCGTAACGCCAAAGCGGACGCGAAGATTTTGTTGGCCCACCATCCGGATCACTTTTATCTGGGTAAAGCGTCGGGCGCTCAGCTGCAAATTTCAGGTCATTGCCATGGGGGGCAAATTTGCTTTCCGTTCATTGGGCCTTTGATTGTTCCATCTAACCAAGGCCGGAAATACGCCGGCGGTTTTTATCACGAAAAAAATACAGTGTTGTTTGTGACCAACGGCATCGGCTGTTATCCACCGCTGCGTCTGCTTTGCCCGCCCGAAATTGTGAAATTGGTTCTCAAACCCGCCTGAGATAAGCCGTTCTTGGTTATCCTTGCCACTGTGGGGCTCTTTCTCTATAATTACGCATCCCAAGTGAAGTAGAGACAAATTGAACCATTTCGAACCTAGTCAGTTAGCCCCCATCCTTCAAAAACTTCAAAGCCAAGGTAAAAAAGTCGTCTTCACCAACGGTGTTTTCGATCTTTTGCATTTAGGCCATGTGACTTACCTGCAGGAAGCCCGCAAGCAAGGCGACCTTTTGGTGGTGGCGCTCAATAGCGACGCCTCGGTGCGCCGCATTAAGGGCCCGCTGAAACCTTTACTCCCGCTGGAAGAAAGAGCTGAAATGCTTTTGGCTTTGTCCTGCGTGGACTACACGACCTTTTTTGAAGAAGACAATCCTTATAACGTCATTAAAACCCTTCAACCCGACGTGCTCATCAAGGGCGGCGACTGGGCCATTGATAAAATTATCGGCGGCGATCTGGTGGTGGCCCGGGGCGGCCGGGTAGCTAACATTCCCGTGGTGGAAGGCCGTTCGACCACCAATTTGATCCAGATGGTTGTCGAGCGTTATGGCAAGAAGTAAGGTTGTCGGGGTTATCCCGTCCCGCTTTGGAGCCCAGCGTTTTCCCGGAAAACCCCTAGCCCTCATCGCTGGTGTGCCCATGATTGTCCGGGTGATCCGTCAGGCGAAAAAAGCCAAGCGCCTAACCGAAGTCTGGGTAGCGACGGATGACAAACGTATCGCCAGATTGGTTGAACAATCCGGCGGGATAGCAGTGATGACGCCTACTTCGCTGAAATCCGGAACTGACCGCATCGCTTACGCGGTCAAGGGTAAAAAAGTTGATATCGTGGTGAATATCCAGGGCGACGAGCCAGTGATGGCCCCCAGCGCCATTGACGCGGCGGTTGAAGTACTGCAAAAAGATACTAAAGTTCTCATGTCGACGGTGGTGATTCCCCTGCAAAACAAAAGGGAATGGCTGAATCCGAATGTGGTGAAGGCGGTGTTGGCCGCCAATGGGGATGTGCTATATTTTTCGAGAGCCCCCATTCCTTTTCCGAGAGATGGCGGGATGCCAAAGGCCTATCAACACATGGGTCTTTACGGCTATCGCGCCTCCTGGCTGCACCGTATGGCCGCCCTCAAACCGACGCCTTTGGAATTGACTGAAAAATTAGAACAGCTTCGCGCTATGGAAAACGGTGTGGTGATCCGCGCCGCGATCCGCAAGGTGGAGTCGATCGCCGTGGATGTTCCGGCGGATGTTAAAAAAGTTGAGAAGTTCTTACGCAAATAACCCTGTTTGGAGAGTGGCATGACTAAGTTTATTTTTGTAACCGGTGGCGTGGTTTCTTCCTTAGGTAAAGGCATCGCTTCGGCCTCGATTGGCCGTTTGCTGGAGAGCCGCGGCCTGAAGGTGACTATCGCCAAGTTTGACCCTTACCTGAATGTGGACCCGGGCACCATGAGCCCTTACCAGCACGGGGAAGTCTTCGTGCTCGATGACGGCGGCGAAACCGATCTGGATCTGGGCCACTATGAACGCTTCTTAACCGCGCGGCTCAGCCGAAACAACAGTGTGTCCAGCGGCAAGATCTACAACTCGGTCATTTCTAAAGAACGCCGGGGAGATTACTTGGGCAAAACCGTTCAAGTGGTTCCCCATATCACTAACGAAATCCGCGAATCGATCCTGAAGATCGCCAAAGAACAAAAAGTGGATGTTTGTATCGTTGAGATCGGCGGGACCATCGGGGATATCGAAAGTTTGCCCTTCTTGGAAGCGGTCCGCCAATTCCGCTATGACATCGGCAAAGAGAACGCCATCAATATCCATGTTACCTTGGTGCCCTATATTGAGGCTTCGGGTGAATTGAAAACCAAACCGACCCAAAAGACGGTGGCCGAATTGCGCGCCATCGGTATTCAACCCGATGTCATTCTTTGCCGATCTGAATTGCCCCTGCCGGAAGATATCAAGAACAAGATCTCGCTCTTTTGTAACGTCGAGCCCGAAGCGGTTTATGAGGCGCTGGACGCGGCCTCTATTTATGAAGTGCCCCTCTTGTTCCAGGCCCAGGGTCTGGATGACTTCCTGGTGAAGAAGCTGCATTTGAAAGCGACGTCCCGCGCTAATCTGACCCAGTGGTCTAAATTCGTGAAGCAGGTCTATAGCCCGAAAAAAGAGATGGAGATCGCCATCGCGGGTAAATACGTTGAATTACACGATGCTTATAAATCCATCATGGAGTCTTTTATTCACGCGGGTGTGGCCAATTCGGTGAAGGTGAGACTTCGCTGGGTAGACTCGGAAGATGTGGAAAAGCATGGCGCGGCTAAATTGCTCAAGGGTGTTTCAGGCATTCTGGTGCCGGGTGGTTTTGGAGACCGGGGAATTGAAGGAAAGATTCAGGTCATTAAATATGCCCGTGAAAAAAAGATTCCCTTCTTCGGTATTTGTCTGGGTATGCAGTGCGCGGTGATTGAGTTTGCCCGCCATATCATGAAATTGAACACGGCCAATAGCGGCGAGTTTGACCCGAACACGTCCGATGAGGTCATTTCGATGATGGCCGATCAGTTGAAGATTCAAGGTTTAGGCGGCACGATGCGGTTGGGCGCTTATCCCTGTAAGGTCGAGAAGGGTACGAAGGCTTACCAGGCATATAAACAAACCCTTATCCAAGAACGCCACCGCCACCGTTATGAATTCAACAATGTTTACCGTGAAAAGGCGAAGGCCATGGGTCTGAAGCTGTCGGGGGTTTCTCCGGACGGCACATTGGTAGAAATGGTCGAGCTGCCTAATCATCCCTGGTTCGTGGGGGTTCAGTTCCACCCCGAACTCAAGAGCCGGCCTTTGGCTCCGCATCCCTTGTTCCGTGAATTCGTGAAGGCGGCAGTGAAGTACGGCCACAAGAAGATTACTAAAAAGTAAGAAGAGGTTGCCCGTGATCGATGTCACTCAATTAGGAAAAAACGGAAAGTTTTTCGTTATCGCGGGACCTTGCGTCATCGAAGGCACGGATTTTCTTTTGAAAACCGCCAAGACCATTAAGTCCATCACGGATGAGTTTGGCGTTCCTCTGGTGTTTAAATCCTCCTACGACAAAGCTAACCGTACCTCGGGCAAAGGGTTTCGCGGCCCCGGCCTCAAAAAAGGTCTGGAGGACTTAGCGATGATTAAGAAAAAACTGGGTGTTCCGGTTTTGACCGACATCCATGAAATTGGGGAAGTGAAAGCTGCCTCCAAGGTGGCGGATGTTCTTCAGATTCCCGCTTTTTTATCCCGTCAAACCAGCCTGCTCTTGGAAGCGGCTAAGCATGCCAAAGTGGTCAATGTGAAGAAGGCTCAATTCATGGCGCCCTGGGAAACGGGTAACGTGGTCGACAAAATGAAAAACGCTGGCGCGAAAAATGTTTGGCTCACCGAACGGGGAACGATGTTTGGCTATAACAACCTGGTGGTCGACTTTCGCGGGATCGCTGAAATGAAAAAGACGGGCTGTCCGGTTATCTTTGACGGCACCCATAGTGTTCAACAACCGGCCGCCAAGGGTACTTCCAGCGGTGGCACCCGCGAGCACGTTCCGGATCTGGTGCGCGCGGCGGTGGCGGTTGGCGTTGATGGTCTCTTTACTGAAGTGCATCCCAATCCGCCTCAAGCTAAATCAGACGCGGCGACTCAAATTACTTTTGAAACTTTCCGTCAAATTCTCAAAGAAGTGATCGCTATTCGCCGGGCTCTTAAATACTAAAATCATCCGTTTCTCGAGGCTTTCATGACTTATCAAATTTACAGTGATGGAGCCTGCCGCGGTAACCCAGGTCCTTCGGGTATTGGCGCGGTGATTTTGAACGACAAAGGTAAAGTCGTTCATGAGATTTCCAAATATATCGGTGTGGTTACCAATAACGTGGCGGAGTACGAGGCGCTTTTAGAAGCGCTGGATTATTGTGTGAAGAAAAAACTCTCGCCCGTGGAGATTTTGGCCGACAGTCAGCTGATGATCCGCCAACTATCAGGCCAGTACAAAGTGAAGCATCCCAACATGATTCCGCTTCATCAAAAAGCCAAAGAGTACATGATTCATCTGAAGGTCACAGGTTTTACTCACGTTTTACGTGAGTTCAACAAACGCGCGGATGAATTGGCCAATCAAGGTATCGACGATCATTTGAAACGTTCTTAGGACGAATGTAACCGCTTTCTTGTTAGCCTCGCCAACTTCAGTCTTTTTCTCTGATAAACTAAAATTCGATGTGTAAAATGAGCGGCGATTGATTGTTGCTTATTTGTCAGTGTTTTTAAGGAGCTTTTGTTGAGCGCTAATCCCCATAATCTTCCTTCTCCCAGCACACCTTTTTTTGGCCGTGAATCCGAACTGAAACTGGTTGATGCTTTTTTAAAAGATCCCTCCTGCCGAATGATCACACTGGTGGGTCAGGGGGGGATGGGAAAAACACGGTTGGCGTTAAAGGCCGCGCAGGAGCGGTTGGCGGATTTTAATGACGGCGTTTATTTAGTGTCCCTGGTGTCCGTGAACAAAGCGGATGAGTTGGCCGCTGCCATTGGTGAGGCGGTTGGATTCTTTTTTTCCGGCGAATCTGAAATAAATCAGCAAATTTTACGTTATCTCAAAGACCGGTCCATGCTTTTGATATTGGACGGTTTTGAACATCTTTTAGAGGGTTCGGCTTTCGTGAATGAAATACTGGCCGCGGCCCCGGGTATAAAAGTCGTGATAACCTCCCGGTCCCGTTTAAACCTACAGGCCGAGCGTGTGATGGAATTAGAAGGGATGTCCTGTTCCAAATCCGGAAGTAAGGAACCTTTGGATCATTTTGACGCGGTTCCTTTTTTTACCGCCTGTGCCGGACGGATCAGACCGGGGTTTGAACTGTCCGAAGAGGACGCGCCAGAAGCGGTCCGCATCTGCAAACTGCTGGGAGGCGTACCGCTGGGGATCGAGCTGGCGGCGGCCTGGGTGAAGACTCTTTCCTGCAAAGAAATACGTGAAGAAATTGAAGTGAGTCTCGACTTTTTGGCCTCGCAGCAAACAGGCGTATCCGAAAGACACCAATCGCTCCGTGCTGTATTTGAGTATTCTTGGAGTGTTTTGACGGATGGTGAAAAACACACCCTATTGGCCATCTCAGTTTTTCGCGGCGGATTCTCCCAGGAAGCGGCCGAAAGGGTAGCCAAATGTTCAGCGGAGCTTCTTTCGGCATTGGTGGATAAATCTCTTTTACGAAAAGATTATTCGAACCGCTATGAAATGCAGGAACTTATCCGTCAATTCGCCGAGGCGAAACTCAGAGAATCCTTAAAGATTTACCAAGAGATCCGCGAACGGCATGGGGAGTATTTCTGCCATTTTATGGCCGCGCGTGAAAGGGGGCTGATTGGACAAAATCAGGAGTTGGTCCTTCACGAATTCGACACCGAAATTCATAATATCCGCGCCGCGGGGAAGTGGGTCGTGGAAAACCAGGCGGCCGCGTTGTTTAATCAAGCGTACAACGCCTTTTTTCAATATTTCGAGATCAAGTTTTTGGCCAAAGAAGGCGAACAGGCTTTCGCCTTGGCCGCCGAGGCCTTTTCAGATTCTGACGCTCCGGAAAACGCCGATTGGAAGCTCGCTTATGCCCGGGCAGCAGCCCGGGAGGGTTGGTTTTGCTACCAGCAGGGCCGTCTGGAAAAAGCCGATAAAATTTTAAAAACAGCGCTGGCCTACGCGCGGGAAATTCAAGCACCCAAGGAAATCGGCGAGGCGCTTCACTTTTTGAGCGCGCTTTATTCCCTTCAGAGAAATTTTGACGAGCAGGAAAAGTGCGCTAAGGAAAGTTTAGAGATTTTTAAAGGCTTGAAGGACAACTTTGGAATCGCCTGGTCTTTATTTCATGTGGCGCAGAAGCCAAAACAGGACCAAAAGAACGACGTTGCCAGAAAATATTTTTTAGAAAGCGTCGAGCTTTTCCGCCAGATGGGCTACCGGGATGGATTGGCCTGGAACCTTACCTCTTTAGGCCAGCTTGCTCTGGTCGACAGGGATTTTGAGTCAGCCAAAAAGTATTTCAATGAAAGTTTGTCTATCTTTGAGCGGCACGACAATAAAATCGCGGCCGGTATGATCCTACTGGAACTGGCGCACTTATCCGCTGATACCGAGGATGATCAAAAAACCTATGACCTG
Source organism: Candidatus Firestoneibacteriota bacterium (assembly GCA_013286205.1). Lineage (GTDB taxonomy): Bacteria > Oederibacteriota > Muellerivitia > Muellerivitales > Muellerivitaceae > Bog-1183. The sequence continues at coordinate 8,277 of JABDGD010000040.1, read as the reverse complement.
GCCAAACAGGCTTACAGTTTCTTTCAAACGTCCAACAACCATCTCAGGTTGGCTTGGGCTCAGATCTACTGCGCGGACAGCGCCTTTCACATGGGTAAGTGGGAAGATTCTCTAAACTCGGGTAAAGACGCGCTGAGACTTTTTTCAGAAGAGGAAGACTTGATCGGACAGGGATGGACTTATGCCATCCTTTCGCGCGCCTATAACCAGCTTGAACATTTTGATGATGGACTGGCCTATGGTTTGAAAGGTATAGAAGTTTTTACCCAAAAGGGTGAGAAGGAAGGCGTGGGGGTTTGTCAGCATTTCATGGGCTTTTCTGAAATGGGATTGAATCATTTTACTGAGGCTGAAAATCTTTTCTTGTCGGCCCTGGAGAAACTGCTGTCGCGAAAAATCCACTGGCGCATCATGGAAACGCTGTTAGGGCTGGCTATTTTGAAAGGGGAGACAGGTAATCCTTCCTATGGCCTTCTGATTGCGCGGGTGGTGATGACAGACGAAAAGATTGGAACTGGCCTGAAAGACAAAACCACCAAAGTCATCACGAAACTTCAAGCGCTCCTCAACGGGTCTGAAGCCGCCCAAACCGAGTCCCGGGTTAAGTCCTATAAGGTTGAGTCTTTAGCGGAGCACCTTTTGGAACAACACGCGGATCAGATCAAAAGCTAGCTCCACTATTTCGCGGTGTGAAATCCGGGTTCTTTTTCCTTTTAATAGCCCTATTCTCCCTCTTTGTCCTGGTAGATTTCCCCTCTTTTTCCCCCTATCATGCTTAGTGGAAGCAGGTCGTGATCGCGGTTGGGTCCTTTTAGGATCGCAATCGAGGAAAGTCCGAACTCCGCAGGACAGGATGCTGGATAACGCCCAGTCGGTCCCCGTCATAGGGGGTTGAAGGAAAGTGCCACAGAAACAAACCGCCTTCCGCAAGGGAGGTAAGGGTGAAAAGGTGGGGTAAGAGCCCACCGCGTCTTATGTGAATAAGGCGGCTAGGCAAACCCCATCCGGAGCAAGATCAAATAGGTAAACTTCGAAGCTGTCCGCTTCATTTTTTCCCGTCAAAAGGAAAAAAGGTTTACGGGTAAGATCGCTTGTGACGAGACCGGCAACGGTTTTCGCGAGAGAAATGATCACACACACAAAATTCGGCTTAGGCCCTGCTTCTTTTATTTATGTTATCGAAAGGCCGTCCTCACGGGCGGCTTTTTGATTTAAAGACGGAATTTTTACCACGGAGTTCACAGAGTACACGGAGTTAAAAAGTAAGACTTTCCTGAAGAAATTCTTTTTCTTTACTCTGTGTACTCCGTGAACTCTGTGGTTAATCAGATTTTCGGGAGTTTTCTTTGCAAAAGATATCCGTCAGAGGCGGCAAAGTTCTTAAAGGCACTGTGGAAATTAGCGGTTCTAAAAACGCCACCCTGCCAGTGATGACGGCCGTACTGTTGGGCGAGTCTCCCTCTATTCTTCGTAACGTTCCTCATTTAAATGATGTTAAAACCATGACCGATGTGTTGACCAAATTAGGCGCGAACGCTGTTTTGGACGATCACACGTTAAAAGTAGACCCGGCGGGCTTTAATCAGTTCGAGGCTCCCTATGAATTAGTCAAAACAATGCGCGCTTCTATATATTCCCTGGGAGCCTGTTTGGCCCGTTTGGGCGAAGCCAAGGTTTCTTTACCTGGCGGTTGCGCTATTGGCGCCCGTCCTATCGATTTGCATTTAAAGGGCGTGGAACAGCTGGGCGCGAAGGTGACGATTCAGCACGGCTATGTCCATGCGGTCGCCTCCAAATTAAAAGGGGCTAACATTTATTTGGCCGGTCCTCACGGCCCTAGCCTGGGCGCGACGGTGAATGTGGTTTTGGCCGCAACTGCCGCCGAAGGCACCACGGTGATTGATGCTGCCTCGACTGAACCCGAAGTGGAAGATTTAGTGAATTGCCTGATCGCTATGGGCGCGCAGATCGAGGGTAACGGAACTTCTAAATTAGTCATTCATGGTAAGAAGCCGCTCAAGGGTGTGGACTACTCGGTCATTCCGGACCGGGTTGAGGCCGGAACATTTATGGTAGCCGCCGCTATTACCCGGGGTAATGTGCTGTTGAAAAAAGCGAACGCTCATCAGTTGGGCGCGGTGATTGAAAAGCTCCGCCAAATCGGCGTGACGGTGGATGAGACTTCGGAGGGTATTCGGGTGGTAGGTAGCGGCGAATATAAACCCGCGGACGTGATGATCTTGCCCTATCCGGGTTTTCCCACGGATATGCAGGCTCAAATTATGGCGCTTTTAGCCACAGTGCCGGGCAACAGTATTGTGACTGAGACCATCTGGGAAAACCGCTTCATGCATGTTTTTGAGATGAACCGTATGGGCGCGGATATTACCATTGATCGCAGCCACGCGGTGGTGAAGGGCGTGAAGCAGCTAACGGGCGCTCCGGTGATGGCGTCGGATCTTAGGGCCAGCGCGGCTTTAATTTTGGCCGGGCTTGTGGCGGACGGCGAAACCCTGGTTCAGCGTATTTATCATCTGGACCGCGGCTACGAAAAGATTGAGGAAAAGCTTTCGGCGTTGGGCGCGGACATTAAACGGATCAGCTAAGAGGAGAAACTCGTGGGCAACTCTGACGTTTTCATGCAACCGATTTTGTACTGGCTCTTTATGGCCGCTCTTTGCTTGGATGGAGTTTTGATTTTGGCCCGTCATTTTTTGAAAGATGAAACCATTGAAAAAAAGAGAATGTTTTTGTTTTATTGCGTCACTGGCGCGGCGGCGCTGTTTTTGTTTTTCTTGTCCCGGATCGGCTTAAAATTGCAGGACAGCGCTTCCTGGGTTTTGGTGCAGGATTTGAGCGCTGCGGTCACCGTTATCGCCGGGTTCTTTGTTTATTACACTTACCCCGAACTTTGGGCGCAAAAGCCTAAGGGGAAAAGAAAATGAGAATATTAAATTACGCTAATTCCAAAGACCGCGCGGCAGTTGAAAAACTCATCCGCCGGGAGCCGCTCTTGTCCCTCAAGGGAGCGGGAAGCCGCGCTTCGCTGACCAAAAAGACTTTCGGCAAAGATTTAACGCCGGTGCAGGCCGTTGACCGCATTGTGGATGATGTCCGCCTCAAGGGCGACCAGGCTTTGTTTGGCTATACCCGTAAGTTCGATGGTTTTGCCATTAACGCCAAGAATATCAAAGTCACTCCTGCTGAAATTAAAGCCTCGCTCAAAGTGCTGCCTGCGAATATTAAAACCGCCATTCAAATCGCCATCAAAAATGTGAAGGCTTTTCACACCAGTGAAAAACCGAAAGATTGGTTCCGTAATGGTTCTCAAGTGGCCTCGGGCCAACGCTGGGTGCCAGTGGACCGGGCTGGCCTTTATGTACCGGGCGGCTTAGCGGCTTATCCTTCCTCAGTTGTCATGAATGTCATTCCGGCCAAGGTGGCCGGGGTGAAAGAGGTGGTCGTCGTTACACCGGTGAAAAAAGACGGCAAGGTGAATCCCATTGTTCTCGCGGCGGCGGCTTTGTCCGGCGCGGATACGATTCTGAAGATTGGCGGGGCTCAGGCCATCGCGGCTTTGGCTTACGGAACTAAGTCCGTACCTATGGTGGATAAAATTACGGGGCCTGGCAATTTGTTTGTGGCCCTGGCGAAACGCAAGGTATTTGGACAGGTGGGCATTGATGGGTTTCCTGGTCCCAGTGAAGTGCTGATTTTGGCCGATGGAACCGTACCGGCCGCCTGGGCGGCGGCGGATCTTTTAGCCCAGGCGGAGCATGATGAAATGGCCATGCCCCTCATGGCGACAACCTCTTTATCCTATGCGAAAGAAGTCGCGGCGGAAGTTCGTAAGCAATTAGGCTGGCTCAAGCGTGAAACGATCGCTACCGATTCAGTCAACAGCCGTGGAGCGATTATTTTGATGAAGACTCGTAAGGAAGCGCAAGTTTTCTCCAACCGCTTTGCTCCGGAACATTTGGAAATCTTGGCGAAAGACGCCAAAAAATGGCTTCCCGAATTGAAACACGCCGGCGCCATTTTTATCGGCCCGAACACCGCTGAAGCCTTTGGTGATTACACCGCTGGCACCAACCACGTTCTGCCGACTAACGGCACGGCCCGATTCTCTTCAGGTTTGTCGGTGTTCGAGTTTTTAAAACGCACCAACTTGCTTGAAGTCAAAAAGCCGGGTCTCAAAGCCCTGGGCAAAGCCACTGTGGATTTCGCTGAAGAAGAAGGTTTGACCGCGCACGCGCAAAGTGTGCGTTATAGGCTCTGATTTTCTAAAAACTATTGGGTGTGAATATGAAAAATAAATCGCTTTCTAAGTGGTTCCGGCCCGCTGTTCTCAAAATGAAGGGTTACACGCCCGGGGAACAACCCAGTGACCCCAAAGTCATCAAACTCAATACCAACGAAAGTCCTTTTCCTCCGCCCGCGCCGATTTTGAAGGCTTTTCATTATGTGGCTGATGAACGTCTGAGACTTTATCCTGAACCAACCGCCGATACGCTTCGCCACGCTTTGGCTGAAGTGTACGACTGGCCGGTGGAAGGTGTTTTGGTAGGGAATGGCTCGGATGAAATTCTTTCCATTCTCTTTGCTGCTTCGGTGGGTAAGGGCGACCTGGTTCAATATCCGGATCTTACTTACAGTCTCTATCCCGTGCTGGCCGCCATTCGTGAGGCTAAAACTAAAGAAGTGAAACTGAACGAGTTTTTTCATCTATCATTCGAAAAGTTTTCGCCCAACGCCCGGCTGACCTTTTTTGGCTATCCCAATCCGCCTATCGGTAATTGTTATCCGCTGGACGAAATTGAAGCTTTTGTCGTCAAAGCGAAGGGTTTGGTTTTGATCGATGAGGCTTATGTGGATTTTGCCGATACCAGCTGTTTGGAACTGGCTAGAAAATATCCGAATGTTCTTATTCTCCGCACCATGTCCAAGTCTTTCTCGCTGGCGGGTGTTCGCCTTGGTTATGTGTTTGCCCATCCCGATGTGGTGGAACAACTGATGAAGGTGAAAGATTCTTATAACGTGAACCGCGTGACTCAAGCCGCCGGGTTGGCGGCTTTGACAGCCGAAAGTTTGGAAACGGTTCACAAGAACGTAAAAAAAATCCGCTTCGAGCGGGATAGCATGACCGAGGCCCTGCGAAATATGGGTTTTTCCGTGCCCGACAGCCACGCTAACTTTGTTTTGGCCACCCGTCAGGGCCATCCCAGCGCCGAGAGTCTGTACAAAAATCTCAAAAAGAAGGGCATTTTGATAAGATACTTCTCCCATCCGAGGCTGAAACACTCGCTTCGCATCACGATTGGGACGCCGGAACAAAATCACCGGCTTTTAACGGAGCTCAAGAAGCTCCTCTAACGGAGAAACTCATGGCTAAGCAGCGCATCGCGACAATTCACCGCAAAACAAAAGAAACTGATATTACCCTCGTCCTCAATTTGGACGGCTCGGGCAAGAACGACATCAAAACCCCGGTTCCCTTTCTCAATCACATGCTCGAAGCCCTCAGCAAACACAGCGGCTTTGATTTAACCGTCAAGGCTAAGGGTGACACGCACATTGACGATCATCACACAGTGGAAGATATAGGCATTGCTTTGGGTTTTGCTTTGGATAAAGCTCTAGGCGACAAGCATGGTATTTCCCGCTATGGTCACTTTTACGTTCCGTTGGACGAAGCCTTGGTTCGTGCCGTCGTGGATTTAAGCGGACGGAATTACATCAACTTCAATTTGGATTTGATGGTGAAGAAGCGTATCGGCAATTTCGACACCGAACTGGTGGAAGATTTCTTCCGCGCGGTGGTAGATAACGGCAAGTTCAACCTGCACCTGGAAAAAATTCATGGCCGCAACAGCCATCACATTGTGGAAGCGGCGTTTAAGAGTTTTGCCCGCGCCCTCAAAATGGCCACGGCGCATGACGACAAAGTGAAGGGTATTCCCTCCACTAAAGGCAAAATCTAACAGCAATTTTGAATTCTTAATTATGAATTTTAAATTGTTGATAGTTTCCGCTCTGCGGAAACACACATTAATTTACCCTCATTTCATCTTTTAGGAAAAATTGAAAATGAGGACGTCCCCAAGGCTCTTTATTTTTTTAAAGAGGCTTGGGGGAAACTTAACATTCAAAATTTAAAATTTGGGGTTTTCTGATGATTACGGTAGTTGATTATGGCGTCGGCAATTTACATAGCGTGGCCAAAGCCCTGGAAAAGGTGGGCGCTGAAACCCGCGTGACCAGCGACTGGCATGATGTGGAAAAATCTGATGGCGTGGTTCTGCCAGGCGTGGGTGCTTTTAAAGACTCGATGGACGCCATGCACCGCTCCGATCTGGCGAAAGCCATTAAAGGTTTTATCAACTCCGGCAAACCCTTTCTGGGGGTTTGCGTGGGGCTTCAAATGCTCTTTTCCGAGAGCGAAGAGTTTGGCAATTCCAAGGGTCTGGATGTTTTCGCGGGCAAGGTTGTGAAGTTTGATCAAGGGCAAAAAGTCCCCCATATGGGTTGGAACCAGATTCAGATTAAGAAGCAGGGAAACCCTTTGCTGAAGGGGCTCAAGGACGGGGATTATCTTTACTTTGTACACTCTTATTATGTGGTTCCGAAAAACGATAGTATCGCCGCGACCCAGACATCTTACGGGTTGGATTTCACCAGCATGGTTTGGGAAAAGAACGTGTTTGGCACCCAGTTTCACCCCGAGAAGAGCCAGGGTGTGGGTCTGAAGATTTATGAGAATTTTAAAGATTTGGTAAAGCAGCAAAATTAAATATTGAGGTCGGGCTATGTACGTTATTCCAGCGATTGATATCAGAAAAGGCCGGGCGGTACGTCTGGTGCAGGGCGATTTACGCGACGAGACGGTCTATTCCCAGGAACCGGTTTCGGTGGCCAAACTCTGGAAGCTCAAAGGCGCCAAGCGCCTTCATGTGATTGACTTGGATGGCGCTTTTTCCGGCAAACTCTCCAATCTCGACTACGTCAAAGAAATTATCAAGGCGACCGATTTCAAAGTGCAAATGGGCGGCGGTATCCGCGACATCAAGACAATTGAAAAGGTCCTGAACGCCGGAGTGACTTCGGTCATTCTAGGAACCTCGGCGGTGTTGAACAAAGACTTCGTGAAAGAAGCGGTCAAAGAGTACGGCAAAAATATCATCGCGGGCATTGACGCTAAAAAAGGTTATGTAGCCATTAAGGGTTGGAAACAGGTGACTAAAGTTACCGCCATCGATCTGGCGAAAGAAATGGAAGACCTGGGCGTCAGCGCGATTATCTTTACGGACATTCAGCGTGACGGCATGTTGGAAGGCCCCAACTTTAAGAGCACCAAAGAGTTGGCGCAAAAGGTCGATATTCCGGTCATCATCTCGGGCGGTATTTCGGGTTACAAAGACATTGAGCATTCCAAAAAGTTGGAAAAGTACGGCATCTCGTCGGTCATTGTCGGCAAGGCGCTTTACACCGGCAAGATCGATCTCAAGATCGCGATTAAGATCGCTAAAGAGCCGGTCGCCACCACTAAAACCCGCCGGAAGAAAAAATAATGCTCGCCAAACGCATCATCCCTTGCCTGGACGTGAAAGAAGGCCGGGTGGTGAAAGGCGTGCGTTTTGAAAATCTGCGCGACGCGGGCGACCCGGTTGAAATCGCCAAGCAGTACGATGCCGAGGGCGCGGACGAATTAGTGTTTCTCGATATCACCGCCTCCCATGAAAAACGCGGTATCCTGCTGGATGTGGTCCGCCGCACCGCCGAGGCGGTTTTTATGCCGCTCACCGTGGGCGGGGGCATCAGCACGACCGATGATATCCGCATCCTTCTCAAGTCCGGCGCGGACAAAGTCTCCCTCAACACCAAGGCTGTTCAAAACCCTCAACTTATTCATGATGGCGCGGAAAAGTTTGGCTCCCAATGTATTGTTCTGGCCATCGACGCTAAGCGAAAAGATGCCAACGATGTCTCAAAAGGCTGGGAAGTTTATACACACGGCGGCCGGACGGCCACGGGCAAAGACGCGGTCGAATGGGCCAAAGAAGGCGTGAGGTTGGGCGCGGGCGAAATTCTTCTCACCAGCATGGACCAGGACGGTATGAAGAACGGCTATGACCTGGAACTAACCAAGGCTATCTCGGTCGCGGTCAATGTGCCGGTCATTGCCTCCGGCGGGGTAGGCACGCTCGAGCATCTCGCGGAAGGTATCACGAAGGGTAAAGCGGACGCTGTGTTAGCCGCCTCTATCTTTCATTACCGCGA